>JBBQXL010000001.1:0-94498 GCA_038209695.1 Hyphomicrobiales bacterium
GTGAACCACACCCCCTACACCAGCAATTGCGCGCCCGCGCCCGACGGCCTGTACATTTTCAACGCGGCCGGGGGATCGACCGGCGACCGGCGGCGTGCGGCCTACGATAACGGCTTGCGCTGCTGGGACCGCGACGTGAGCGCGCTCGTCGAGCCATTCCTGAAACGGCCCGGCGCCGTCCACATCTTCATCACCGCCGACCACAGCGAGTTGATGGCCGAAACCGGCAGCTGGGGACACGGCTTCACCGATCTCCGCGTCGCCATGGTTCCGATGATGCTGCTGACCAACCGGCCGCGGTCCGACGTGGCCACGCTGTTAAGCTCGTGGTCGCCGCCGACTACCTACCATTTGGCGCAGACGGTGGCGCGCGCGTTGGGCGTGCGTCTGGAGACGCCCGGCGTCGCGGCCAACCGGTTCTTTCTGAATAACACCATGCCGTTCGCGCTGGCTGGCTTCATGGAGGTCGAACAGCTGGAGCCGGGCGTCTATCGCGTTAAGCACTTCGCCCGCAATGGCCAGATGCTGAGCGAAGAGGTGACCAATCTTCCCGAGGTCGGAGCGGCTAACGCGGATTATGGGCCGCCGGCGCAACTGTCGATCCCGTTGAAGATCGATGCGGAAAAGGCAGACAAGGCCGGCTAGGGACGAGACTGATACGCCGCAAGGGACGTGAACAATGATGCTGAAATTGCCCGGCGCGCCTGTCGGCACCCCCACAGCGCATCTGCCCGACCCGGCCACGCCCGGGCCCTATCGTCCGTTCGCGTCGGACCCGGGCTGGAGCGAGGCATGGTGGTGGTTGGCCGCTCCAGTAGTCTGCGCGCTTGGCTTGATTGCGGCGTTTAAGCTCGACCCGGGCTGGTTCGACCGGCGGGTGATCCCCGAAGGCTACGGCTTGCTCGAACTCTCGCAGTTCATCGTTATGCTGGTCGCGCTGGCGATCGCCGTCAATCTGCTGTTCAACCCCTTCGTGCGCAGACGCCCTTTCTTACTCACCGTCACGATTATCAGCGCGCTCTCCTGTCTTTACATCGCCGGCGAGGAGATGAGCTGGGGCCAGCACTTCTTCCATTGGAACACGCCGGACTATTGGGCGCAGGTCAATCGCCAAGGCGAGACCAATTTGCACAACACCTACGCGGTGTTCGAAAAGTGGCCGCGGGCGATCCTCGAGATCGGGGTCTTCATCGGCGGACTGCTGGTGCCGCTGGTCGCGGCGTTCGATCCGCGCGTGCGCGCCAACCGGCTGTCGCTATTCCTGCCGCCGGCCGCGCTGATACCCATCGCGATCGGTGTGTTCGCCTTCAAGTATTTGGACGTCGGCCAGCAGAAGGGCTACCTGCAACCCTTGGTGCAGCGCCCGAGCGAGTCAGTCGAGTTGTATCTCTATCTATTCATCCTGGCTTATTTGATCGTGTTCGCGCGTCGTATCCACGAGATCGAGACTGAAGGTTTGGATCAGGCAACCCACGCTTGAACGGCCATGGCGCACGCCCAGCCGGCCCTCCCCGACCCCCGTCTTTTAAGTCCCTCGATTGTCCAAAATCGTGGCTGCCCGGGACAAGCCCGGGCATGACGTGGATCGTTGCATCGGTGAAACTTAGAGCGCGGCTTCGAGGCGCTTCAGCGCCTGTTCGAGCTTGGCGGCCACCGCTTCGGCTTCGCTCTTGCGCTCGCGCTGCTCCTCGACCACGTGCTCGGGCGCACGGCTGACGAATTTCTCATTGGCGAGCTTGGCGTCGATCTGCTTGATCTCGGAGCCGACCTTGTCGATCTCGCGCTTCAGTCGTTTGGACTCGGCGTCGATGTCGATGATGCCGGCCAGCGGCAGCGCTAGCACGGCCTCGTCGAGCACGATCTGAACGGCGCCGGAGGGCGGCTTGCCGAACTCGATCTGGTCGAGCCGGGCCAGGCGCAGCAGCGTCTCCTCGTGGCGGGCGACCCGGGCGGATGTCTCACCGCTCGCGCCTGAGATCACCAGCGGCACTTTGGCGCCGGCCGGAACATTCATCTCGGCGCGCACCGAACGAACCTCGGAGATGAATTTGATCAGCCAGCCGATCTCGGCGTCGGCCTCGGCATTGGCGAGGCCCTGATGCTCGGGCCATGGCGCGAGAATAAGAAGGCTTCCGCGGCCCTCCCCTTCGGCGGCGCGCTTCGCCCACAACTCTTCGGTGACGAAGGGCATGAACGGATGCAGCAGCTGCAAGGCCCGGTCGAGCACGAAGGCGGCCATGGTGCGCGTCTCGGCAGCGGCGTCAGCGTCGCTGCCGGCCAAGATCGGCTTGATCAGCTCGAGATACCAATCGCAATAGACGTGCCAGATAAAATGATAGATGGCCCCGGCGGCCTCGTTGAAGCGGAACGCCTGTAGCGCTTCGGTGACGGCGGCAAGCGTGCGCTCGCTCTCGCCGGCGATCCAGCGATTGAGCGTCACCTTGGCGGTCGCCGGATCGAAGCCGGCGCGCGGCACGCAACCATTGATCTCGCCGAAGCGCGCGGCGTTCCACAGCTTGGTGGCGAAGTTGCGATAACCCTCGACGCGGGAGGGGCTGAGCTTGATGTCGCGTCCCTGCGCCGCCATGGCGGCCAGGGTGAAGCGGAGCGCGTCGGCGCCGTAGGTCTCGATCAGGTCGAGGGGATCGATCACGTTGCCCTTCGACTTCGACATCTTCTGGCCCTTCTGGTCGCGGACCAGCGCGTGGATATAGACGTCGCGGAACGGCACCTCATCCATCACGTAGAGGCCCATCATCATCATGCGCGCGATCCAGAAGAAGATGATGTCGAAGCCGGTGACGAGAACGTCGGTCGGATAATAACGCGCGAGCTCGGGGGTGTGATCGGGCCAGCCCAGGGTGGAGAACGGCCACAGCCCGGAGGAGAACCAGGTGTCGAGCACGTCCTCGTCGCGCTCGAGCGGGACCGGCTTGCCGTAATGCTCCTTGGCCTGCGCCAGGGCGGCCGCCTCGTCTTCGGCGACGAACACCTTGTCGTCGGGCCCGTACCAGGCGGGGATCTGATGGCCCCACCATAACTGGCGCGAGATGCACCAAGGCTGGATGTTCTCCATCCAATGGAAGTAGGTGGTCTCCCAATTCTTGGGCACAAAATTGGTGCGGCCGCGCTTGACCGCGTCGATGGCCGGCTTGGCCAACGTGGCGGCGTCGACATACCACTGGTCGGTGAGGCGCGGCTCGATCACGGCGTTGGAGCGGTCGCCATGGGGCACGGTGTGCGCGTGCGGCTCGATCTTCTCGATCAGGTTCTGGGCATCGAGCCGGTCGACGATCATGTTGCGCGCGGCGAAGCGGAACACGCCATTCAATTCGAGAATCGTGGCCTTGAGTTCGGCGCTCGGCTCAACATTTTGGGTGAACTCCGGATTGGGCTCGAGCAGGAGCTTAGCCTCGGGGCTCAACACGTTGATCATCGGGAGGTTGTGGCGCCTGCCGACCTCGAAATCGTTGAAGTCGTGGGCCGGCGTGATCTTCACCGCGCCCGAGCCCTTCTCGGGGTCGGAATACTCGTCGGCGATAATGGGAATGCGGCGGCCCACCAGCGGCAGGATCACGTTCTTGCCGATCAGGTGGCGGTAACGCTCGTCGTCGGGATGCACGGCGACGGCGGTGTCGCCCAGCATGGTCTCGGGCCGCGTGGTGGCGACGACGATGAAGCTGGATGGATCGTCGGGGTTGAACTTCGGCCCCTCGATCGGATAGCGCAGATGCCAGAGATGCCCCTTGGTGTCGAGCTGCTCGACCTCGAGATCGGAAATGGCGGTGAGCAGCTCGGGGTCCCAATTGACCAGGCGCTTGTCCTTGTAGATGAGGCCCGCGCGGTAGAGATCGACGAACACCTTGCGCACGGCGCGGGACAGGCCCTCGTCCATGGTGAATCGGAGCCGCGACCAGTCGCAGGAGCAGCCGAGCCGCTTTAGCTGACCGACGATGGTGTTGCCCGACTCTTCTTTCCATTGCCACACGCGCTCGTTGAAGGCCTCGCGGCCCATGGCGCGGCGGTTGGGCTCCTGCCGCTCCAGCAACTGACGCTCGACCACCATCTGGGTGGCAATTCCGGCGTGATCGGTGCCCGGCTGCCACAACACGTCGCGCCCGCGCATGCGCTCGAAGCGGACGAGCACGTCTTGCAGCGTGTTGTTGAGGGCATGCCCCATATGGAGCGAGCCGGTGACGTTCGGCGGCGGAATGACAATGGCGAACGGCCTGGCCTGGGCGCGCGCGGGCGCACCCGCGGCGAACGCGGAAGCCTCCTCCCAGACGCGATAGGTTTCGCTTTCGATCTTTTGCGGCTGATAGGTCTTGTCGAGCATGGATGCGGAGGGTTGGCGTAAGGGTCGCTCGCGGCGTCCTACGCGCTTGCCTTCCGCACTGTCAACTCAAGAGCGCCGTTAGTCGCCT
Source organism: Hyphomicrobiales bacterium (assembly GCA_038209695.1). Lineage (GTDB taxonomy): Bacteria > Pseudomonadota > Alphaproteobacteria > Rhizobiales > Methyloligellaceae > Methyloceanibacter. Next base: position 4,425 of record JBBQXL010000001.1, read on the forward strand.
TGGCCGCGCGCGCCGCTGTCGCCGAGCTCGTCCTTGAGAGCCGCGGTGAGCACGCGCGGCATGTTCTCGTCGAGCCATTGGCGCAGCATCGGACGGAGCATGTCCTTGACGCTGTCCTCGAGGGTTTTGTGCGCGGCATCAAGCGAGGTAGCGCCGTGCGACCCGCCATTGGCGTGCGCCGCCGGACGCTCGGGCTCGACCTGGGGCTCGGGAGCGCCAACCCAAGGCGCGCTGTAGCCGCCCCAGGCTGAACTTTCTTCGGGCTCGCTAGGACCGGCCGCTTCGAGCTCGACCGGCTCCTCGACGACCATCTCCGCTTCGAACTCGGTCAGCACCAGTTCGGTTTCAAGCTCCGGTTCTGGCTCTGGCTCTGGTTCCGGCGCGGCTTCCGGTTCTGGCTCCGGCTGCGACGCAAAGACCGGAGACTGATCCGGCCGCGGCATGAATTCAGGTATCGAGGTCGGTACGTGCCCTGCCCGCAAGGCCGCGATCGCGCGCTCCAAGGCCGACGCCGCTTCGTCACTCGCGTTCAGCGGCGGCGCAGGAGCCGGCTCGGGAGCCTTGGGCTCGGGAGCCTGGGCCACGGCCGGGGCTTCGAGTTCAGGCTCAGGAGCGGCCTCGGATACTTCCGGCGCCTCGTCCTCGACCGGCGCCGGTGCCTCGGCAATCACTTCGACCATTTCGACGACTTCGACCATTTCTGCGTCGGGAGCAGACACCTCGACCAGCTCAAGGCCGCCGAGTTCGGCCGTCAGATCGAGGATGTCTTCCTCTTCTTCGGCGGCAGATGCGCTCCCACTCAAAACCCGCGCGATGTCGTTGATGATCGCGTCGTCAGCCTCACCCTCTTCCGCGGCCTCAAGACCTTCGTCGTCCTGCTGGCGCGCGGAGGCGGTAGGCTGCCTCACGCTACTCGACTCGTCGTCTGAGATGATCCGGCGGATGGAGGCGAGAATTTCCTCCATCGTCGGTTCAGGAGCCCGCTCTGTGCTGCTCATGACTTGATCCCTTGCCGCCATAATAAAACCCCCGCATCGCCTAGCGGTCAAACACCAGGGTCGCCTGTGATGTCGTAACTTAACACACCGTTAACGCCGAAGTCCCCCTTTGGTTGGCCCAACCCTTAACGTTGGTTAACTTTTCAGCGCGCAAATCGTTCATTCATCGGGAGCCGGCGGGGTCGGCGGACGCAAGCCGAACCACTTGCCTTTCACGATGTCATAATGCTCGATCGGATCGTAATAAGGCACTGATAAACCAAGTGTCTGGGCATCCATGCGGCCGATCGCAGAATACAGCGAATATTCGGCGACAATGCGGTCGCGCAGCGCCGTGACAAGACCGATTTGCGAATTCAAAAGTTCCCGCGTGGCGTCGAGCACATCCAGCGTGGTGCGCTGGCCCACCTTCTCCTCTTCGCGCACGCCGGTCAGGGCGATCTTGTTGGCGGCGACCGCCGATTGGGCCGACTCGATGGCCGGACCCGAGGACTGCAAGATGCCCCAATTCGCGATGACGTCGGCATGCACCCTGAGGCGGGCGTCCTCCACCTCTTTCTTGAGCTGGTGGTTGGTCTCCTTGGCTTGACGCACGCGCGCCGACACGCCGCCGCCCTGATAGAAGGGAACGTTGACCCGCCCCGTGACGGTGGTGGTCTCGAGTTCATTCAGCGATTGGCTCTGGTCGAAGCGCTTCTCATATTGGGCCTGGAGCGTAACCTCGGGCAGCATCTCGCCCATGATCTGCTCGACGGCGAACAAGGACGCCTCCTCATTGTAGACCGCGGCAAGGATGATGGGGTTCTCGCCGTCGCCGAGCGTCATGGCCTCGTTGATGCCCGAGGGCAGCAGATGGCGGATCGAGGTCGGCGTGACCAGATTGCCGGGAGGATGGCCGATGATCTGCTCATAGGCTGCGCGGCTGGTCTTGAGATTGGCTTGCGCGGCGGCGAGCGTGGAGAGCGCCTCGGCACGGCGGGCTTCAGCTTGCGCCACGTCGGTGCGCGTCACCTCGCCGACATCGAAGCGGTCTTTGGTCGCTTTGAGCTGCTCGCTGAGCACGCTGACGTCGTTTTCCCGCAAGCGGACGATCGCCGTGTCGCGCACCACATTGACATAGGCGGTGGAGGCGTCGAGCAGGACCGTCTGCTCGACGCTGCGCAGCGCTTCGCGCGCCGCCTGCACCGTCGACTTGGCCTGCCTGATGGCGTTGAGATTCTGGAAGCCCTCGAACAGCGGCTGGGTCAGTTGGACCGAATAGCCATGGGGGGTGGTAATGCCGTCGGTGGTCAGACCGGCCGCGCCGAAATCGATCGCGTTGGCCCCGCCGCCCGCCCGATCGCTATTTTGATTGACGTAGTTCCAGTCGGCGGAACCGCTGACGAAAGGGCGCAAGCCGGATTTGGCGAGCGCGACTTGCTCGTCGACCGCCCGCAGTCTGGCGCGCTCGGCATTGAGAACGGGATTGATCAGATATGCGTCGGCTAAAGCTTCCTCGAGCGTCTCGGCGCTAGCCGGACGACCAAGGACGCTGACGACGAGGAACGCAATTACGAGAGCAGCCCCGCCACGCAGCCGCCATGACACTGTCGCAAGTGGCGACATGCCGTGCCTGCCCACGACGCCTTGCACTCGACTTCTCCCGCAGTTGGTGAAGCCCCCCGGCCCCATTACTGCGGCCAAACCATAGAGCACCGTAGTCGGGGTCCGATACCCATGAAAAGTCGCTTTGCGCCGGACTCGGCAAAATGGCCAACGCACTGTGGGATCGGGGCAACAGTTCCAAAGGGCCGCGGAACAGCTAGAAGCTGAAGCTGGGTTCGGGGACAAAGCCGGGCAGCGGGTGTGCGCCCGCGTCGAAATGTGGCAGCCCGCTCACTTCCCCACCCACTTTGACGAACAAATAGGCCTTGCCCTGGGTCCCGATGCCGGCGCCGCTCGACAGCACCGCGGCGAGCCGGCCGCCCTCCTTTAGCTGGGAGATCAAGACCTCCGACAGCGCTGGCACACTCCCGTTCAACAGGATGACGTCATAAGGACCTCCCTCCGGGTACCCGCTCCCAAGCGGCCCTTCGGCGATATCGGCATTGCCGATTCCGAGCCCGAGCAGCGCGCCGCGTGCCGCGTGGGCAAGCTCCGGCTCAGGCTCAAGGCCGGTCACCGAGCGGCCGAGCGCCGCCAGCACGGCGGTCGAATAGCCGGTGGCGCAGCCAATATCGAGGACGGTGTCTCGAGGTCCGACGGCAGCCAGCTGGACCAGCCGGGCCAACACCATGGGCGCGAGCAGGAAGCGCGCCGGCGCGCCGTCGACCGCGGGGAACACTTCGAGGGCCTCGTCCATATAGGCCAGGGTGCGGAGCTCAGGCGGCACGAAACGCTCGCGCGGCAGCGCGCGCAACGCCGCCAGCAGGCGCGGCTCGGTGACTTCGTTGGGGCGGATCTGGGTCTCCACCATATTGAGCCGCTGGCGCTCGAAGTCGATCATTTTGCTGTGCCCTCCCGGGCGGCGGCCGTGGCGACCCGAATTGGCCCGCTGCCTTAAGCGCCCTCTTATCATCTGGGCGGCCAGGCTGGTAGCATTGCCAAGGCTCAAGCCGCCGTAAGGCATATTGACCGCAAGGGGCACCACCACTTAGGTAGGGGCGAACGTCTCTCCCATGGTTTGGCCACGTGGCGGAGTGGTTACGCAGCGGACTGCAAATCCGTGCACCCCGGTTCGATTCCGGGCGTGGCCTCCAATCCTAAAGCTCGTTCTCCCTTTCACGATTCGCGGGAACGGCCAGGTTGTCAGCGCAGGGTGCTGAAGAATGAGCCAAATGCGTGATTTGCTGTCGCGTACTCTAAGACATGTCACCAATCGAAAATCCGTCGCCCTTCCGACGAAGGTGTGGGCCACGAAAGGGTTTGAGTTCTGGACGTTTCTGTCCCTCCTGCTCCTTAAATCAAACTGCTCCAGGATTTTGGAACTGGGCACAGGCCGTAGCAGCATCACCCTGGCCGAGTACGCGAAATTCCGGAATGCGCATCTCACATGCGTAGAAACAGATGAGCCGTGGTTCAACAAATTGCGGCTTGATTTGCATCACTTGAAGCTTCCAACAACGGCCCTGCAGCTAATCCCTCTCGATCGGAGCACTGGCTGGTACGACCTCGAACAATTTCGCTCGGCGACGGGAACTACGAGTTTCGATTTCTTGTTTGTCGACGGTCCTAATGCGCCGGCGGGCAACTCGCGAGGCATTCGGAATTCTCAGCACGCCATCAACGAGATCCGTACCTGTGGCCGAAACGCTGAGGTGATCATTGTCGACGACGTTCATCGGCGGCACATCTTGGATACGCTAGACCGATTTCTTATTGATCCTTCGCGATACGACAAATGGTTCTATCATTACTCCGTCAAGCAACATGCCAAAGGGAACACGCTTTGCGCAATCGTGAAGCGGGGATCAGAAGCGTCACGCGAGTTATCTGCAATTAAGAACTTCACGGGTGTCACGCTTCACCCAACTTTCGATCCCAAAAGTTGTCACGAAGATTAGTTCTTGATCCGAGCCGTACCCCCCAACTGCGTCTCCCATGGTTCGGCCACGTGGCGGAGTGGTTACGCAGCGGACTGCAAATCCGTGCACCCCGGTTCGATTCCGGGCGTGGCCTCCAATTCTAAAGCTCGTTCTCCCTTTCACGATTCCCGGGAACGGCCAGGTTGTCAGCGCAGGGTGCGGCATTGCCGCGTTTACCCCCGCCTCGCTAGCCAGAGGTTTTTGATCGAATGAGCCAAATGCGTGGTTTGCTGTCGCGCACTCTAAGACGTGTCACCAATCGAAAATCAGTCGCCCTTCCGACGAAGGTGTGGGCCACGAAAGGGTTTGAGTTCTGGACGTTTCTGTCCCTCCTGCTCCTTAAATCAAACTGCTCCAGGATTTTGGAACTGGGTACAGGCCGTAGCAGCATCACCCTGGCCGAGTACGCGAAATTCCGGAATGCGCACCTCACATGCGTGGAATCGAGTCAAGAGTGGTTCAACAAGCTGCGCCTCGATTTGCGTCACTTGAAGCTGCCAACCAATGTGCTGCAGCTTATCCCTGTCGATCGGAGCACTGGCTGGTACGACCTCGAACAATTTCGCTCGGCGACGGAGACTAAGACTTTCGATTTCTTGTTTGTCGACGGTCCTACCGAGGCGCTACGCAGCAGCTCGCGAGGCATTCGAAATTCTCAGAATGGGGTCAGCGAGATCCAGGCCTGTGGCCGAAACGCTGAGGTGATCATCGTCGACGACGTTCACCGGCGGCACATCTTGGACACGCTAGATAGAATCCTTATTGATCCTTCGCGATACGACAAATGGTTCTATGATTATCCCCCCGGCCAAGTGCGCAAAGCGACACTCTGTATAATCCTGAAGCGGGGCTCGAACGCATCACGCGCATTAGCGGCGATCGAGAGCTTCACGGGCGTCACGCTTCACCCAACTTTCGATCCCGAAAGTTGCCGCGAAGATTAGCCGTCGCTCAAAACCGAACTCAATAGCGCCATCACTTGATGGCCAAAAATCCTTCGAACGGTGCGTATTTCATGACCGTCATGACGTCGACAAAGCCAGCTCTGTGCAAGAGGTCGAGATTGCCTTGGGTCGAAAACGGCTCCAGCACGCCTTTGAGACTTCTGCTCTTGTTTACGATTTCCTCTGCGCTGAAGCCGCGCTCGAGTTTGAAATCGGTGTAGATGCCCGTGCAGATATCTTGGAACCGCGCATCGGGAGCTCTTACCTTCTCGAAAAAGAAAAACGCGCCACCCCAGTTCAAGGTCCTATAGAGATTATCTATCAACTGCTGCCGGTGGCGGGGCGGAACAAACTGAATGGTGTAGCAGGCGCAGATCAGGTCACAGGGCTCGTACTCCCACACATTAATGTCGCCCACCTCAAGCCGGATGTTCCCGCGGCTGCCCAATCGCTTACGGGCTTCCCCGATCATTGTTTCCTCAGAATCGATGCCGACGAAGACGGCCCCCGACTTGACCTCATGCCGGGCAGCGAGTTTTCCGGTTAGCTGTCCGGTGCTGGCCCCAAGGTCGTAGGCAATGGAATTTTTATGCACGAAGTAGTCCGACATGCGGCAGATGAGATCGTGCGCCTCGTCGTAGAGCGGGACCGACCGCCGCACATGCTCGGTGAAGTTCTCGGCGACCCCGGCACTGAAGGACCAGTCGCTGTTGCGAGCGGCGATGCCGTCACCCACGAGGGGCACGACACGCGCCTGACTAGACTTGGCCTCAGATTTGGACATCGCCCCCCCTTCCCCGCTTGACGAGCCTAGCCGCACTAGAATTCGTCATAAAGGCGTTTCTACCGCCCTGGCTTTGGCGTGCCGGGCCTCAGCTCAGCTTGAGGTCTTGTCCGACGCGGCAGCGCTATCGCCGTCGTCGCCCTTTTTGCGGTGCCACCATACGGTGAGCTGGCGCCGCCAGCGCCGCACGACGGGAAGATCGACCGAGAGCACCAGCAGCCCGAGCGGCACCATCCAGAAGCCGAGCACCGGCAGAAAGCCCAGCACCCCGCCGACGATCAGCAGAATGCCGAGTCCGATGCGGATCGGTTTCGACCGCGGCAGATGAAAGTGGCGATCGAACAGGCGGACTTTAGGGGCCATTGGCTCCAAGCCTTGGGGCGGGTTGAGGGCGGACATAGGCACGATGGCGGCAGGCCGCAACCAACTCTTTGCCGCGCGGCACGGCGCAAAGGTCTGGAAAGGCCCCTTCCCTTTTGCTATCTACCCCCCAGGCGCCCGCTTCAAGCGAGCGCTGATGCTCCCCGGTAGCTCAGTTGGTAGAGCAAGCGGCTGTTAACCGCTGGGTCGCTGGTTCGAGTCCGGCCCGGGGAGCCAACTTTTATCAGCGAGCAAAGCCATGAGAACCGCGATCTTGGTGTTCGGTCTGCTGGCGGCTCTCTCCATGCCGGCACACGCCGCGGACAAGCCGTTCACCGATGCCACCGCCTACTGCCAGGCCGTGGGCAATGCGGATGTGCCCGACGCGCGCTATACCGGACCGACCGTGCCAGAGTGGATGGTGCCGGCGGTCTACAGCAAAGACGAGATCAAGGCGCAGAAGAAAGCCAAGGTCGATCCGGCCCGCGCCATTGTCTGGCGCTGCATGCAGGCCAAGGTGTGGGCATGCGTGCAAGGCAACAGCCCGATTTGCGGCAAGGCCAACCAGGAAATGGCGCCGACCAAGGCGATGCGCGAGTTCTGCACCGGCCAGCCTAATGCCGAGGTCATTCCGCTGTCGGTGATCGGCCACGACCACCCGATGATCTACGACTGGTCGTGCCGGGGTAAGAAGCCGGCCATCGCGCGGCAGATCTTCACGGTCGACGCGCGCGGCTTCCCGGTCGAATTGTGGAAAGAGATCGCGCCGGCGCAATAGCGCGCCTTAAGCGGGCACCGCTTCGATCACCGCGATCGGGTTCACCGTCGGCACGATGCGGCTGAGCCGCAAGCCGCAGTCGGCGAACAACGCGCCAAACTCTTCTGCGGTGCGCTCCTTGCCGCCCACCGTCATCACCAGCATCTCGATGTCGAGCAGCTTGGCCGGCGTCGGCCCCGGCTCGTCGGTCACCACCATGTCGCAGACGAGCACGCGGCCGGTCTTTGGCATCTTGTCGCGCATGAGGGTGAGAATATTGCGGCAATGCTCGTCGCTCCAATCGTGGATGATGTGCTTCATCAGATAGGCGTCGCAGCCGTCGGGCACGCGCTCGAAGAAACTTCCCGCTTCAATGGCGATACGGCTATCGCATCCGGCGAAGCGATCATCCGGCACGGCGGCGACCACCTCGGGGCGGTCGAACAGCACGCCGTGCATGCCGGGGTTGGCCCGCAAGATCGCGGCGAGCAGGAGGCCGTGGCCCCCGCCGACATCGGCCAGGCGGGTGATGCCGGAAAAGTCGTAAGCCTCGACGATCGCTTGCGACGCGATCGCGCTGGAGGCGGTCATGGCGTGCTGAAAGGTCTCGCATTGCCCGGGGCGCTCGGCCAGCACCTCCCAGATCTGCTTGCCATAGGCCGCGCTCACCCCGTCGGTGCCGGTGCGGAGACAGTCGGTGATATGCTCATAGGCGCGGGTGGAGAACTCCTCGCCGAACATCATCGCCGTATAGCGCAGCGAGCCGGGCATTCCCGTCTTAAGCAGCTCGCCCATTTTGGTCAGGGCGAAATGGCGCGGCGGCCCCTCGTTGAACACGCCGAAGCCGGCGAGCATGCGCATGACACGATAGAGCGAGGGCGCATGCGCGCCGCAACGCGAAGCGATGTCCTGGACCGGCTGTGCCGTCTTATCCATGTGATCGGCAACGCCGAGCCGGGCCACCCCGGACAGGGCATAAGAGAGCTGCTTGCCGAACAAGAGCTGCCGCATCGCCAGTGGCGGTGCGATCGCGGCATGTGCCGGTTGGTCGAGCATCGGAACATCTCCTTATTTTTAAGTGGACCGGAGGCTGCTCGCTGACTTTGACCGCGCGATGACGGTAACTCAGATCGTTTGACCCTTGGCACCCCCGACAGCTAAGTCTATCGATTTCCGCCGGTATGCGGCGGCGGCGCGTATGACGTTTCAGTCGAGGGTGGCGATGCTCGACTCCCCGCTCAGGCTGACGAAGCCGCTCAAGGACCGCGTCAGAAAAACCCGCCGGCGACTGGCCAAGCGTTATGTCGTCGCGATGCGCAGTGGCGAAATCGCCATGCGGCAAGCGACAAAAGCCGCGGGGCTATGGCAGCCGGACGTGGTCGAGGACCTGGTGGTAAGCCTGACGAGCTTTCCGGGGCGGATCGGCCAATTGCACCGGGTCATTCGCGGCTTGCTGGCGCAATCGCTCCAGCCGCGCAACATCGTCCTTTACCTCTCGCTCGAGGAGTTTCCGGACCGAAGCGTGCCGAAAGAACTCATGGCACTGACGAGCGGTCGCTTCGAAATCCGCTTCTTGGAGGGCAATCTACGTCCCTACAAGAAGCTGCTTTACGCGCTTGCCGATTTTCCCGAGGCGACGATCGTCACCGTCGACGACGACAATCTTTATCCGCCCGATTGCCTGGCCCAATTGTGGCAGGCCTCCGTGGCAAACCCGCGAACGGTCATCTGCGTGAGGGGCCGGCGCATGCAGATCCGAGACGGAGCAATTTCCCACTACACGGACTGGCCGATCACCCGATCGTCCAAGCCGAGCTTCATGATCTTCCCCGTGGGAGGTTGGGGCATCCTTTACCCTCCGGGATCGCTCAGTCCCATGATCGACCGGCAGGAGCTGTTCACCGAACTCGCGCCTCTGAACGACGATGTCTGGTTCAAGGCGATGAGTTTGCAGGACGTGCCCTGCTATGCGATCGGCAGCACCAAGGGGTCGGTGCGGCTCAATGCAAACGACTTCAAGTTGTGGGACGTCAACCAACACGGCGGCCGCTACCATCAAACCGTCTTGACCGTGTTCGACCGTGTTGGCTTGTCGGTCGACGCCATCCTGGCCAACGAAGCAGCGCTCGAGGCGCGCTAAGTGGCGCGAGGGGCCAAAAAGCAACCGAAGGATGGAAGAGAAAGTCGAGTGAAAGGGCCGGACCCGACCCCTTCACCCCCGTACACGGCATGGCAGGGAACGCAACACTGACCCCCACCGAATCACAGAAACACGGCGCTCAACCGATGGTTCCAACCAGTGTCAAGAAAATGTTGTCGGGCCCAGATTGGACTCCGATTTAAGGCGTTCGAGGGCCTGAAGCCTGGTCAGGCTGGCACGAATTTCAGCGACACGCCGTTCATGCAATAGCGCAGGCCGGTAGGTTTCGGGCCGTCGTTGAACACATGGCCGAGATGGCCGCCGCAGCGGCGGCAATGCACCTCGTCCCTGACCATGCCGAAGGTCGAGTCCCGGCTGATCCCCACCGCATCATCGAGCGGCGCGTAGAAACTCGGCCAGCCGGTGCCGCTATCGAATTTGGTTTCCGAGTCGAACAGGGGCAGGTCGCAGCCGGCGCAGGCGAAGGTCCCTTTGCGCTTCTCGTGATTGAGCGGGCTGGTGAACGGGCGCTCGGTGTCCTCCTCGCGCAGCACCGCGTATTGCTCGGCGGTGAGCCGCTTGCGCCACTCTTCCGGGGTGTAATTGACCTCGAACGTCTCGGTGGCGGCGTTGGCGTCGCTGCCCCGCCATCTCGCGGCGCCGAGACCGGCAACAGCGAGACCGGCGATGGCGGCTCCGCCCAAAGCAAGCTTGCGACGCGTTATCATATGTTCTCCTTCAGCCCTTGCCGGGCGCATATAGTTCTGACCCGGAATCTATGCACTCCTGATCAGGCTGCAACTCAACTTACGCGCACGGACGATCACGACCGGTTGACGAGTCTTAAGGAGAGGCAAGCAGATTTATGAGAGGCAAGCGGATTTGGCGGCCTAGCCGCGCGAGGTGACTTGCGCCGAGGGGATGACGATCTCGCAACACACGCCCTTGGGCGGAAAAGACAGCACGACATCGCCTTCGAGCGCCCGGCCCACCACCGTCTCGATCATCGCCCGGCCAAAACCTGACCGCTCGGGCGGCGTGACCGGCGGACCCCCTCGCTCCTGCCACGTGAGCCTCAGCTTGGAGGCGTCTTCGCAAAACTTCCAGCGGATGCTCACCCGGCCCTCGGGCTCGGACAGCGAGCCGTATTTCTGCGCGTTGGTGGCGAGCTCGTGCAATGCCAGACCGAGATTCTGGACCGCCTCCGGCTTCAGCATCACGTCCTCGCCTTCGATGGCGATCTGCCCGCCGATGCGGTCGGCGTGCGCCCCCAATTGCTGCTCGACCAGCATGCGGAGGGACGCGCCGTGCCAATCGTCGGCGATCAGGAGATCGTGAGAGCAGCCGATGGCCACCAGCCTGGCGCTGAAACGATCGAGGAAGTCGTCGACCGAGCGCGTGCGCGACGCCGTCTGGCGCGCGATGGCGTGGATCACCGCCAGCAAGTTCTTGCAGCGGTGGGTCAGCTCGCGCAGCACCAGTCTAAGCTGGTCCTCGCTCGCCTTGCGGTCGCTGATGTCGACCGCGACCGAAGTGGTGCCGAGGACGGCGTCGTGGTTGTCAAACAGCGGCTCGATCACGAGATAGAACGACCGCTTCCGGCCGAGCAGCTCAAAATTGGTTTCCAGCCGTTGCGCATCGCCGGTCTCCATGGCCTTTCGCTTCGCCGTCATGATCGTGGCGGCGGCCTCAGCCGGCAGCACGTCGGCGTCGGTCTTGCCTTCGAGGTGCTCGCATGGCAGCCCGGCCGGCGGATTGTGGGCCCAGGTGAAGTGCATGTCCTTGTCCTGGCTGAACACGGAGATCGGCGAACCGCGCAGCGCAATCTCGATCCGCTGCTGGGCCTCCGCCAGTTCCTTGGTGCGGGCCTCGACGCGCTCCTCGAGCTGATGCCGGGATGCTTTCAATTCCTCGAAGGTGTTCAAATGGGCGGCGACCTCGGCCTGTAGCCGGTCGCGCGAGGGAAGCCGCAACAGCTGCGGCGCGAGCCTCCAAACGAAGATGGCGGTGGTCAGGGCCAGGAGCGCCGCTGCAGCCTTCACCAAGCCCTCAAGTCCGGCGCTCGGGAGCCAAAGCCCGACCAGGGCAGCGAGATGGGCGAGGCCTACGGCAAAAATGAACAGGGCGAACAGAGTGACCAGGGCCGTCTCGCCGCGATTGTGCTCCCCTCGCCGCTTGTTGATGTAGAGCAGCGCCACGGGAATGGCGAGCAGGGAGAACGCGATCACGCCATCGGAGACGGCATGAAGCAGGACGAGGGAACTGAGCCAACCCCCCTGTGCGGCAGATGATAGCCAAGATGTCATGTTTTCAGTCAGTTAGCCGGGCAGCGCTGTGATCCAGGCGGCGCGTCCCCGGCATGCGCAAATCACTGCGAAGGCTTGGGGGTCGCCCGCATAGTCCCTGAATAAGCGGAACTTGGGCCGCCGGGTTCCATTCCGCAAGCTGGAGAAAGCCCTCCCCGATCAATAGATGGCAATTGCGCGGAACCGTTCTGGGCCATCGGCGTTAGATTGCGGTTCGAGGGCATGCGAACTTCATCCAGCCCCTCCCCCGCTGCACTCGAACCAAACGCCCGTAACCGATCTCCCCCGGTTGCGGGCGTTTCTTTGCCGCTGGTGGGATACCGCGTCAACGCCACGCCGTTCATGCTCTAGAGAACCGCGGCAATGAGCGTCACGAGAAAGACGACGATAAAAATGAAAAACAGGATGCGCGCCACACCGGCGGCGGCGGAAGCAACCCCACCAAATCCAAAAATACCCGCTACCACGGCGACGGCGGCGAAAACGAGCGCCCAGAACAGCATGTCAGGCTCCTAAGTTTGGGGTGTTCCCGGGCGTCTTGCCGCCCTCCGCATGTCTAACAACGCCAAATCCTGCAATTTTGTTGCAATGCCGCAACGCGTCGCGGTCCTCAAAATTGGGCGATCGCCGCGAGGAGATCCTGGCCGGTAAACGGCTTCCTCACCAGAGGCGCCCCCTGGTGCGCCGGCGGCAGATGCTCCCGTCCGTACCCGCTGACAAAGGCGAACGGGATGCCATGCGCTTTCAGCGCATCGGCCACGCGCCCGACCGGCTCACCGGCAAGATGCGCATCGAGCAGCGCGCCGTGCACCTCCTCTTGCGCGATGGCGTTAAGGGCATCACCGACGGTACCGGCCGGACCGACCACCGCGAGACCCGCTTGCTCGAGCACGCCGGTGATGTCTAGGGCGATAAGGAATTCGTCTTCGACGACGAGAATGCGCGTTGGTGGTGCCATCCGAGTAGCCCCTCTCGTAACAGTCGCGGTGGATTACGAGTTCATTTGATTTATCGCGTTCGATCAAGGCTCTTCGCGAGGCTCGTGGCGGCCGCCGGAACCTGTCTTCAGGCCAGCGCGTTCACCTTATACCTGTGAGCAGGAGCGGTGCGACCTCGCACGCCTGCCTCACGCAAAAGCCGCCCGCTCGTGGGAGGCCAACGAGAGGAGTAGACTCATGAATTGGGATCGAATCGAAGGCAATTGGAAGCAGTTCACCGGCAAGGCGAAGCAGCAGTGGGGCAAGCTCACCGACGATGACCTCCAGGTCGTCGAGGGGCGCCGGGTCGAGCTGGTCGGCAAGATCCAAGAGCGCTATGGCATCGCCAAAGACGAGGCGGAGCGCCAGGTCGATACCTGGATGAGCAACATGTAACCAAGCTAATCTCGCCGCGGTCGCTCCGGCCGCGGCGGCCTGCCTGGTTTTAGTGTTCGACTTAGGACGCTTGGCGTCCTTCGGTAAAATCAAGATAGCGGCGTGGTGTAGTGGTCGAGCGTCCCTCGCCGCCAAAATTGCCTTAGCGCCTCGCGCTCTGGCAACCACTAGGAAAGAGGTAACATGCTGTCGACGATTCTGATCATCATCTTGATCTTGATCCTGCTTGGGGCCTTTCCCGCCTGGCCCTATAGCCGGAGTTGGGGGTATGGCCCATCGGGCGTGGTCGGGCTGATCCTGGTGATCCTGCTTATTCTGTTGCTGCTGGGCAAAATTTAGCTTCTCGTAGTCGGGCAAAGGAGCTCTGATTGGCGCTTCTTTGCCGGCACGGGGCTTTTAAACGGGGGGTGACATGCTGACGACCATTCTCATCGTCATTTTGATCTTGATTCTGCTCGGCTCGTTTCCGGCGTGGCCGCATAGCCGCGGCTGGGGCTACGGCCCGTCCGGCGTGGTCGGCCTGATCCTGGTGATCTTGCTGATTCTGCTGCTGCTCGGGAAAATTTAGTCCCATCAGAACACCATGGCCGGGTCGATACCGGCCATGCCGCTGGCAATTGAGCTAGGCGCTCAGTTGCGGGCGGTCACGCAAATGCGCGCGGCGCTCGAAAAACAGCGCTTGGCTGACGATCGCCTTCACCGTGTCGGGCTGATAGGGCTTGGTGATGAGGAACGCCGGCTCCGGCCGTTCGCCGGTCAAGAGCCGGTCGGGATAGGCGGTGATGAAGATCACCGGCACCTCGAAGGAGCCGAGCATCTCGTTGACGGCGTCGAGCCCTGAGCTGCCGTCGGCCAGCTGGATGTCGGCCAGCACGAGGCCCGGCTTGTGCTGAGCCACCGCCTTGATCGCTTCGGCGTGGGTGCGGGCCACGCCAGTAACGCGGTGGCCGAGGCCCTCGACGATGCTTTCCAGGTCCATGGCGATCATCGGCTCGTCCTCGATGATGAGCACATCGGTGGCCACTTGCGCGGCAATCTCGCGGCCGGCCAGGTCGATCAGCTCGTCGATTTCGGCATCGTCGAGGTCAAGAATTTGCGCCGCTTCGGCCACGGAAAACCCTTCCACTGCGCAGAGCAAAAAGGCCTGGCGCGGGAGGGGCGTGATGGCTTCGAGCTTGCGGTCGATCGCTGTCGAGGCGCCGGCCGGCCCCTCAGGCTTGAGGTTGAGGCCGACCGAGTTCCACAGACCGAGAAAGGTGCGATAGAGGGCGACCCGAGGATCGAGCGAATTGTCGAAAAGCGACGGATCCTCGATCAAGACTTCGAGGGTCGCGCCCACATAGGCGTCACCGGCCGCCTGCGTGCCGGCAAGGGCACGGGCAAAACGCCGGAGATAAGGCAGGTGAGGCGCGATCGCTTTCGACATCGGCATGCGGCTTCGCTTTCATTGATGAGACCGGAAAGTGAACCTCTTATGTCACAAACCGGACGAAGGGTGGCAACTCAAAACCATGCACTAAAGTCCCAATTAACGCGCTAAGCGCGAATTCAGTTCCAGAAGGTGGAACCAATTGAATGCTTTGGACGTTTTTGCATACCTGGGTTCGGAGAATCCGGTATCTTACGGTCACCGATCGAAGTGCGACGGGGGACCAATCGTGGATCGCGACGCTAACAACAAGGACCGCCGGCGAAAGATGCCAGGCGCAAGCAAAAAAATGGACCGAGCAGTTGAGAAAGGCGCCGCCGGCAAGTCAGGCGGAACGCAGGACATCGAGGCCGACGGCCTGTCACCTGCCCTGCAAGCTCACATCGGCCGCCATGTTCGAGCGATGTTCGATGAGGTCGCGCGCGAGCCAATACCGGAGACTCTCCTGCGGCTGCTGAAAGATCTCGAGCAAAGCGGAGACAAATAAATTGCCCCGCAAAGTATCTTCGAGCCTACGAGAGGCCCTCGTGGCGGAAATGGGCAGCCTGCGCGCCTTCGGCGTGTCGCTATGCGGCGACAAGGAGCGGGCCGACGACCTAGTGCAGGAAACCCTGTTCAAGGCGTGGAACCATCTCGACTCGTTCAAGGAAGGCACCAATCTCAAGGCCTGGCTGTTCACCATTCTGCGCAACACGTATTTCTCCGAGCGGCGCAAGCGGCGTCGCGAGGTCGAGGACGCCGACGGCAGCTACGCCGCGCGTCTTGCCACCCACCCGGCGCAGCACGGCCATATGGAGATGCAGGATTTCCGGGCGGCGCTGGTCCAGCTGCCCGACGATCAACGTGAGGCGTTGATCCTGGTTGGGGCCGCCGGTTTTTCCTACGAGGAGGCCGCGGAGATTTCCGGCTGCGCGGTCGGCACCATCAAGAGCCGCGTCAACCGGGCGCGCACCCGGTTGGTCGGCATGTTGGGCCTCGAGGATGAGGACGGCATCCCGACCGGGCTCAGCAAAACCGCTTAGGCTTCCCGCCATGGATCTCGAACAAGCCAAGCTCGACCCCGGTTCAGTGTTTCGCGCGCCGGCGGACGTGCTCGGTGCGCCGGGTCTCTCGCCCGAGGACAAGAAATCGATCCTCGTGCGGTGGGAGGCCGACGTCGAAGCTTTGCTCAGGGCAACCGAAGAAGGCATGCCCCCGTCGGACAATCGCAGCCCAGCGGAGCTGCTGCGAGCGGTGCAAGACGCCATCCAGTCGCTCGCACGCGGCTCGGGCGAGCGACGCCGTTAGGCCAAGCATCGTCGCGTGACCATTCCCGCCAATTGCGCGGGAACGTTCTCCCCTGCTTGTGCGTTTATTTCTTAGATCCCCTCATGCGAAAGGACGGACCTGATGGCGACAAAGATCACGCCGACCGAAGCACGCCAAGCCACCGGCCCCCGTGCCATGGTTTGGGTACTGACCGCATCGATTGTCCTGGCCGTGATCGCAGGAATTGTGCTCGGCTTCGGTTGGATCACCCTGGCTTAACGTAGGCCCCCCCTTGATTGGATCGGGAAGAGTACAAATCTAGTGGCTAGCGGGGTTTCCCACAGGCGAGGGATTCATGCTTAGCCATATTCCTCGGTTACGATCCTCAGTCATCGCCGCGATCTTCGTCGCAATTGTCTGCGGCACCCCCGCCGCTGCCCAGTCTGCTGAATCTGGGGAAATTTCAGCTCAGGCCACGCTCGACAATTTTGTCGCCTACCTCAAGACGGAGACCAACGAGGCGGTAATTGCAGCGGCCAGGCTGGCCCGTGACCACAAGGATAGCCTGGACGCGGCCAAGTCCTATCTCGACCAGCATATTGCCAGCTGGCGCGCGGCGTTAAGCGGCCAGAAAGCGAAAATGCCGACACTCGACAAGGACGTATCGGCGCTGTGGGAGGCGTGGCGAGAGACTGCCGTTTCTTCATGGGCGACGATCGAGCGTTCGGCTCATGACATTGTTGACTGGATCGCAACCTGGATGCGCCATCAGTCATTGTCCGACCAGAATCCCCAGACCCCTGTGTGACCCCTTTTACGAGAGCGAGGCGAGAGATGGAAAACGATCACAATTCGCAATTCGGCGATCAGTCGACCAAAACCGAAACGAAAGCCGACAAGGAGTGGACCCAGTTCGAGCGCGATCTCGATACGCTCGGCCACCAGCTTGCCGCGCTGCAAGCGCATACCGCGGCCCTCGGCAGCCAATTGGTGGCGAGTCTCGATGCGCGCTTCGAAGAGGTGAAGGCTCGGGCGCAGACCTTCAAGCAGGCCCGGGAGGTTGAGCTTGAGCAGATGCGCCTCAACGCTCAACAGCAGGCCGAAAGCACCTTCAGCGAGGCGCGCATGCGTTCGGCTGAGGCCGCGCGTCAGGCGTGGGAGCGCTCGGAGCCGCTGCGCCAAGGCGCCAAGGATGTCGGCGAAGGCTTGGCGCGCGCCTGGACCGAATTGCGAGCCTCGTTCGGCAAAGCTGCCGGCCGGCTGCACACGGAAACCTCGAACGGACCTGCTCCCGCCGCCGGCGACGATCGCCGCGAGACGACTTAGGCGGGCTGAGAGTTACGACCCGGCTGACGCGTGAGCGGGCTCGCGCGTCGGCTCCGCCTGCCCGGGCAGCATCAGCTCGGCGCGTATAAGACCCCTGACCGAGTTGCCGAGATAGATTCGGTCGGCGGCCAGCAGATCTTGCGGCGTCAACACCGCTTCGCTCGCTGCGGCGCGCGGCAGATCGAGCAACTCCTCCCGCAGCGTGCCGGGTAGCAATCCGCAGGTAAGCGCCGGCGTGAACAGCCGGCCGTCAAGCTCAATGAACAAAGTGGTGCGAGTCCCCTCGGTGAGCTCGCCCTTCGTGTTGAGGAACACCACCTCGTCGCAGCCGGTCAGCGCCTTTTGCCGCTCCATCTCGCGGTCGTAGAACTGCCGCCGCGTGGTCTTGTGGTAGAATAAGGGATCCTTCTCATCGAGACGCTGGTCGGAGATGACGAACCGCCACACCGTATCTTTGGTGGGAAGCGTGATCGCGGTCGAGGTCACGGTGAGGGCGCCATCCTCGCCGAGGAGTAACCGGACCAAAGCAACCGGCTCCTCGACGCGCGCGGCCTCGGCGTCGAGCGCGGCAAGCACCGCCTCGCGCGAGAACGGGTAGCCGAAATGCGCGGCCGAGGATTGCAGCCGCGCCAGATGCCGCTCGAGCAGATGGAAGCCGCGGGCGCGCTCGTAGCGAAGGGTCTCGATCAGCTCAAACGGGCTGTCGACCTTGGTCAGGAAATGGGCCTTCAGCAGGCATTCCTCAAACTCGGCGTCGACCTTGGAGTCGGCGACGATGCCGCTGCCAATGCCCATCTCGCCCTGGTTGCCGGCCAGGACCACGGTGCGGATGCCGACGTTGAACTGGGCGTCGCCCGACGGCGTGATATGGCCGATGGCGCCGGTATAGACGCCGCGCGGCGCCCCTTCGAGTTCCCTGATGATCTCCATGGCGCGGACCTTGGGCGCGCCGGTGACCGAGCCGCACGGGAACAGCGCGCGCAGCATGTCCTTCAATCCCATATCCGATCGGAGCTCGGCCGAAATGCCGGAGGTCATCTGATGCACCGAGCGATAGGTCTCGACGGTGAACAGATCGGTGACCTCGACCGAGCCGATCTTGGCCACGCGGCCGAGATCGTTGCGCAGGAGATCGACGATCATCAGATTCTCGGCACGCTGCTTCTCATCCATGGCCAGCCAGGTCCTGAGCCGCGCATCTTCGCGGGGCGTGCGGCCGCGAGGCGCGGTGCCCTTCATCGGCCGCGTCGACATGTGCTTGCCCTCGCGGCGGAAGAACAGCTCGGGCGATAGCGACAGCACGTCGAACTCGGGCGAATGGATCAGCGCGCCATAGGCCACGCGTTGTTTGCGCCTGAGTGCGGCGTAGAGCGCGACCGGGTTGCCCTCGAAGGCGAAGT
Source organism: Hyphomicrobiales bacterium (assembly GCA_038209695.1). Classification (GTDB taxonomy): domain Bacteria; phylum Pseudomonadota; class Alphaproteobacteria; order Rhizobiales; family Methyloligellaceae; genus Methyloceanibacter. The sequence continues at coordinate 23,053 of JBBQXL010000001.1, forward strand.
GATATTTCAGGGTGAGATTGATCTGATAGACGTCGCCGGCGGCGATGTAGTCCTGCACCTTGGCGAAGGCGCGATCATAGGGTTCGCGGCCCCAGGACAGTTTGAGATCGGAGATCTTGGCCCGCTCGTTGGCGCCGTGCTGTTCGAGCCAGGCGCGGGTGCCGGCATCGCCGAGCGGACGCGGCGCGCCGAACAGGCCGATCCACAACAGCGGGACGCTGCGATCTGCCGGCAGCAGGCCAGCGAGCTTCGGCTCGAGGCAATAGCCGAGCTCGTAGGCGAAGAAGCCAGCGGCGTGGAGCCCACGCGCCAGCCCCGCCGAGATCTGGTCGAGGGCGGCTTCAACCTCGTGGGGCGCGTGAGCCGAAACGACCTGCTCCGGCGCGGTATAGAGCAGGCTTCTGCCGCCTTGCGTCAGGCTGTCGTCGAGCAGGACATAAAGAGAAGCGGTCATCTATCAGGCCCGGTCACGTGCCGCCCGCTCAGCAAGCAAGCATAGCCCATATGGGCGCTCCAGAGGTCAACATCGAGACTTATTTGGGGTTTGGCGCCACTAGGCCAGGATCAGCATCTCGCCCTTGCCGAGCACCGACATGTCGCCCATCAGCCGGCGCGCCCGGTCGCCGAGCTTGATGGCCTTGCCGGTGTCGCGGAGCCAATGCTCGAGCAGGCGGAGATAGTCGAATTCCATCACCCCGCAGTCACCGAAGGTCGGCAGCAAATCTTTCGGCTCCTCGACGAAGATCAGGCTGCCGCGGCGGAGGCCGTACCCCGCGCCGCGCCCGACCTTGCGCTTGAGCAGAATGGTGCCGGCGATCATGCGGCCGCCGGCATAGTCGCCGGCGTCGCCTTCGACGATCACCAGCCCGCGCCGCATGCGCTCGCCGACCATTGGGCCCGCATTGCCGCCGATGGTGAGCACCCCGCCCTTCATGCCCATGGTCTCGCCGACCAGAATTCCGGCCGCGCGCTCGTCGGCATCGCCGGCAATGGCGATGAGGCCGCCGGCCATGCTGGCGCCGGCCAACACGCCGGCATTGCCGCTAACCTCGATCTTGCCGCGCTTCATGCCGGCGCCGAGATAGGCGCCGACGTCGCCGTCGACCACGATCGTACCGTCGGCCAGACCGGCGCCGATCTTGTCGCAGCGCCCGTCGGTGCCGGCAAATCTCAGCTCGCCGGCATCCTTGCCCTTGACCGTGAAGGCATCGCCGACGGTGAGGGCCTCGCGGGTCGAGCCGATCGTGAGCTTCTCGATGTCCTTGACTTTGAGCTCCTTGAGCCGCGACGGAATGAGGTGCGAGAGATCGAGCCTCTGGTCGGGCTTCGTTTTCAGCTCGAAGGTCAGCGCGCTCACGCCACGATCTCCTTGAGATGAAAATGATGCGGGCCGAGATTGCCGCCATAGTTGCCGGCGGTGATGTGGGTAACGCCCTGCTCGGCCCCGCCTTCGACGATGGCGTGAATGCCGACATGCATCGCTTTGGCGATCGAGTCTTTGGTCAGCCCGTCGATGACGATTTCCAGCACGGCCTCGACGTCGAGCGGCAAGTCGGTCTTCACCGCGGCTTTCAGCGTCGGGCAATAGGCGTCGTTGGTCGAGGCAATCTGGCCCTTGTATTTCGAACCGACCTTGGAGCCCGAGCGCACGATGCCACCGGGGAATGGGGTGATCACGCCCTCGATCTCGGCAATGGCCCTGACGCCGCGCTCGGCAGCGGCCAGCACGGCGGCATGCGACTTGCCGAGCACCAGCAGATTGCCGCCGCCCACCGCTTTCTTGGTGAGACCGGTGGTGGCCTCGCAAAGGAACTCGCCATCCATCACCGGGATGCGCCAGAATCTCCTGCCGCCGATCAGTTTCGACATCTGCCAGCCATCGCCGAAAAATCTGAGCGAAGCGCCGAGCTTCAACTTCTTCTCGCCTTCGAGCCCGGCGAAGCAGGCCGAGCCAGGGCTGGTTAGCACGCATTGGCCGACGCGGTTCCTGAGCTGGCGCTGGAGCTTGTCGGTATCCATGGTGAACAGCAGCACCGCCACGCCGGGACGCCCGTCCATCGTTTCGTCGGGGGACAGCGTGCGCTCGATGCCGGCCTCCGCCCCGCAGGCGATCACCGAAGTCGCGAACCCGGTCATGGTGCGGGCCGAGATCAGCGCCCATTCGAGACTTGGCGCGGTGATGATGATCCGCGTGCCGACCATGGGGAAGGCCTCGGCGAACGTCTCGACGATGGTGACGCCTTTGAGCTTCAGATCAGCCATAACTCGGTCGCAAATCTATCTGGGCATAGAATTAGGTGGGGACGCCGAGCCCGTCGGATCGGCGCCATAGCCGCGCACCATTAAACAGGTGGCCCGAGGGGTGCAAGCCACCGGGGCGAAATTCATCAGTGGGCGCTAGGATTTGGGCTTGTCGTATTTGATATAGGCGAAGCGCATATCGTCCTTGGGACAGCCTTCGAGCGCTCCCCCTTCGAGGGCGGGCTGCCAGTGGACCACCTCTTCGATCTTCTTGGCGAGGGCGAAATCCTTGTCGGTGATGCCCTTGGCGGCGTGGTTCTTGAGCCTGATTTCGACCCAGGCGTACGAGGCGGTGATGTCGGGGTGATGCCAGGCGGCCTCGGCGAGATGGCCGACGGTGTTGATCACCATTAGCGTGCCCTTCCAGCTATTGGTCTTGTATTTGCGCCTGATCCAGCCGTCCTCGAGATACCAATGAGGCAGCTCCTGCTTGAGCCGGTCCTCGACCTCGCTGTCGCTGTAGGTGCGCTCGGACGTTGCCATTGCTGCCGTCCTCTGAAAAAGTGAGGCATTCCCGCCAGACACCAGCATAACAGAGGCTTCGAGCCGATCAATGGAGGCCTTTTCCGCGCAATCGAACGATGCCAGCGAGCCAGTTCACCGGCCGCGACAGGTGGCGGTCACCACCACCGCGCGGCTGCATTTCGGCTTCCTCGATCCGAGCGGGCGAGGCACGCGACCGTTCGGCTCATTCGGGCTTTCGCTCGATCGGCCGAGCACGCGACTCACGCTGAAGCGTGCGGAGCCTGGCACGGTCAGCGGCCCGGAGCGGGAGCGCGCGGCGCGCTATCTGAACAGCATCGCCGAGAGCTGCGGCGTCGCGCGGGCCTACGATATCCGCATCGAGCAGGCGATCCCGCCGCATGCGGGCCTGGGTTCCGGCACCCAGCTTGCGCTCGCCGTCGGGTCCGCCTTTGCCGCGCTGGAAGGGCTCAGCCTCACCCCGCAGGACATCGCCGCCCGGCTCGGGCGCGGCGCTCGCTCGGGCCTCGGCATCGTCACCTTCGCGCAAGGCGGCGTGGTGCTGGACAGCGGTCCGCGCCAGGGCGCCTTGCCGGAACTCGTCAGCCGTCTGCCTTTTCCGCCCGCTTGGCGCGTGCTGCTGATCTTCGACGCCGAGACCACCGGGCTGGCCGGCGCGAGCGAAGCGGCGGCGTTCGAGACGCTGCCCGATTTTCCGGAGAGTGAGACCGATGCGCTTTACCGGCGCATCGCGCAAAGCGCCCTGCCCGCGCTCGAAGCCGGCGACTTCGCCACTTTCTGCGAACAGGTCGGCTATTTGCAGACACGCATGGGCGCTTATTTCGGACCGCTGCAAGGCGGCCCCTATACCAGCCGAAGCGTCACCGCTGCTCTCGATTGGCTGCGCGCCGAAGGGATCACCGGGCTCGGCCAAAGCTCGTGGGGACCGACCGGCTTCGCCTTCGTCGCTTCGGCGCAAGAAGGCCAAGCGCTGCTCGATCGCTTGCGGGCGCGCTTCCCGCGTCCCGAGCTGAGCTTCACGCTGGCGCGAGGCCGCAACGACGGCGCAAAGATCGAGACTGCCTCGCGCGAAATTCAGTAAATCGACGCCGTTTGAGACGCTTTTCCGCCTCGCCGAGTGTGGTAAAGCGAGGCAGTTAGGGCCCCCCGGCTTGCACCGCGCCAAGCGGCCGAGCACGCGGGCCCAGCCTTAGCAGGGAGATGACACGAACATGGGGAACCCCCGCATTCTGCACATGATCACGCCGCTCAAGCATATGAGCCCGTTCGACGTGAACATGGCCCTCGACGCCGGCTACGACGACGCCATTCCCTACACCAACGTCACCATCGACGACGTGACCGGGCTGGTGCAGGACGCGATCTTCTCGCGCGGCCCCGACGGGGTGAAGCGCACCGGCATGTTCATCGGCGGCAAGCGCGCCATCGAGGCGCTCGACATGATGGACCGCGCCAAGAAGGCGATGGTGCCGCCGTTCGAGATCTCCGTGTTCGCCGATCCCGCGGGATCGTTCACCACCGCGGCTGCGATGGTCGCCTGCGCCAAGAAGGCGCTTCAGGAGAAGTTCCAAACCGACCTCAAGGGGAAGCGCGTCATCGTGTTCGGCGGCACGGGCGTGGTCGCCTTTGCCTCCGCGGTGATCGCCACCAGCGACGGAGCCAAGGCAACGCTGGTCGGCTATGACGGGCCGGAACGCGTCCGGAAACTCGCTATCGAATCCAACGCACGGTTCGAAATCGATCTCGGCTATGCCGACGGCACCAATGAGGAGCAGAAGGCGGAGCTGGCGCAGCAGGCCGATCTCATCTTCGCCGCCGGCCCTGCCGGGAGGCGGATCATCACACTGGCCCAACTGAAACCGGCCAAAGGCCTGATGGTCGTCGCCGACGTGAACGCGGTGCCGCCATCGGGCGTCGAAGGCGTTGGCGTGAACGATAACGGGACGCCAATCGCAGGCACCAACGCCGTCGGCATCGGCGCGCTGGCGATCGGCAACGTGAAGTACCAGACCGAAGCCGGCCTGTTCAAAGAGATGATCGATGCGAAGAAGCCGGTCTATCTCGATTTCCGGGACGCCTACGCTCTTGCCCAGAAACTCGCAGGCTGACGGCCCGTCGCTGCTGCTTGCGGCGGTGTCGGCGCGGTCGCTGGCGCAATCGGCGCGGCGCGCCGGCTTCACGCCGTTGGTCGCCGATTTCTTCGCCGATACCGACACGCAACAGGCGGCGTATGCTTGGCGCAAGCTTAGTGGCATCAAGCAGGGCATGAAATGGGGAAGCCTTTGCCGCGCGCTCGACGCGTTGGCTGAACGTGCCCCCTCCCCGATACTCGGTTTTGTCTATGGCGCGGGCTTCGAGGACCGGCCCGAGCTGTTGGCCCTGATCGCCAAACGCTGGCCGCTGCTCGGCAACGATGCCGAGACGGTGAAACGCATCAAGGCGCCGAAGATTTTCTTCGCCGAGCTCGACCGACTGGGCATTGAGCATCCCGCGACCACAACCGAGCGCCCGGCCAAAGCGGGATCGTGGCTGGCCAAGAAGACAGGAGGCGCCGGCGGGAGCCATATCGTGCCGAGCCGGCTGGCGAGGGAAGGTGCCGATGTCTACTACCAGGAGCGCGTCGCGGGCCGCGCCGTATCGGCACTGTTCGTCGGTGATGGACGCGGTGGGCGCGTGCTTGGCTTCAGCGAGCAATGGACCACGCCCACTCCACGCAGCCCCTGGCGCTACGGCGGCGCAGTGCGCCCTGCCGCCCTTTCGCAGTCGGCGGCGCGGCGGATGACAGCCGCAGTCATGGGCGCGGCCCGCGCTTTCAAGCTCAAAGGTCTCGCCTCGGCCGATTTTCTGGTGGACGGCGATGAGGCCCTGCTGCTCGAAATCAACCCGCGGCCCGGCGCCACGCTCGACATTTTCGACTGCGGCGCGACGCCGTTGTTAGGCCTTCATGTCGACGCGGTGAACGCGGGAAAGCTGCCGTCCCGCGCCCTAAAATTCGTGGGTGCCATGGCCTCGGCAATCGTCTATGCCGGGGCCGGCGGTGCGGCGTCTCCGGGATTCGTTTGGCCCGAATGGTCGGCGGATCGTCCTAAGTCATCGGAACGGATCGACAAAAACCGCCCGATATGCACTGTGATGGCCCGCGCGAGCACCGGATCGCGCGCCAAACGCCTTATCGAGGAGCGAATTTGCAAAATCCAGTCTGTGTTTCAAAGGGCTAGGGGGGAGAACGGTGAACAAAAGAGAAGAAATCGCCGGGCGCCAAATGGAGCGACCCAGCGTCAACGCCAAGGCGGCGCCACTCGTCAAAGCTCTCATCGCTGACGCCGACGCCCTGCGAATCGAGGTCACGCAAGGCACGCTCGGCGAATGCCGAATCGATTGCGGCGTGCGCGCCGTGGGCGGACTGGAAGCCGGCCGCCGCATCGCCGAGATCTGCCTGGGCGGCCTCGGCCGGGTGGCGCTGGAGACCGTCGACACCGACAGCTCCTGGCCGTTCATGGTGACCGTGCATACCGCCCAGCCGGTGCTGGCCTGTCTCGGCTCACAATATGCCGGTTGGAGCCTCTCGACCGAAGAGAACGGCAAGAAATACAGCGTGCTCGGTTCCGGTCCGGCCCGCGCGATTGGCTCCTCCGAGAAGCTTTTCCAAGAACTCGCTTATCGGGACAAGGCGGCAAGCGCGGTGCTCGTGCTCGAAGCGGATCGTCCGCCGCCGCCGGCCCTGGTCGAGGAAGTGGCCAAGGCCTGCAAGCTCAATCCCGACCGGCTCACCTTCATCTATGCGCCAACCTCGAGCCTGGCCGGCACGGTGCAGATCGCCGCGCGCTGCCTCGAAGTCGCGTTGCACAAATCGCACGAACTGCACTTTCCGCTCGACCAGATCATCGACGGCATGGCCACCGCGCCGCTGCCGCCGCCCTCGCCCGACTTCATCGCCGCGATGGGACGCACCAACGACGCCATCATCTATGGCGGCCGCGCCCAATTGTTCGTGTCGAGCGGAGCCAAGGAGGCCAAGACCTTGGCGGACGCTCTGCCGAGCTTGAAGTCCAAGGATTACGGCAAGCCGTTCGCCGACATCTTCGCCGCGGTGAAGGGTGACTTCTATCAAATCGACCGCATGCTGTTCAGCCCGGCCAAGGTGACGGTGACGTCGCTCAAATCGGGCGAGAGCTTCGAGGCGGGGCACATCGACAACGCCATCCTCTCGCGCTCCTTCGCCTAACGGACATGCCCACGCCAGGAGCCAGCGACGCCGCCATCGTGATGTTCGGCGATGGCCGCGACTGGCACGGGCGGAGCCTCGCCCGCGCCTTCAAGCGGCGGGGAATCACGCCCCTGCTGGCGCCGCTCAACCAATGCGGCTTCTCGACCGAGACGGCCACCGGGCTCGCCATACCCGGCCTTGGCGAGCGCCTGCCCGAAGGGGCGTTCGTGCGTTTCGTTCCCGGCGGCAGCTTCGAAGAGGTCACGCTCTATCTCGGCGTGCTGCACGCGCTGCGCGAGCTCGGCGTGACGGTGTGGAACGACGCCCGCGCCATCGAGCGTTGCGTCGACAAGTCGACCACCACCTTCTTCATCCAGCGCGCGGGCATCCCCACCCCGCGCACTTTCGCCCACGTCGGCCGCGAAGAAGCCGAGGCCATCGCCTCCGCCCTGCTCGCCGAGGGCCACAGACTCGTGCAAAAGCCGCTGTTTGGGGCGCAAGGCAAGGGCTTGCGGCTGATCTCCTCACTGGCCGATCTCTCCTCGCCCGAGGAGGTCAACGGGGTCTATTATCTCCAGGAGTTCATACCGCCGGCGCAGAAGCATCATCAGGACTGGCGGCTGTTCGTATGCCAAGGCCGCGTCGTCGCCGCCATGATCAGACACGGAGCGAGCTGGATCACCAATATCAAGCAGGGCGCGCGCGCCAAGGCGGCCATCGCAAGCCAGGAGATCAGCGATCTGGCGGTGCGCGCGGCGTCCTGCGTCGGCGCCGATTATGCGGGGGTCGACATCATCCAGGCGCGAGACGGCAGCTTCCTCGTGCTGGAAGTGAACTCGATGCCGGCCTGGAACGGATTACAACGGGTTTCGCGCGTGGCCATCTCCGACCATCTGGTTGACGCCTTTCTCGACGCCGCGCTGCCCGGGACGCGCCGTGAAGGCCAAGAGGGCGCTTGACCAGGCCACTCAAGCCCGAGGCGATCGCCCGCGCCTTCCTCGACGCCTGCCTTGCCGAACTTGATGCGCTGAAGCCCGGCAATGTGCACCGCTTCGGCGACGGCCACCGCATGACGACCGCGGACTTCGCGTCCAGCGCCGAGGCCGCGGCGCCCTTCATCGGGCGCGCCGGGCTGTCCGTGGGGCAGCGCATCAGGCTCGCGGTCGAGGCGACCCGGGAGACCGTCGGACAAAACACCAATCTCGGCATCATCCTGCTGGCGGCCCCGCTGGCCGGGGCTGCGCTCGAGCCCGACAAGGGCGATCTCCCCAGCCGGCTGCACCGGGTCCTGCAACGCCTCAGCGTCGACGATGCGCGCGAAACCTACCGGGCGATCCGCACAGCCCGGCCTGGTGGGCTGGGCGAAGCGTCGCGTTACGATGTCGCCGCGGAGCCGGAGGTGACACTGCTCGAGGCCATGGGGGCGGCCGAGGACCGCGACCGCATCGCCTGGAACTACACCCACGACTTCGCCGACATCTTCACCCTGGGACTGACCTGGCTGGAACAGGGGCTCGAGCGCTGGGGCGAGCCCGCCTGGGCGGTGACCCGGGTCTATATCGGCTACCTCGCCCACCTCCCCGACACCCTGATCGAGCGGAAATTCGGGACGCGGATCGCGGCCCAGGTGCGCGAAGAAGCCGGCCCGATCGAGGCGAGCTTCACCGAGTGCCCGTCGCCGGACGCCATGACCGCTCCGCTCACCGCCTTCGACCGCGCGCTGAAGGAGCGCGGGCTGAACCCGGGAACCTCGGCGGATTTGACCGTGGCGACCCTGTTCGCGGCCTCCCTGACCGCCCGGGAACGGCCCAAATAGGCCCGAAAATCCCCATCGATGCGGTCAATAATCGACTTGCCGATCGTTCCGCCCCCGGCTTATGTTCACCCCGCGTAACTCGAACCAGGAGTTGCGGACGGAGGCGCGTTCAGCCAAGCACTTTCGTCGGCTCGCTGCCGGCGGCGATACTCAGGCGGCGTAGCTGTTTTGTCGTGTCAGCATCTAGGGAGGGCTAAGTTTATGGCCAAGATTACTGGTACCTGTGTCGGCGAGTCGCTCGTCGGCGACGGCAACGAGGTCGCTCATATCGACCTGTTGATCGGTCCCCGCGGCGGCGCCGTGGAGCAAGCGTTCTGCAATGCATTGACGAATAACAAGGACGGGTTCACCACCCTGCTCGCGGTGGTTACGCCCAACCTTCTGTGTAAACCCCCGACGATTCTCTACAACAAAGTGACGATCAAGGACGCGCGCCAGGCGGTGCAAATGTTCGGTCCGGCGCAATATGCCGTGGCCAAGGCCGTGGCCGATTCCGTCGCCGAAGGCGTAATCCCCGCCAACGAGGCCGATGATCTGTTCATCTGCGTCGGCGTGTTCATCCATTGGGAAGCCAAGGACGACAAGAAGATCCAGGACTTCAACTATCGCGCCGTCAAGGAATCCATCGCCCGCGCCGTGAAAGGCGAGCCGAAGGCTTCCGAGGTGACCGCGAAGAAGGACGCCGCCCACCACCCGTTCGCAGCTGGCTGAAAGGGAGAACCCCCAGGTCGGGGGCAACCCGGCAAAGACGGTGGTCCGGGCCCGATTCGGCGGTGGCTCCAAAAGCTGGGTTTCTGACGGATGGGCGCGTGAGCGCTCGGATTAGGATCGCCGCTCTCGCAAGAGGGCGGCGATCTCTTTTTGCGTGACGGCTTGCGAATGGAGCGCGGTGGCAATGAGCGCACCCTGCGCTTCCAGCGAAGCCAGAGCGGCGAGATCGCCCGCATTGCGCACCCCGCCCGCCGCGAACACGGCGCGGCCATCGGCAATAGCGAGTATGGCTTTGAGCCGATCGACATCGGGACCCGTGTCCGCGCCCACTCGGGTCAGGTCCATGGCGATGAGCCGGTTAGGCCATAGCGCCGGGTCGCTGAACAGCGGCTCGGGACCGCGGCTCCCGTCGCTGCCGAAATCGAGCGACAGGACGACGCTCTCACCGAATGCCTCGAGAATGTCCCGCCAGTCGTCGACCGCGGTGAGGCTCTCGCTGCCGATCACCAGCGTCGCCCCGAGGGGCAGCCAGAAGGCACAATCGGCAACGTCGGAGAAGCCGGCATCGATCCACACCGTGGTGCCGAGGAGCGCGTCGGCAATGCCGCGCACGAGTTCGAAATGGTTGCCGGTGCCGGCGATGGCGTCGAGATCGGCGATATAGAGCGAGGACGAGCCGGTGACGGCGAGCAGGCCGCGGGCGATCGCCACCGGATCGTCGGCGGTGCCGAACGGGCTCGAAATCGGGCGGTAATCGGCGCGGTCGCCGGTTTTGGCCTGGACCACGGCCCCGTCCTTGAGGTCGAGAGCCGGAATAATAGCGAAATCGCCCATGGTCGCGTCTCCACTACACTTTGAGCGCCGGGCTTTGCCCCGGCCTGCCAGTCCTGTAGATGCACAGCGGACATGGCCGAAGCAAGCCCGGTCAGGCGGCAAAACGAGGATAAAATGAGCTCGATCGTCGGTTGGGACCTTGGCGGCGCCAATCTCAAGCTCGCCTATCTTGCGGCCGGACGCCTGATCCAGGTGGCGCAAATCCCCTGCCCCGTGCGGCAAGAGGTGACCAAATTCGACGCGGCGCTCGAGCAGGGGCTGATGCTGTGCCCCGCTGGAGCCTCCCATGCCGTCACCATGACCGGCGAGCTGTCCGACGTGTTCGTCGACCGCGCCGAGGGTGTCGCCTATCTGGTCGACATGATGCGCCGAGCCACCGATGGCGCGGCCCTGTTCTATGGCGGCGAAGCGGGTTTTCTCGATTGCATCCGCGCCGTCGAACGGTCTTCCGAGGTCGCCTCCGCCAATTGGCACGCGAGCGCCGCGCTACTCGCGCAATTGTTCCCCGATGGCCTATTGATCGATGTCGGCACCACCACCACCGACCTCATTCCGTTTAACGGCGGGGCGGTGGCGGCGCGCGGCTCCGCTGATGGCGCGCGGCTGACCGAGGGCGAGCTGATCTATTCCGGGGCCGTGCGCACGCCGGTGATGGCGGTGACCCGCACCGCACCGTTCAACGGCCGCGTGCAGCGCATTGTCGCCGAGCGCTTCGCCACCATGGCCGATGTCTGGCGGCTAATGGGGGAGCTTCCCGCCGATGCCGACCCCTACCCCGCTCCCGATCTCATGGGCAAGAGCACACAAGAAAGCGCCGCTCGGCTTGCCCGCATGCTCGGCCGTGATCTCAGCGACGCCGGCCTGCTTGCCATGATCGATGTCGCCCGCCACGTCGCCGCATGTCAGGTGGCGGAGATCGAGGCGGCGGCGGGCGCGCTGCTAGCGCGCGAGGAGCTTGCGGCTGATGCGCCGGTGATCGGCGCGGGCTGTGGGCGCTTCATTGCCAAGCAGGTCGCGCAGCGCCTCGACCGGCCCTATCACGATTTCGGCGATGTAATCGAGTGCGCGCCGGACACGCGCGACATGGCAGCAGTCTGCGCTCCCGCCGTCGCCGTCGGGCTGCTCGCCGAACGCGAGCTGGTTCTTCCCGCGCTGTGACGGGCTGGAGGTGAGCGCGGTGAGCGCCCACCCCCATACCTAAAGCTAACGGCTGGCGAGCAAGTGATAAAGCCACAGCACCACGACCGCGCCGATAATGGCGACGATCATGCTGTAAATGTTGAAGCCGGTGATGCCGGTAGCGCCGAGGGCGGTGAATAGATAACCGCCGACTACCGCGCCGACGATGCCGAGCACGATGTCGAGCAACAATCCCTGACCGGAGCCGACGTAAATCTTGCTGGCGATGAAGCCGGCAATCAGACCCAACACAATCCAGGCTAGGATCGACATGAGGGAACCCCTTGTGGTTGGACTCGGATGACTGGCTAATGCGTTCAGGACATTAGCCGCATTAGCTCCTGCTGCGTTGGCAGTCGTCCCTCTGGGGTGAGCTTATCCACCACATTTGGCAGCATGCGGGCCAATTCCGCCACGACCTGATCGCGCGACAGGCCGGTGCGCCGCGCCAGCTGATCGACCACGTCACCGCCGAGCGCCACCGAAACCTGGTCCGGCGCCACGCTCTTATTGGTGCCGCGATTGACCCAGGAATCGATTACGTCGCCGAGACCCTTTTTCTGGAACTGGTCGATCAGGCCGCCAAGGCCATCCAGTACGTTACCGGGGGAGTCTTCCTCCGGTGATACCGGAACGGGATCGGGGAGCTTGGGCATCTCGTTGGACGCCGGCTTCTGGCCACCGCCCATATAGCGCGAGGCGAGCAGCGCTAGCAGCGCGATGACGAGGGGCTTGGTTAGGCTACCGCCGGGGACTGCTGGGTTCTGGGACATCTTGACCTCCTGTTTAGCAAGTTAAGCATCGTCTCACCCCCCAGATCGTTTCGGCATTGCCGCAGCGGCCAAAGTGTAACACTAGAACCGGGCGCGGCCCTGCGCCTTAATGTCAAGTTCCGGCCTAATTGAACGACAATGGTCCGGGCAGGTCTCACGCCGACGAACGAAGCAAGAGGGAGAGTTTAATGCGTCAAGTTTGCACGGTTGTGGCGGTGGTCGCCGCCTGCGGTTTCGGTTTCGCCGTCACCTCGCAGGAGGCAAACGCAGGACCGGTGCCAATCGTTTCAGCCCCGGCGGTTACGCCTGCTCTGATCGAGCAGGCGGGCTATTGGAAGCGGCGCTGGCGGAACGGTTATGGCCCCAACGTGGTCGTCATTCCCGATGCGCAAGTCGATCTCGATGCGAATGGCGATGTCGATGTCGACGCGCCGGCCATCATCGTGCTGCCGCCACCACGGCCGCTGAGCTGCGGCGAATATCATTATTGGAACGGCGATCGCTGCGTCGATGCGCGCTACAACAAACCCTATCTCGGGCCGAAATAGCCTAAGGCGGAGTCTCTCCCGGAATCACGGCGCGCGACCGCATCGCGGGATCGACGCCGGTGATGCTGCCGAGATAATTCAGGATCGCCGCGACTTGCTCGGGCGAGAACTGAATCTGCGGCATGTCGCGGTGCTTGGAGCCCATGCCTTCGGCGAAGCCCTCTTCGAGCTGGTCAATCGGATATTTGAGATAGACCTCGCGCAGCGGCGGCGCTTGTGGCAGCGGACTCGGACCTTTTGCCTCGAGCGAATGACAGCGGCCGCAATTCTTCTCGAGCAGCGCATTGCCCTCGGTTGACTCGGTATTCGCGGCGATCGCGCCCGACGCGCGAAGCAACAGAAGCGCGAGACAGCAAAGCGCGTATCGAAGGCTGCGAGATCTCATCATAGGCGCACCCTCCTCCTAGAAGGCGGCACTGGCGTGGCAACACGCCTGTATAGCGTAACGGGTCGCAGGCGTTGACGGCAAATCCTTTGCGAGCGCCGCCCTCAAGCTCTTGCCGCGGCGTCGGGCGTAAGCGTGCACAGCGTGTAATGGTCGTAGATGATCGACTCGAGCGGCCGGTCCGGCCAGAATTGCCGGTGGAGTTCGCCAACCGTGCTGACGTCGGCGACGCTCAGGCCGGTCGCCGCGGCCAGAGCCCCGAGATCGTCGATGCCGCAACGCCAAGGCGCACCCATGGCCGCAAAACGCTCGACGAAGCCCGTCGCTCCGGGCTCGCCGGTCGGCCGCGCAACCACCGCTTGATCCATATAGTCGAACGAGATGCTGAATTGCCGTATGTAGCTTCTCAGGTCGCTTAGAACCTTGGCCACATCAGTCTCGGTCAGATACATGGTGTTGCCTTCCCAGATGAAGAAGGACGGCAAGTCGCGGTGAAGCCGTTGGCTTCAAGCAGCGGGACGACACCCGACGCGACATAATTGGCGGCAATGAACTTGATCGGGGCGTCGAAGCCGCGTTCCGTCAGCCGCGCCTGCTTGAAGCTGATCGTGCTTGGATCGTCGATCTCGAAATAGGCAACGCTTGGCGCGCGCTTGCGCACGGCCCGCGTATCGAGCCCTGAGCCCAAAATGACGACTTGGCGGCAGCCCTTGGCGAGCTGCTCGTCGAGCCTATCGTCGAGGTAGCGAGTCCTCAGCCTGACATTATTTTCGGCCGCCACGAAGCCGGCCGCAATACGATCCGCCGCCCGCTTGGTCCGATCGTCGAGAAAGATGGGAACGATCGGATCGCGATAGAGCGGATGAGGCTCGGCATTCTCGCGGTCGCGGAACTCGGCCACGACAAAGGCGGTACCGCTAACGTCCTTGACTTCAGTCATTGCCGCGCTCCTGCGGTTTGTTGGATACTCTAGAGGAAGGCTCAGCCGGTCCAGAAGCCGATCCTGGGAATGACCCGGCTTAGGGCGTAGGCGGCGATGACGGCGATTGCCGCGCAAATTAGCCCGATCTCCACGCGTCCATAGAGCAGATATCCGGTGGCGAACAGGGCGGCGTACACGGCGACGCAGCCCAAGAACCAGGCGAGAAACGCCGCCGCGATGTCCCCGCCGGCGTGCGTCCCGCCGCCGGTGTCCACGGCGTGGCGCCATCCGGCCGGAGCGGGCCGGATCTTGTTGTAGAAGGCCTGGAGCACGGCGCGATCGGTTGGCGGCGTCAGGAAGGTCACCGCCAGCCAGGTGACGGTGGTCACGGCCACGCCGACCAACAGCGCAGAGGCGGGCTCGATCGGCGCAAAGCCGAGCCGCGTATGGCCGAGATGCAGATACACCGCGACCAGGAACGAGATCACCATCGCGGCAATCTCGCTCCACGCGTTGATGCGCCACCAATACCAGCGCAACAAGAAGATCAGGCCCGTCCCCGCGCCGATCTGGAGCAGGATTTGAAACGCCTGCATGGCATGGTCGAGCCACAACGCGACCAACGCGGCAAGCGCCATCAGGGCGACGGTCACGATCCGGCCGACATTCACATAATGCGACTCGGATGCGGCGGGCCGAAGGAAGCGGCGGTAGACGTCGTCCACGACGTAAGACGCGCCCCAGTTGAGGTGGGTGCTGATGGTCGACATATAGGCGGCGGCGAGCGAGGCCACCACCAGCCCGAGCAGTCCGTGCGGCACGAATAGCAGCATGGCCGGATAAGCAAGATCATGCCGGATGATGCCGGGGTCAACATAGGGAAGCTGGGCCTGAAGGTCGGAAAGCTCCGGGTAGACGATCAGCGAAGCGAGCGCGACCAGGATCCAGGGCCAGGGCCGCACGGCGTAATGGGCGATGTTGAACCACAGCGTCGCCGCCATGGCCTGCCGCTCGTTGCGCGCCGCCAGCATGCGCTGCGCGAGGTAGCCCCCGCCGCCCGGCTCCGAGCCTGGGTACCAGGTGCTCCACCATTGCACGGCGAGCGGCACGACCAGCACGGCAACCACCGCGGTCCGAGAAATCGGGCAGCAGCGACAGCTTGTCCTTGACCAACGGATTGGCGACGAGCCCGGCAAGTCCGCCGACGGCCGGCTGGGTCACGGCATAATAGGCGGCCGCGATCGAGCCGATCATGGCCAGAACAAACAGCAGCAGGTCGGTCACCACGACGCCCCACAGCCCGGATGTGGTCGAGTAGACCACGGTGATCAGCGCCGCGAGCACGACCGTCGCGTGGGCGTCGAGGCCGAGCAACACGCCGGCGATCTTGATGGCGGCGAGCGTGACCGTCGCCATGATCATGACGTTGAAGAACACGCCGAGATAGATGGCGCGGAAGCCGCGCAGAAAGGCGGCCGGCGCGCCCGAATAGCGCAGCTCGTAGAAATTGATGTCGGTCAGCGCGCCGGACCGGCGCCACAGCTTGGCGTAGAAGAACACGGTCATCATGCCGGTGATGAGAAAGGCCCACCATAGCCAGTTCATGCTGACCCCGCCGGTCCGCACCAGATCGGTAACGAGGTTGGGCGTGTCGGTGGAGAAGGTGGTGGCCACCATCGAGGTGCCGAGCAGCCACCATGGCAGCTTGCGGCCCGACAGAAAATATTGCTCGAGATTGCGGCCTGCGCGCTTGGTGAATATCAGGCCGATGACCAGGGTGACGGCGCCGTAGACCGCCACGACAACCCAATCGATCCATTGCAGCTGCATGGCCAAGGTCTCGGACGGGGCGCTCGCGTTACCCCAGCGCGTCACGCGTGCTTGTAGTGATCCTCGATCTTCTCGACCAGCAGCCGCCAGGCTTCATGCTCGCGCGGGCCCGCGGTCTTCTCCATCGCGACCTGCAAATAACCCAGTTCCCGCTCGATCTTCTGCCGCGGCAGCATGTGCACCCGGCTCGCCAGGATCGCGGCCTCGATCACGGCCGCCTGGGCGCGGTTGAAGCCCTTGAATGGCGCGTGGGTTGCATCATGCACCACGCGGCAATGGAAGCGCGGCCGCTGCTCGTCCTCCTCGATATGGTCGACGGCCAGCTCGGCGTGGGCGAGCGCGCCGTCGAGCACCACGCCGGGCACATGGGTCGCGGGCCGGGTCGGCCAGTCCTTGCGGCCGGTGAGGCAGCCGGCAAATACCAGAACGTCGTCGGTGAAATTGGCGACGGCGTGAGGGGTGGCGCGGAGATTATCGAGCGTCGTCGAGGGGCGGAACGGGGCGATGATCCAGCCCTCCTCCTCGGCAATCAGGCCGAGCGGGGCGATATGCACTTTGCCCTCCTCGTTGAGCGTGGTGACGATGCATTCGCGGATCATGGGCATGGCGGCAGAACTCTGAACGCTGTCACGAGGCTTCCCGTTTCCGCTTGGCGGTGAGCGTATGGCCCGCCTGTTTCAGCTTGGTGCGGTCGTCGACCGGCGCGTCGGCGGCCACGCCCCAATCGAGCGGCTCGTCCTGAGCGTAGCGCTTGGCCAGCCTGAAGGCGATCTCGGCCCGCGCCAGCTCCGCGCCAAGATAGAAGGCGTGCGGGCCATCCTTGTCCACGCCGAGCTTGGGAAACAGCTCGAAGGCGTCCTGGGCCACGTAATGGCCGTCGCGGTTATAGGCGTGGATGCCGTCCTCGGCGATCTCGATACGGAAATTCTTGTC
This sequence comes from Hyphomicrobiales bacterium, assembly GCA_038209695.1. Lineage (GTDB taxonomy): Bacteria > Pseudomonadota > Alphaproteobacteria > Rhizobiales > Methyloligellaceae > Methyloceanibacter. The sequence goes on from JBBQXL010000001.1 coordinate 39,975, forward strand.
GCGCACCTCGCGCGCCGCCTCGGCGATCTCTTCCGGCGTGTGCGGAAAGGACCTGCGCGCATGGAGCGCGAGCAGGCCGTCGGCATAATCCTTCGGCAGCTCGTGCTCGGCGCGGCTGGCATACATGATACGGCGGGCGAGATCGTGCTCCTCGATCGTGCGGCGGGTGTGGGGGCTGACTTGCACCACCAGCACATTCTTGATGTGCAGCTCCGAGGCGATGCCGAGCAGCATGGCGGTGATGCCGGTGCTGTCGGCGTCGGTCAGCTCGGTGAGATTGCCCGTTCCCATCAGCATCTCGGCGCCGGGCCGCGCGCGCCTGACTTGGGCGTAGCGCTCGAGCGAGTCCATAAAGCCGAAATTGATGGGATCGAGTACGGGATCGACCAGATAGTCGCGACGTTTGGCGTCGAGCGCATCCATGGCGCGATAGAGCGAGGCCAAGTCGCCGTGATCCTTGGGGATCAGCACCGGGGTCGAGGCGACCTGATCGGCGATGTGAAGCGTGTCCTCGTGGAGGCTCAGCAGGAAATCGGCGCCGGCTTTGCCGCCGCGCAGCAGCTCATCCGGATCGGCGGAATCGACGCTGACCTTGTGGCCCTTTTCCTTGAGCGCACCGATCGTCTCCTCGAGATGCGGGAACGGCGTGTCGGGAAGACAGCCGAGATCGATCACATTGGCGCCGCGCTGGGTGTAATCCCGGGCGCGCTTGACGATGGCTTCGACCGACAGGGCCGAACCGTCGACGATCTCGGCGAAAATCTGAATGTCGTATTTGGTCATGTCGGAGGCCTTGCGCGCGCGGCCGAAATAAAGCGGGATATCCTTGAGCTCGTCGGGCCCGCGCAGGAACGGCACGCCGAAGCGCTCGCTCAGACGATTGAGATCGGCGCGGCAGCGGCCGGGCAGCATGATCTTGTCGGCCTCGACCGGCTTCGGCAGCCGCCGGGCAATGATGTCCTCGGTCATCAGGGCCGCGACCTTGACGCCGATGTCGACCACTTTCCAGTCGAAGCCCACCTGCATAGCGCCGAGCACGGCCTCGAGGCGGGGCCGCGCCAGATGTCCGGTCAGGAACAGGATGCTTTCAGCCATGATCGTGCGCTCTTGAGCCGTGGGCCGTTCTAACCCGCTTTGCGGGCGAAGAGCGAGAGCATGACGGATGAATCTGAACGCTTGATTGGCTTAGCCGATCTTGGCGGCGGAGGACTTGGCGTCGCCACCTGCTGCGGCGAAGGCCTGCTGGTCGCCACGGCCGAGTAGGAAGGTGGGGACTCCGGCATCCTTCAGCATGCCCGGAAAGGCCTCATCGACGATGCCGTCCTGGGCAAGCTGGGTGGCGCTGGCGGTGGTCCCCGCCCGCGCGATGGACTTGATCAGATAGCAGCTCTGGGCGCCGATCCGCCCGGCGAGCCAGAGCGCCAGGCTGTCCGAGGTGAGGCGCCAGGATTCCTCGATGTCGCTCCGCTCGGCGATCAGGGCATAAGGCGCCCACACGGCCACCGACCCCTGCCCGAGCGCGGCGCGCAGATCGTCCTCGGCGGCGCCCACGGCGAAGCCCTGGCGCATCCCCGCCACGGCCCAGGCGAGTTGATCCATGGCCAGCAGCGCCATGCGGTGGGCCGATCTATCGCCGAAACCAAGCTGGCTCTGGCAGGCGCGCACCTCGTCGGCCAGAGCCCCTCCTCCCGGCACCACCACGAGGGGGCGCGACGCCTCTACAATCGCATCGAGCCAAGCCGGAAGCTCCGCCGAGCGGATCACGCTGCCGCCAAGCTTGACGATCACGGGCCGCGTCTCGGCCGCAACAGGCACAAGATTGGCATGCGCGCGCGAGGTCCGGCCCGGCATGGTCAGCCGCCCTTGGCGCGCACGATCTCGACGCCGACCGCGCCAGGCTCCTTGTCGAGCTTCTCGATTTTGACGGTGACCCGCGCGGCCCGCGGATGAGCCAGGCAATAACTGGCCACCTCTTCCGCCAAGGTCTCGACCAGATGGATGTGGCCGCGGGCGATGGTGCTCTTGATGCCCTGGATGATGGTGTCGTAGTCGAAGGCGCGGCCGATATCGTCGTCGAGCGCGCCCGTGGCCGGCGTCACCTCGACATCGACAGAGAACCGCACGCGCTGGGTGACGCCCTTCTCATTGGTATAGACCCCGATTTCAACGTCCTGCACGAGGTCGTGCATGAAGACGCGATCGAGATCCTTCGCCTCGCTGGGCGCTGGCTTAGGCGCCGCCTGTCTCAATCGCTGTTCGGCCATGACCAGCTCCTTCACGGCGCGGGCATCAAAAGCGCGCCACCCCTAGCATAACGCCTGCGGGGCCATGTCGGCCAAGCTCGGCTCATGCAGAATGCGCGGGCGTTCCGGGATCAGCGCCCTGATCGCCGCCAGTCTACCCGCATCGAGGCCCTGCACGCGGTTGCCGCCATGACAGAGCGCGCCGCGAAAGCCGAGCAGATCAGGCGCAAGCGCAATCAGACTCGGCACGTGCCGCGCCTGAAGCGATCCGGCCAGACCCACCACCAGGCCTTCAGCCTTCGCGGCGGCGATGTGGCCGGCGAGAGTCATGTAGGAGATGTGATCGGGCAATGGCCCCGCGCCCTTGCCGAGCGTATCGAACATCACGCCATGCGCCCCGATCCGTGCGGCCAGAGCGATCGCGTCGAACGCCGGCATGGCATCGGCGAACAGGACGAGGATGATACGGGTCTGGCTCGCCGCGGTGGTCAGGCGGTTCAGGCCGCGCTTCGGCTCGCCGCCGGGGAAGAGTCCGACCTTGACGTAGTCGACGCCGAGAACGGCCGTCGCCAGCACTGCGGCGCGAATAGCCTCTCCCTCAAGCGGCCGGTCGCCGATGGTGGCGCTGACCGGCGCCCGTCCGGCGACCAAACTCACGCAGTCGGCGATGGTGTCAGGCGACAGCGCGCCGAGCGCGCCTTGGCCGGGGTCTTTGAGGTCGACGATATCAGCGCCGGCGCCAAGCGCCAGTTCGGCCTCGGCGAGATCGCGTACGCTGGCGAGGAACAGGGTCATGGGATTCTCGCGGGGGTCATCGCCGGGATTGACCGGGCGATCCAGTAATCACGGTTTCGGTTGTGGCGCTAGGGATCAGTGGAACAGCCAGTTAAACATGCTACCGCCGCCGCCGCCGCTTTCGCCGCCGCCGCGCCGGGCGCGACGGGTCTCGGTGGGGGCACCAGCATCAGGACGCTCAAAGCCCCAAAAATCGTCGCGCTGGGACGGAGCTCGCTGCTGCCTCACCTTGCGGAGTTGGATCTCGTTGGCGTTGCCGTCGGGGTCGGTCACCACCACCGAGACGGCTTGCCAGTTCCACTGGGCCGCGGCGGGGCCCCAACTATGCGGCTCGACGGAAATAACCTTGTTGGCGCGGGTATCGACGATGGCGACATATTCGAGGCTGCTCTCCTCCCCGTCGCCAAAATCGCCGGCGTAATATTTCAACAGGCCGATCCCCGACAGCGCGTCCTTCAGAAGCTTCCATTCGAGGATCTTGGGCTGGCCGGTGCCGAACATCTCCAGCTCGGTCCTGAGGGCGGGGTATTTCGGATTGCTGGCGATGTAGCGTCCAGGCTGCGGCTCCTTGATCACCCAGCCCGCGACCGGTTCGCCCAGCGTGCGTCCCTCCTCCGCCGGCACGTCTTGGGCGAGACGCTGAAGGGCCTCGCGGCTCTCGGTCTGAAACGGATCTTGGGCAAGCGCGCTGCGATAGTCGGTGATGGCATCGTCGGGGCGCTCCAACGCCTCGTAGACATTTGCTCTGACGCGCAAGGCGAGCGGATCGTTCGAGGCGATCTGCAGGGCCTGATTGACGTCATACAGCGCGTCGTCCTTGGCATCCGCCTGGAGCTTAGCGGTAGCCCGCATGGCATAAGCCTTTGCGCTCCGGGGATCGAGCTCGAGGGCGCGGGTCAAATCGCCGATGGCGTCATCGAAGCGGCGGGCGCCTATGAACACGGTGCCGCGCTCGATATAGGCATCGACCAGTTCGGGCTTCTCCTCGATCACCTTGTTCAAATCGTCCAAGGCTTGATTGAGCTTTTTGTCGCCGGCATAGGCCCGGGCGCGCAACAGCAGCAGCTCGGGATTTGGCGTGTCAGGCTCTAGCGTGAGCACCTCAGTGGCATCGGCCACGGCCTCGCGATACAGGCCGAGCTCAAAATAAGCATCGGCGCGATGGCGGTAGGCCGCCACATATTTGGTATTGAGGGCGATGGCGCGGTTCAAGTCGCGGACCGCGGCGTGATAGCGCTTGAGCTCGGCATGGGCGGTGCCCCGACCGTTGAACGGCACCGCACTTTGCGGCATGCGCTCCACGGCTTTGCGGAAATCCTGAAAGGCGAGATTGTATTGGCCCAGCGCCACGCGGGCGTTGCCGCGGTTGTTGTAAGCGGGACCGTAATTGGGCGACAGCGCGATGGCCCGGTCGAAGTCCTTCACCGCCTCCTCGGCCTGGCCCAAATCCATCAGCGCATTGCCCCGGTTGTTGTAGACTGTGGCGTTCTCGGATGAGAGCTGAATCGACTTGTTGAAATCCTCGATCGCCTCCTTGGTTTGGCCGAGACGCCATTTGGCGACGCCGCGATCGCTATAGATGCTCGCCTCGATGAAGTCGGCGATCTCGGGAGCCGACAGCGCCTCGTCATAGGAAGCGATAGCCTTGTCATATTGACCGCGCATGAGCGCCGCAGCCCCCTCTCGCGCGCGCAAAAGGGGCACGTCCTCGGCCATCGCCCCGGCCCCGGCCGAGGCGATGGCCAAGGCCGCTACGAGCCAGCCAATATTACGTCGTGAAGCGTGCATGGCCACAATCAGGCAGCGTCCGTCGGAGCCTCTGCTCCATGTCTCCCATAAGGCCGGAGTATGTCAACATAGGGTCACCGAGCGGCTCGTGCGTTCAAAAATCGCCGCGCGAGGTCGGCTTTTGCGCACTAGTTTGCAACTCGCGCAGGACAACAGGCAACATCTCCGGAACGTCCTCGGCGATCAGGCCAGGGCCGAAATCCAGACCCGCCGCGCCATGCAGCCAAACCCCGGCGCTGGCCGCCGCGAAACCCGGCATGCCCTGGGCGAGCAGTCCGGCAATCATGCCGGCCAGTACGTCGCCGGTGCCGGCCGTCGCCAGCCAGGGACTGGTGGTGGCGTTGATCGAGGCCCTGCCGTCGGGCGCGGCGACGACCGTGTCGGCGCCTTTGAGCACAATGATAGCGCCGGAGCGGGCAGAAGCTTGCCACGCTCGGTCGAGCTTAGGCAGGGGGGCAAGGTCGCCGAACAGCCGGGCGAATTCCCCGTCATGCGGCGTGAACACCACCGGCGCCGTGCGCGCGCCAATGGCGGCGAAGAGCGGGCCGGCATCGTCGGCGAACGAGGTGAGCGCATCGGCGTCGAGCACAACTGCCGCCTCGGAGCCAAGCGCCGTCAACACCATCTCTTTGGTTCGCTCCCCGACGCCGAGGCCGGGGCCGATCAGGACGGCGTTCTTGCGCCGATCGGCAAGCAGGACTTTAAGCCCGCGCGCGTCGTCGGCTTCGCGCACCATGATGGTGGTAAGCTGGGCGGCATTAACCTGAAGCGCGTCCCTTGGCGACGCGACCGTGACGAGCCCGGCGCCGGCCCTGAGCGCGCCGCGGGCGGCGAGCCGCGCCGCACCGGTGCTGTAGACCGGCCCCGACACCACCACGGCGTGGCCGCGGGCATATTTGTGGCTCTCGTCCTGCGGCCAGGGAAATTGCGCGAGCCAGAGTACCGGCTCGTTGACGAAAATATTGGGGTCGATCGTGGCGAGCACGCTATCGGGGATGCCGATATCGGCGAGACTAACCTCGCCGCCATAACCCCGGCCGGGCAGCAAGAGATGGCCCGGCTTCAGGCGAAAGAACGTTACCGTGGCGGCGGCCCGAATTGCCACTCCCCTCACCTCGCCGGTGGTGCCGTCGATGCCGCTCGGCACATCGACCGCAATGACGGGGAGACCCGAGGCGTTGACGCTGTCGATCAGACCGGCAAGCTTGCCTTCGATCGAGCGGGCAAGCCCGGCGCCGAACAGGGCGTCAACCACCACATCCGCGCCGGCGATAAGGTCAGGGGTGAGCGCCGCCCTCGCGCCGGTGAAACGCTTGGCCATGGCGGCGGCGTCCGCCGGCAGCCGCGCAATATCCCCGTCGAAGCCGAGCCTGACTCCGTAGCCCCGCTCCAGGAGGTGACGGGCCGCGACGAACCCGTCGCCCCCATTATTGCCGGGGCCGCACAGCACCGCGACCGTGTCCCGGTCGGGAAAGCGGCGGGCGATTTCATCGGCGACGGCGCGCCCGGCGCTCTCCATCAGGGTCGGGCCCGGCACGCCCCCAGCAATGGCGAGACGGTCGGCGTGACCCATCTGTTCGGCAGTGAGAACCTCGATCATCCGTTTTCCGCGACTGTGGCGTGAGCGCTCTTTGTAGAGCAACGCGCGCCCGAGAAGACAACCCAAGACAGAGACGGTGAAATCTGCTTAATTCTTGCGCATAAAGCCTAAGCCTTGTGCAGCCATCAATTTCCCGCCGCCGCCAAAATCCACCCAGCCCCCATAACACCTTGAATCTAGGCAGAGAACTTGCGCCTAAAGGTTTGGCATAGGGCGTGCTTCGGCTGGCACCAGTCTGGCGGAATCACGGACGGAAGCGCGCGGCTAAGCGCCATTTTGCGTCCATGGGAGGTGCAGCGAAACAATGAAAAAGATCGAAGCAATCATCAAGCCATTCAAACTGGATGAGGTGAAGGAGGCCCTGCAAGAGATCGGATTGCAGGGCATCACGGTGACCGAAGCCAAGGGTTTTGGCCGCCAAAAAGGCCATACCGAGCTCTATCGGGGCGCCGAATATGTCGTCGACTTCCTCCCCACGGTGAAACTCGAGCTCGTGCTCGCCGACACCATGGTGGAAAAGGCGATCGACGCTATTATTGCCTCCGCCAAGACGGGCCGCATCGGCGACGGGAAGATCTTCGTGTCGAACGTGGAAGAAGCTGTACGCATTCGCACCGGCGAAACGGGCAACGACGCCATCTGAGAAAGATGGCGCGTCTTCACTCGCCAAGCTAAAAAGGGCGGCATTCATCACGCGAATGACAGGGGAGTACGATGGCAGACGCCAAGAGTGTGGTCAAAAAGATCAAGGACGAAGATATCAAGTTCATCGACCTGCGCTTCACCGATCCGCGGGGCAAGATGCAGCATGTCACCATGGACCCCAGGGAGATGGACGAGTCCTCCTTCGAGGAGGGCATCATGTTCGACGGCTCCTCGATCGCCGGCTGGAAGGTGATCAACGAGTCGGACATGAAGCTCATGCCGGATGTGAGTTCGGCGGTGATCGATCCGTTCTTCGCGCAGAGCACGCTAGCGGTGTTCTGCGATGTGCTGGAGCCGCTGACCAACGAACCTTATGAGCGCGATCCGCGCGGCATCGCCGGCAAGGCGGAAGCCTATCTGAAACAGACCGGCGTCGGCGACACGGCGGTGTTCGGGCCGGAGGCGGAGTTCTTTGTATTCGATGACGTCCGCTTCAAAACCGACCCGTTCAACTGCGGCTACAAGATCGACTCGATCGAGCTGCCCTCGAACATGGACACCGACTATGAGATGGGCAATCTCGGTCACCGCCCGCGCACCAAAGGCGGCTATTTCCCGGTACCGCCGATCGACTCGGCGCAGGATCTCCGCTCCGAGATGCTCAGCGTCATGGCGGATATGGGCGTCGTCACCGAGAAGCATCACCACGAGGTGGGCGCCGCCCAGCACGAGCTGGGCATCAAGTTCGGCCCGCTGGTGAAGATGGCCGACGCCATGCAGATCTACAAATATGTGATCCACCAGGTGGCGCAGGCCTACGGCAAGACCGCGACGTTCATGCCGAAGCCGGTGTTTGGCGATAACGGTTCGGGCATGCATACCCACCAGTCGATCTGGAAGGGCGGCAAGCCGATGTTCGCCGGCGACAAATATGCCGATTTGTCCGACATGGCGCTCCACTATATCGGCGGCATCCTCAAGCACGCCAAGGCGCTCAACGCCTACACCAACCCGCTCACCAACTCCTATAAGCGACTGGTGCCGGGCTACGAGGCCCCGGTGCTGCTCGCCTATTCCTCGCGCAACCGCTCGGCATCGTGCCGCATTCCGCTCGGCTCGGGGCCCAAGGCCAAGCGGGTCGAGGTCCGCTTCCCCGATCCCGGCGCCAATCCCTATCTCGCTTTCTCGGCGATGTTGATGGCCGGTCTCGACGGCATCGAGAACAAGATCAACCCCGGCGATCCGATCGACAAGAACCTCTACGATCTGCCGCCGGAGGAGCTGGAGAAGGTGCCGACGGTATGCGGCTCTTTGCGCCAGGCTTGCGAGGAGTTGGACAAGGACCGCGCCTTCCTGAAGAAGGGCAACGTGTTCACCGACGACGCGATCGACGCGTATCTCGAGCTGAGGATGGAAGAGGTGGAGCGCTTCGAAATGATGCCCCACCCGATCGAGTTCGACATGTATTACAGCGTCTGACGCCAAGTCACGACGCACGCCAAAAGAATGGGGCGGCTGTCTTGCGACGGCCGCCCCACTTTAGCCCGGCCTGCCGAACCCTCCCCGCGTTCCCCCGTCGACGCGGCAGGAAGGTTCCCGCCAGGCTCCCCCAAAATCCTCGGCTGCTACGTCAGGTGAAACACCGCGTAGAGCAGCCCTCCGCCAATCAGCGTGTAAATCCAGTTCTTGTGCTCCTGGTACAGACCGTCGACCATCGACGGCAGCCCGAACAGCACGAAGCGGCCAAGCGACAGCGTGATGAGCGCGGCGATCGCGGCCAGCAGCCAGAAAGCGACATCGCCCGGCGCAGCGGTCGGCCCGGAACCGGTATGTCCGGCATCGGCCAGCAACGCCGGCGCCTGTGTCGCGCTGACATCAAACAGGGCCCAGACCGAGGCCGCCGTAACCGCCACCAACATGGCGTAACGCATAATCATGACGCGAAAACCCCACCGCTTTTGAGACGAATTTTAGGGGTCGGGCGTAAAGAAACGGGAAAGCGGTAGGCTTAATCAGAGGTTAACAGGGCCTCGTGCTAAGCGGCCTTCCACTTGATTGAGCAGCCGATGGAAGGGATTTGCTCGCGCGGGCCCTGCCCGGTCTCGGCGATCTGCTTCATGGCTTCGAACAGATCGCGGCGGACACCGGCGGGCGCCGCCTCCTTGCGGCTCTCATCGAGCCGTCCGCGATATTGCAGCTCAAGCTTGCCGTCGAAGCCGAAGAAGTCCGGCGTGCAGGCCGCGCCATAGGCGCGCGCGACCTCCTGGCTCTCGTCGTAGAGATAGGGAAACGTGAACTGATGGGCCGCGGCAAAGCGCTTCATGTTGGCGAAGGAATCGTCCAGGTAATGCTCCGCATCGTTGGACGAGATGGCGACGGCGTTGACGCCGAGGGAATGCAGCGCGTTAGCATCGCGCACGATGCGGTCAACGACCGCCTTCACATAAGGGCAGTGGTTGCAGATGAACATCACCAGCGTGCCGTTCGGCCCACGCAGCGCGTCCAGGCCATAGGTCTTGCCGTCGACGCCCGGCAGGGTGAAGGTGGGCGCCTTCCAGCCAAAATCGCAAACCGGGGTGCCTTCGGCCATCGCATCTACCCTCTTCGCAAATCTGTCACGACGCGGTCCTAACGTCGTTACCGCTTCACACTGAGATCGAGCCTCGCATATGGCGAAAACCGACACATTCTGCAACAGGGCCGAGGCCTTCGAGGCCCACGACAATATTCCGCTCAGCCCGGTCGCCGGCGACACTATCGGCGACCTCATCCAGCGACGCTACAACCGCCGCGACATGATGCGCGGCGCGCTCGGCGTCAGCGCCGCCGCCGCTCTGTTTGGACCGCCGCTGCTGGCAGGGCGCCCTGCCCGCGCCGAGGACGCGCCGGATCGCTTCGCGTTCGCGGAGGTCGGTGCCGGGGTCGATGAGACCCACCATGTCGCCGAGGGCTACCGGGCCGACATTTTGCTCAGATGGGGCGATCCGCTGTTTCTCGACTCGCCGCCCTTCGACCCATCGCAGCAGAGCGCCGCTGCCCAGTTGAAGCAGTTCGGCTACAACAACGACTATGTCGGTTTCATTCCGCTCGACGATGCGGGAAGAAGCGGCCTGCTCTGCATCAATCACGAATATACCAACGAGGAGGTCATGTTCCCGGGCCTGGTTCGCCAGGACCTGATCTGCTTTCCCGACATGACGGCCGAGCTGGTGGATATCGAAATGGCGGCCCATGGCGTCACCATCGTCGAGATCGCGCGCGACGATGACGGGTGGCGCCCGGTCCGCGACAGCAAATATAACCGCCGGATCAGCCCGGCCACGACGGTGATGAGCGTCGACGGCCCGGCTTCCGGTCACGACCGGATGAAGACCAGCGCCGATCCCTCCGGCACGAGCATCCTCGGCACGCTCAACAATTGCGCCGGCGGAATGACGCCGTGGGGTACTTACCTCACGGCGGAGGAGAACTTTCACGGCTATTTTTGGAGCGATGTCTGCGCCACGGGCGGCAAGGCGCCGGCGGGGCTGGGCGGCGCTCAGGCAAAGAGCTATGAGCGCTACGGCGTGCCGGGCCTGTGGCAGGCCTGGGGCAAATTCGTCGACCGCTTCAATGTCGACAAGGAGCCCAACGAGCCGAACCGCTTCGGCTGGATCGTCGAGATCGATCCGCTCGACCACAATTCCGTACCGGTGAAACACACCGCGCTGGGCCGGTTCCGGCATGAAGGCGCCGAGTGCATCCTCAACAAAGACGGTCGCGTGGTGGTCTATTGCGGCGACGATGCCAGGTTCGACTATGTCTATCGCTTCGTCTCCGATGGCCGCTACGACCCGGACGACCGCGCCGCCAATATGCGGCTGTTGTCGGCCGGAACGCTGTCGGTGGCGCGGTTCGATGCCGATGGGACCGTGACGTGGCTGCCGCTGGTGCTGGGACAAGGGCCGCTCACGCCGGAGGGCGGGTTCGCGAACCAAGGCGAGGTGCTGATCGATGCCCGCCTTGCCGCCGATGCGCTTGGCGCCACCCGCATGGACCGGCCCGAGGATGTGCAGCCGAACCCGGTCACCGGCAAAGTCTATGTAATGCTCACCAACAACAAGGACCGCGCCGCCGGCCAAGTGGATCAGGCCAATCCGCGCGCCGACAATGTGTTCGGGCATATCATCGAGATGACCCCGCCGGACGGCGACCATGCGGCCGATCATTTTGCCTGGGACGTGCTGGTGCGCTGCGGCGACCCCGCAATCGCCGAGGTGGGCGCGTTGTGGAATCCGGAGACGTCCGACAGCGGCTGGTTCGCCTGTCCCGACAACGCGGCGGTCGATGCCGAGGGCCGGCTGTGGATCGCCACCGACCAGGGCGATCCGTGGCCGACAGGGCGGGCCGACGGCCTCTATGCGCTCGAGACCGAAGGCGTCAGGCGGCGCACTGCCAAGCTGTTCTTCCGCTGCCCGGTCGGCGCGGAGATGTGCGGCCCCTGCTTCACCCCGGATCAGGAGACGCTGTTCGTCGCCGTGCAGCATCCCGGCGCCGACGCCACCGACCGCTATAAGGGCTTCGAGCGCGCCTCGAGTTTCGCCGACCCGGCCACCCGCTGGCCTGATTTCAAGCCCGACATGCCGCCCAGGCCCTCGGTGGTGGCCATTCGAAAGATCGGCGGAGGCAAGATCGCCTGAGGCCGACCGGAGCTAGCGTCGCTCTTGAAAAAGCCGCGGACGCGTGCGAGCTAACAAACGTTCCCTGTGCATAGAGATTCGTGGAGCCCCTGGTGTCGAAGCGACCCATGCGCAAAGCCGCCACCTCACGCGACCTGTTCGCCAAGCTCGAGGACGAGCTGACCAAGAAACCGATCAAGCCCGGCAAGCCGGCTGCCAGCGCCCGATCGCGCGGCGGCCCGGACGAAGCCTATACCGCCGCCGACATCGAGGTGCTCGAGGGGCTCGAGCCGGTGCGCCGGCGCCCCGGCATGTATATCGGCGGCACCGACGAAAAGGCGATGCATCATCTGTTCGCCGAGGTGCTGGACAACGCCATGGACGAGGCGGTGGCGGGCCAGGCGAGCCGCATCGAGGTCGAGTTCGAGGCCGACGGTTTCCTCACCGTGACCGACAATGGCCGCGGCATCCCGGTCGACCCGCACCCCAAATTCAAGAAGAAATCCGCGCTCGAGGTCATCATGACCACGCTGCATGCCGGCGGAAAGTTCGACTCCAAGGTCTATGAGACCAGCGGCGGCTTGCACGGCGTCGGCGTGTCGGTGGCCAACGCGCTGTCGGAGACCATGGAGGTCGAGGTGGCGCGCGGCCAGAAGCTCTATCGCCAGACCTATACGCGCGGCACCCCCGACGGCCCGATGAAGGGTCTCGGCGCGGTGAAGAACCGGCGCGGCACCAAGGTCCGGTTCAAGCCCGACCCCAAGATTTTCGGCAAGGGCGCCGCCTTCAAGCCGGCCCGGCTGTTCCGCATGGCGCGGTCGAAGGCCTATCTGTTCCGCGGCGTCGAAATCCGCTGGTCGTGCGCCAAGGCCCTGCTCGCGGGCGACAGCGAGACGCCTGAGAGCGCCGTCTTTCATTTCCCCGGCGGTCTCAAGGACTTTCTCGCTGACCGGATCGAAAGCCAGCAGACCGTCACTAACGACGTGTTCGCCGGACGGATCGAGCGGACCGAAGGCTCGGGCTCGGTCGAATGGGCGATAGCCTGGATCGCCAGCGACGACGGCTTCCTGAGCTCCTATTGCAACACCGTGCCGACGGCCGACGGCGGCACGCACGAGGCCGGCTTGCGCGCGGCGCTCACCAAGAGCCTGCGCGGCTATGGCGAGCTGACCGGCAACAAGCGCGTGGCGCAGGTGACGGCCGACGACGTGCTCGGCACCGCCGCCGCCATGCTGTCGGTATTCATCCGCGAGCCCGAGTTCCAGGGCCAAACCAAGGACCGGCTGGCGAGCGCGGAGGCCGCGCGCATCGTCGAGGGCGTGGTGCGCGACGCGTGCGACCATTGGCTGACCGGCAACCCAAGCCAAGCCAACCGCCTGGTCGATTGGGTGGTCGATCGCTCCGAAGAACGGCTGAAGCGCCGGAAGGAGAAAGATATCGGCCGCCAGTCGGCGACCCGTCGCCTGCGGTTGCCCGGCAAGCTCGCCGATTGCGCCGTAAGCGGCGCGATGGGCACGGAGATCTTCATCGTCGAGGGCGACTCGGCTGGCGGCTCGGCCAAGCAGGCGCGCGACCGGGCGACCCAGGCCATCCTGCCGCTGCGCGGCAAGATCCTCAACGTGGCGAGCGCGAGCTCGTCCAAGCTGGCCGATAATCAGCTGCTGAGCGATTTGATCCAGGCGCTGGGCTGCGGCACCGGCACCCGCTATCGCGAGGAGGATCTGCGCTACGAGAAGGTGGTGATCATGACCGACGCCGATGTCGACGGCGCCCATATCGCCTCCCTGCTCATAACCTTTTTCTTTCAGGAGATGCGCGGGCTCATCGACGCCGGCCATCTCTATCTCGCGGTGCCGCCGCTGTACCGGCTGAGCCAGGGCGCCAAGATGCTGTATGCCCGCGACGACGCGCATAAGGACGAGCTGATGCGCAAAGAGTTCAACGGCAAGGGCAAGGTCGATGTGAGTCGTTTCAAGGGCTTGGGCGAGATGATGCCGAGGCAGCTCAAAGAGACGACGATGGACCCGCGGGTGCGCACACTGCTCAGGGTCGAGATCGACGAGAACGACAAGAGCACCGTCAAGCTGGTCGATCAGCTGATGGGCAACAAGCCCGAGGCGCGCTTCCGCTTTATCCAGGAGCGCGCCGAATTCGCCAAGGCCGACGAGCTGGATATCTGAGCTAGAGCCAGCGTGGCACGCGGGCCTGGTAGCGGCGGTAAGTCTCGCCGAATTGCCGCGTGAGATAGCCCTCCTCCCGCTCCACCACGCCGCGCTGCAAGATGAGCAGCACGGGGATCAGCAGCAGGAGCACCCATAGGCTGGTCAGGATGACCGCGAGCCCGAAATAAACCAGCACGAAGCCGATATAGATGGGATTGCGGGTGATGCGATATGGCCCGGTGACGACCAGCGTCGTCGACGGTTCCCCGGGCACCACACTGGTGCCGGCCCGCCGGAAGTTGCGCACCGAGAACGCCGCAAGGGCGAAGCCGATGGCCATGAAGGTGACGCCGACGGCAAGTGCCTGCCCGTTGGCCGAAGCAAGCCTGGGGCCCAACGGAATGACCAAACTCAGCAAGGAGCCGAACACCAGCGCGCCCAGAAACAGAAACGGCGGCTTCATCGCCACCTCGGCATGGTCGGTCGCACTCGTCATGTCTTCCGCCTGTCCCCTCGCAATTGCCGCGCTAGTCTATAAGTCGGAAGCTTGGCGCGGGTTCACAACCACGCGAGTTCCAGGGGGTGAATAAAGGGGCCGGTTTGTGCGGCCCGCGTGCTTTTGCCCCTTGCGCCGGTAGCCTCAGCGCCTTATTTGAAAGGTAAGCAATGGAGGGCATAACCGCCTAACTGCTTCCGCCTAGTCTTGCGCAAAGGCTGCGAATCGTTGCAGCAAATAGTTTGCGCCTCAAAGAAAGAAGATACGCGTGGCGCTTTAGCCCGCGCGGAATTTTACTAACGCATGAACTTTTCCAATCTTGGCCTAAGCCCCAAAGTGTTGTCCGCCGTTGAAGCGGCGGGCTTCGATACTCCCACTCCCATCCAGCACCAAGCCATTCCCATCGCGGTCACCGGCCGTGATGTGCTCGGCATTGCGCAGACCGGAACCGGAAAGACCGCTTCCTTCGTGCTGCCGATGCTGACGCGGCTGGAGCGAGGACGCGCCCGGGCGCGCATGCCACGCTCGCTGATCCTGGAGCCGACTCGCGAACTTGCCGCCCAGGTGGCCGAGCATTTCGAGATCCTCGGCAAGAACCACCGGCTCACCGTTGCACTGCTGATCGGCGGGGTGTCCTACGACGAACAAGACCGCAAGCTCGATCGCGGCGCCGATGTAGTGATCGCCACGCCCGGCCGGCTGCTCGACCATTTCGAGCGCGGCAAGCTGCTGCTCAACGGCATCGAAATTCTGGTGGTCGACGAGGCCGACCGCATGCTCGACATGGGCTTCATCCCCGACATCGAGCGCATCTGCAAGCTCCTCCCCTTCACCCGGCAGACGCTGTTCTTCTCGGCGACCATGCCCCCCGAAATCAAACGCCTCGCCGACAAATTCCTGCATACCCCGGAGCGCATCGAAGCGGCGCCGCCGGCGACCGCCGCAGCCACCATCGTGCAGAGGCTGAAAAAGGCCCCTGACGATCCGGCCGGCAAGCGCGAGGCGCTCAGAGCCTTGATGCGGGAGATCGACGTCAAGAACGCCATCATCTTCTGCAATCGCAAGAAAGACGTCGGCATCGTCCACCGGTCGCTGCTGCGGCATGGTTTCAATGTCGGCGCGCTGCACGGAGATTTGGACCAGCATCAACGGACTGCGACGCTCGAGGCTTTCCGCAACGGCTCGATCGCCTTTTTGGCCGCCAGCGACGTGGCGGCGCGCGGGCTGGATATCCCCGACGTCAGCCACATCTTCAATTATGACGTGCCGATTCATCCGGAAGATTATATCCACCGCATCGGGCGTACCGGTCGCGCCGGACGCGAAGGCTTCGCCGCCATGCTGGTGACGCCGAAAGACATCAAGGCGCTCAAGGCGATCGAGAAAATGCTCCACCAGGAGATCCCGTGGATCGACGGCGCGCCCAGCGCAGCCGAGCAGAGCGAAACCTCGGACTCGCGATCAAACGGCAGTGGACGCAATCGCCGCGGCGGCAGATCGCAGCACGGCAAACGCCCGACGGGCTCGGGCAGCCAAGCAGGCCAATCAAGCAATCCGCCAAGACAAGCAGCAGCGCCGGTCGCGCCGCAGAGTTCGCCTCAGACCGCGCCGCAGAGCGTCCTTCCGACCGCGCCGCAGAGCGCCCCTCACACCGTACAGCCAAGTGCCCCTCACAACGGCAATGGCGACAAGAAGCGGGACGAGCGCCGCAACGACCGGCCCAGGCATCAGCATCACGGCGAGAGAAAGCATAGCCAAGGCGACCGGCCGCCTGGCAGGGCGCCTCAGCTTCCGGCGGCCAGCGCCAACCAGCAGGGCATGGGCGATCACGTCCCCGCCTTCATGATGCGCCCGGTGCGCGTCACTTAGAAGCGTCTCTCCTTATCTCTGTCTTTTGTCGTGGCCGGGCTTGTCCCGGCCATCCACGTTTTGGTGGATCGGTAGGGCCTAAGACGTGGATGTCCGGCACAAGCCCGGGCATGACGATACAGAATAACGCAGGAAGGCCTAGGACGCCTGTTCCGGGACTTCGACAGCGGGCTTGAGCGTGACCGACTCGCCGCAGCCGCAGGCCGAAGTCTGGTTCGGGTTGTTGAACACGAAGCCCGAACGCATGCGGTCGCTGCGGTAGTCCATCTCGGTGCCGAGCAGGAACATCACCGCGGTGGGGTCGATCAAGAGCTTGACCCCCTTGTCCTCGATCACCTCGTCATGCGGCCCGCGCGCCTCGGCATAGGACATGGTGTATTCCATGCCGGCGCAGCCGCCGTTCTTGACGCCGATGCGGACGCCTTCGACCTCCTTGCCGGAGGCGGCCTGGAGCGCACGAATACGCTCGGCGGCAGCTTCGGTCAGGCGCATCACTTGGGGACGGGTCATGCTGGTCATGGCTTGAAGTTGGGGTAAATCCCTGGGCGGTTCAAGGCTTGTCTCTAGAACATGTTGAGGGCGAGGCGCGCCTCGTCGGTCATGCGGCTCATGTCCCAAGGCGGGTCGAACACCAGCTTCACCTTGACCTGGCCAACGCCCGGCACCGAAGAGACGGCATTCTCGACCCAACCGGGCATCTCGCCGGCCACCGGGCAACCCGGCGCGGTCAAGGTCATATCGACCTCGATATTGCGGTCGTTGTCGACCTCGAGCCGATAGATCAGGCCGAGCTCGTAGATATCGACCGGGATCTCGGGATCGAACACTGTCTTCAACGCAGCCACGAGGTCGGCATGAAGGCGCTCGAGTTCGTCCGGTGGAATTGACGAGGCCTCATCGACCGCAATTTTTGGCAAAGGCGACGCGCCCGGTTCGCCCAAGGATGGGGTCTCGGCCGGGCTTGGGGCATGAGTCGACGCAGCCTCGGAAGTCGGGATACCCGGACCGTCCGGCACGTCGCCAGCGTCCGTCTCTTGAGTCTTTTCAGACATTTCAGCGGCGACCTTAAGCAAACATCTCACGCGCCTTGTGCAGCGCCTCGACCAGGATATCGACCTCTTCGACGGTATTATACATGGCGAATGACGCCCGGCATGTCGAGGTCACCCCGTAACGGGCCAAAAGCGGCTCGGCGCAATGGGTTCCGGCCCTAACCGCCACGCCGTAGCGGTCGAGTATGGTGCTCACGTCATGCGGATGGGTGCCATCCATATTGAACGAGATGATGCTGCCCTTGTCCTTGGCCCCGCCGAAGATGCGCAGCCAATTCAGCTCGCCCAGGCGCTGCATGGCGTAATCGAGCAGCACGTCCTCATGCGCCTTGATGGCCTCGCGGCCGACACTCTCGACATAGTCGATGGCCGCGCCAAGCCCGATCGCCTGCACGATGGCCGGGGTGCCGGCCTCGAAGCGGTGAGGCGGTTCGGCATAGGTGACGGTGTCGGTAGTGACGTAGCCGATCATCTCGCCGCCGCCCTGGTAAGGCCGCATGCGCTCCAAATGCTCCTTCTTGCCGTAGAGCACGCCGATGCCGGTCGGCCCGTACAGCTTGTGGCCGGTGAAGGTGTAGAAATCGACATCGAGGTCCTGCACATCGACCGGAAGATGCACCGCGGCCTGCGCGCCATCGGCCAGCACGGGGATGCCGCGGTCATGGGCAATCCGCACCACCTCTTTCAGCGGCACGATGGTGCCGAGCACGTTCGACATATGAGTCAAAGCAATCAGTTTGGTGCGCGGGCTGATAAGCCGCTTGAACTCGTCGAGCAGAAAGTCGCCGCTGTCGGAAATCGGTGCCCATTTCAATACCGCCCCCTGGCGCTCACGCAAGAAGTGCCACGGCACGATGTTGGAGTGGTGCTCCATGATGGTGAGCAGGATCTCGTCGCCCTCGCCGATATGCGGCGCGCCATAAGAGGAAGCGACCAGATTGACCGCCTCGGTGGCGTTGCGGGTGAAGATGATCTCGGCGTCGGAACGCGCATTAAGGAAGCCGCGCACGCTTTCCCGCGCCTTCTCGAAATTGGCGGTCGAGAGGTTGCTGAGATAATGCAGACCGCGATGGACGTTGCCGTATTCTTGCCCATAGGCGCGCTGGATAGTGTCCAGCACCTGCTTCGGCTTCTGGGCCGAGGCGCCGTTGTCGAGATAGACGAGCTTTTTGCCGTTTACCTCGCGCGACAGAATAGGAAAGTCGGCGCGGACCGCCGCCACGTCAAACGGCGCCTTGACGGCTTGCAAGTCCTTGGCCGAGGGCGTCAGCACGGTCATCGGCCGCTCCTTCAATGGTAGTCGACGCCGAGCCACCCGGCCGAGGCCCTGGCAAGGGCGTCGCGCAGCGCCTCGTCCTCGACCCGCTCGATCGCGTCTCCGACAAAGGCCTGGATCAGGAGGGCGCGCGCCTGTTCTTCCGGAATACCGCGCGCCTCGAGATAGAACAGCAAATCCCGGTCGATTTGGCCGGAGGTCGAGCCGTGACCGCAGACCACGTCGTCGGCGAAAATCTCAAGCTCGGGCTTCGAATCGAACTCGGCACTCTCCGACAGCAGCAGCGCGCCGGACATCTGCTTGCCGTCGGTCTTCTGCGCGCCGGGCGAAACGACGATCTTGCCTTGGAACACGCCGCGCGCCTCGCCGTCGATAACCCCTTTGAACAGCTCCCGGCTGGTGCAGCGCGGCACGCTATGCTCGACCAGGAGCGTGGTGTCGCAATGCTGCTGGCCGCGCAGGAGAAAGGCGCCGGACATGTCGGCGGCGGAGCCCTGCCCGGCGAACCGGGCATAGATCTGGTTGCGGGCGAGCGCGGCGCCGGTCGAGAACTGAAAGGCGTCATAGCGGGCATCGGAGCCAAGCTCGACCAGCCAGGTGGAGAGGTGCAGCGCGTCATCGCCGTCGCGTTGCAGCTTGAAATGCTTGAGCGCGGCCTTGTGGCCGACCTTTAGCTCGGTGACCGTATTGCGCTGAAGGCCGCGCAGACCGAGGCTGCCGAAGCTCTCAATCAGCGTGGCCGCGCTTCCGGACTCAGCCACCACCACGTTGCGGGTGACGATCGAGGCCGGCTCGCCGGTGCCGTCGAGCTGAATGAGATGGATGGGCTTATCGAGGGTCACATCGGCGCCGATGCGCAAGGCGGCGCCTCCAGTCATCAGAGCGGTGTTGAGCGCGAGCACCGCATCGTCCTCGCGCGGCGTGACCTGAGCGAGGGCAGATCTGAGCCACGAGGGCGGCTTCTCCAGAGCCTGGCCGAGCGACAGGACTTCGACGCCCTTGGCCTTCAGTCCGGCGATATCCGACAAATCGGCGCGCAGATCGCCCTCGACCACCACCAGGCGATAGGCGGGAAGCGCCGCGATCTCGCCGCCAAGCGCGCGGGCGAGTTCGGCGTCGTCCACCGCCACGCCGTCCGCTTTGAGGAGCGGATTGACCTCGTCCAGCCGTGCGCGGAGATCGGTATATTTCCAGGCCTCGATGCGGCGATGGGGCAGCCCGAGGCGGCCATACGCCTCAATCGCCTTGGCCCTCAGCGTCGCGACAAAGGGATCGCCGGCGCCGGGAAGCGCATTCCGGGCGCCCTCGAACAAATCGAGATAGGCCTGTTCGGCCTTGGTCCTGAAGGTCTGGACGGGAAGGTCCATCGTTCCCCTTACGCGGCTTTGCCGCCGAATTCGGCGTAGCCGGTCTCTTCGAGCTCGAGTGCAAGCTCAGGCCCGCCCGAACGCGCCACGCGCCCATCGGAAAGAACATGCACCCGGTCCGGCACGATATAGTCGAGCAGCCGCTGATAGTGGGTGATGACCAGCGATGCGCGGTCGGGGCTCCGGAGCGCATTGACGCCGTCGGCAACGATGCGGATCGCGTCGATGTCGAGACCGGAATCGGTCTCGTCGAGCACGCAAAGCGACGGGTCGAGCAGTGTCATCTGCAGAATCTCGTTGCGCTTCTTCTCGCCGCCGGAGAAGCCCACATTCAGCGGGCGCTTAAGCATGTCGGGATCGATCTTGAGTAGCTTCGCCTTCTCGCGCACGAAGCGCAGGAAGTCCGGCGTCGACAGCTCGGCTTCGCCGCGCGCCTTGCGCACCGCGTTCACCGCCGTGCGCAGGAAGGTCATGGTGGCGACGCCGGGGATTTCCAGCGGGTATTGGAAGGCCAGGAACACGCCCGCGGCGGCGCGCTCGCTCGGATTCATGGCAAGCAAATCCTCGCCCTTCCAGGTGATCGAGCCGGCGGTGACCTCGTAGTCATCCTTGCCGGCCAGCACATAAGCGAGCGTGGACTTGCCGGAGCCGTTGGGGCCCATGATGGCGTGCACCTCGCCCGCAGGCAGGGTCAGGTCGAGACCTTTGAGTATCTCGCGGCCATCGACATTGACGTGGAGGTTCTTGATTTCGAGCATTACGTTTGTTCTCTAATCCCTTGGCATTGAGTCTGAATTCGGTTGCGAATCTATCCGACCGAGCCCTCGAGGCTGATGCCGATCAGCTTCTGGGTCTCGGCCATGAACTCCATGGGCAGTTGCTGAAGCACGTCGCGGACGAAGCCGTTGACGATCAGCGCCACGGCCTCCTCCTCGGACAGGCCCCGCTGCAGGCAGTAGAACAGCTGGTCGTCGGAAATCTTGGAGGTGGTCGCTTCGTGCTCGAACGTCGCCGACGCGTTCTTGGCCTCTATATAAGGCACGGTATGCGCGCCGCATTTGTCGCCGATCAAGAGCGAGTCGCAGACCGTGAAGTTGCGCGCATTGCTGGCCCGGCGATGCGCCGACACCAGGCCGCGATAGGTGTTGTTGGAATGGCCGGCGGCGATGCCCTTGGAGACGATGCGGCTCGACGTGTCCTTGCCGAGATGGATCATCTTGGTGCCGGAATCGATCTGCTGATAGCCGTTGGAGATGGCGATCGAGTAGAACTCGCCGCGTGAGCCCTCGCCTCGCAGGATGCAGCTCGGGTATTTCCAGGTGATGGCCGAGCCGGTCTCTACCTGGGTCCAGGAGATCTTGGAGCGGGCGCCGCGGCAATCGCCCCGCTTGGTGACGAAATTATAGATGCCGCCCTTCCCTGACTTGTCGCCGGGATACCAGTTCTGCACCGTTGAGTATTTGATCTCGGCGTCGTCGAGCGCCACCAGCTCGACCACAGCGGCGTGGAGCTGGTTCTCGTCGCGCATGGGCGCGGTGCAGCCCTCGAGATAGCTGACATAGGCGCCCTTGTCGGCGATGATCAGAGTGCGCTCGAACTGGCCGGTCTGCTCGGCATTGATACGGAAATAGGTCGACAGCTCCATGGGGCAGCGCACGCCGGGCGGCACGTAGACGAACGAGCCGTCGGAGAACACCGCCGAATTGAGCGTGGCGTAATAATTATCGGTGATGGGCACGACCGAGCCGAGATATTTGCGCACCAGGTCGGGATGAGTCTTCACCGCCTCGGAGACCGAGCAGAAGATCACGCCGGCCTTGGCCAGCTCTTCCTTGAAGGTGGTAACCACGGAGACGGAGTCGAACACGGCATCGACCGCGACACGCGATTCCTTGACGCCGGCGAGCAGCTTCTGCTCGACGAGCGGGATGCCGAGCTTCCTGTAGTACTCGAGCAGCTCGGGATCGACATCGGCGAGGCTCTTGGGGCCTTCCGTGCTTTTCGGCGCCGAATAGTAATAGAGCTCCTGGAAGTCGATCTTGGGATAGTGGACATTGGCCCAGGTCGGCTCGTGCATGGTGAGCCAGCGGCGATAGGCTTCGAGCCGCCAGTCGAGCAGCCAGGCTGGCTCGCCCTTCTTGGCCGAGATGAAGCGGACCACGTCCTCGGACAGGCCCTTGGGGGCCTTGACCGACTCGATGTCGGTGAAGAAGCCGTATTTGTACTTGTCGACGTCGATCTCTTTGACGCGAGCGACGGTCTCTTGCACTGCCGGCATTGCTCTACTCCAAATCCTCTCCGGCGACCTATGCCGCCACCCTAGGCCTGAGCCGCTTAATGAGCTCGTCAAAGGCCTTCAAGAAGTTGTCGATATCGGCACGCTTGGTCGCAAAACCAAGGCTTACCCTTATCGCGCCTTGGGCGACCTCCTCGGTCACGCCCATGGCGCTCAACACATGCGACGCCTCCACCTTGCCGGACGAGCAGGCGCTGCCTGAACTGATGGCGACCCCGGCGAGATCAAGCCCGATCACCAGCGTCTCGGCCTTGGCGCCCGGCACGGCGATGCAGGTCGTGTTGGGCAGCCGCTCGACGCGAGCCGAAAGCACTTGGGCATCGGGCGCAATTGCCAGTGCGCCCTTCTCCAACTCATCCCTCAGCACCGCCATCGCGTCCGCGTTGGCGAGGTCGGCCAAGGCCAGCTCGGCGGCAACGCCAAAGCCGACAATGCCGGCGACATTCTCCGTGCCGGCTCGCCGCCGCCGCTCCTGCCCGCCGCCTTTGATCAGGGGCTCGACCGTGCCGCCGGCGCCGAGCACCAGAGCGCCAACGCCCTTGGGTCCGCCGATCTTGTGCGCCGAAAGGCTCAGCATGTCGGCGCCGAGCGTGGTCATGTCGAGCTTGATCCTTCCTGCCGCCTGAACGGCGTCGGTATGGAGCAGCCCGCCTGCGCTGTGGGCGATCTTTGTAGCTTCCGCGACCGGCTGAACGGCGCCGGTTTCATTATTGGCGGCCATCAGGGAAACGAACGGCCGCCAACCTCCTAAATGGTGTTTCTTAAGCTCTTTCGCAAGGATTTGGAGATCGGCGACGCCGTCGGCGGTGACCGGAAAATTGGTAGTGGTTTCGCGATAGAACCGGCCGCCGGCAAGCACCGAAGGATGCTCCACCGCCGACAGATAGCAGTGCCAGGCGCCGCCCGCCTGCGCGGCGAGCGCGAGCGCGTTGGCCTCGGTGCCGCCGCTGGTGAAGATCACATCCTCGGGTCGCGCGCCGACCAGATGGGCGACCTTGACCCGCGCCGCCTCGATGGCCGAACGCGCCGCCCGGCCCTCGGCGTGAACCGAAGAGGGATTGCCATAAAGCGAGAGCGCCGCAACCACGGCCTCACCCACTTCGGGGCGAAGCGGCGCGGTCGCGTTGTAGTCGAGATAGAAGCGCTGGTTCATGCTCTGACAAAGCTCGCGGCCACTTGCCGCCGGTTAACGCTTGCACGAGCCCCTGTTGCGCGTGCTATGAAGCGCGGCCCGAAGTTCGCGCCGCTCCAAGTGCCCAGCTGTGTCCCGGAGCGACCTTGTTTGGAACAATTCTAATCTTAAATGGTATAGGTTTCCGGAGCGGCAGAGTCAAGTTTTGCGGCGGCGTTCGACGCTTCCCAGTTAGCTTGCACGGCGCCCCCCTAACGCCCCAATGATTTGTATCGAGGCCAGTAGTTCATGCCTGAAGTGAATATCAGCGGTCCGGCCGGAAGGATCGAGGCGCGCTATCATCACGAGCGCGGACCGAATGCTCCGGTTGCGCTCATCCTCCATCCCCATCCGCAGTTCGGCGGAACGATGAACAACCAGGTGGTCTATCACCTGTATTACGCGTTCCAGCGGCGCGGCTTCTCAGTGCTGCGTTTCAACTTCCGCGGCGTGGGGCGAAGCGAGGGCTTGTTCGACAACGGACCCGGCGAGCTCGCCGACGCGGCGACCGCGCTCGACTGGTTGCAGGCCTACAATGCCGACGCGCAGACCTGCTGGATCGCCGGCGTGTCGTTCGGGGCGTGGATCGCCATGCAGCTTTTGATGCGCCGGCCCGAGGTCGAGGGCTTCATCTCAGTGGCGCCGCCCGCCAATCTCTACGACTTCACCTTCCTCGCGCCCTGCCCGTCATCCGGGCTAATGGTCAACGGCGCCAAAGATCGAGTCGTGCCAACGGAATCCGTGCGCGGGCTCGTCGATCGTCTGAAGACGCAGAAGGGCATCGTGATCGACCACTCGACCGTGCCTGACGCCAATCACTTCTTCGAGGGCCGCATGGACGGCCTTATGGAGGTGGTCGACGCTTATCTCGACAAGCGTCTCGGCAAGGCGAAAAAGCGCAAAGAGAGCGCCGCCTAGGCGCAGGGACGCCAGACTGCTTTCGCCTTCGCTTCCGTACCTATGGCAAAGCTGATACAGGCTTTGGCACCCGCGAGATCACCTTGAGTCGCGCCCTATGAGCACCGTCAAATCGGACTTCCTGCACGAGCTTGCGGCACGGGGCTATATCCACCAGGCGACCGATCAGGCGGGCCTGGACAAGCTCGCGCGCAACGAGACCCTGACCGGCTATATCGGCTTCGACTGCACCGCGCCTTCCCTGCATGTCGGGAACCTCGTCAGCATCATGATGCTGCGCAAGTTGCAGCAGGCGGGACACCGCCCGATCGTGTTGATTGGCGGCGGCACCACCAAGGTCGGCGACCCGTCCGGCAAGGATGAGGCTCGCAAGCTGCTGTCCGATGCCGAGATCGCTGCCAACATCGCCGGCATCGAGCAGGTGTTCACGAAATTCCTGGGCTTCGGCAAAGGCGCGAGCGACGCTCTCATGGTCAATAACGCCGACTGGCTCGATCAGCTCAACTACATCGATTTCCTGCGCGACTACGGCCGACATTTCAGCGTCAACCGCATGCTGACCTACGACTCGGTGAAACTCAGACTCGAGCGGGAGCAGCCTTTGAGCTTCATCGAGTTCAACTATATGGTGCTGCAAGCTTACGACTTCGTCGAACTCTACCGGCGCCATGGCTGCCGCTTGCAGCTCGGCGGATCGGACCAGTGGGGCAATATCGTCAGCGGGATCGAGCTCGGTCGCCGGTGCGACGGAGCGGAGCTGTTTGGCCTGACCTCCCCGCTGCTGACGACGTCATCGGGCGCCAAGATGGGCAAGACCGCGGCCGGCGCCGTGTGGCTCAACCCCGACATGGTCTCCCCCTACGACTATTGGCAATATTGGCGGAACAGCGAGGACGACGACGTCGAGCGCTTCCTCAAGCTGTTCACCGAGCTTCCGCTCACGGAGATCGCCAAGCTGGCCAAGCTGAAAGGCGCAGAGCTCAACGAGGCCAAGAAGATTCTAGCGACCGAGGCCACCGCGCTGGTGCATGGCCGCGACGCCGCCGATCGCGCCGCCGAGACGGCGCGGGCCACGTTCGAGGAAGGCGTGGTCGCGGCCAATCTGCCGACCGTGGAGGTATCGCGCGCCGAGCTCGAACAGGGGCTGGGCGTATTAAACGCGAGCCTGCTGGCGGGTTTCGTGCAGTCGACCGGTGAGGCCAGGCGTCAGATCAAAGGCGGCGGCCTCAAGGTGAACGACCAGACCGTATCGGACGAGAAACGGCTCCTGACCTCCGCCGATCTCACCGCGGACGGCGTGATCAAGCTCTCGCTCGGCAAGAAGCGCCATGCTCTGATCCGGCCGGTGTAGGCCCCTCGCCTATTGTACGCTGGGCGTGAAGCTCTGGCCGGGCTGCATAAAGGAGGAGGCCGGCGGCGTCGCGCCGGTATCCGGCACCGTGCCGGTGAACTCGAAGATTTGCCGGAAGATGCCGGGCGTCATCACCGACATCGGATTGACGAGCACCGAAGGGTCGTCAAGCTTGCCTTTGATGGCGAAGGTGATGCCGACCACGCCCTCGCCCTGGCGGCCGACCAGCACCCGGCCGAGGATGGGAATGGCCCCGAGCGCCGAGTTCAAGCCGTATAGCGGCACATAGGTGCCCCCCAGCTCGACCATCTTACCCTTGAAATCGACCGTGCCGCGCATGGTGGCGCCGAGCATCGGTCCGTTCATATAGGCGTCCTTGAGCCGGAACTTGCCGCCGCCGACGGAGAACGGCGCGCGCAACTGATTGAACACGATGCGCTGCCTGGTGACCTGCTGCTTTTGCTGACCAAACACCGCCTCCGAGTTCGGATCGGTGAGGACATCGTTTACCACCGAATCGCCGAGCACGACGAAATCGCGCGCCCACAATGTCCCGCTCTTGGTTCCCGGACCGCCGGCGTCAAGATTGACTTCCAGCGACGCCTCGCCACCGTCGACGCTGGGATAGAAGCCTACGAGGCGGAACGCGTCGCCGGCATTGTGGGCCTCGGCCTTGATCAGGCGCGCGCTCCCGCTCTGCTCGAGATGGACGGCGGCGCGCGATTTGCCGTTAAGCTCGGCGGTGGCATCGAGCGCAACGAGCTGGCCGTTGCGCTTCTTCATGGTGACTTCGACGTCCTTGGCGGTGGCATCGTAAAAGCCCGTGACCGTGCCGACGCGGGCGGTTAGATCGACGCCGAACGGATCGGCCGGCTCGGCCGACCCGTCGAGCTGGCCGGCGGAGAACAGCGACTGGAAGAACTGCCGCCCGTCGAAGCTCGGTCCCTCTGCCTTGATATCGAGCACCTGGTCGTCGCGGACGGTGGCGGAGATCTCGATATGGGTGAGATGATTGACCGAAAAGTCGGAGAAGTAGAATTCCTTGAGGTGCTGGTTGGCGTCCAGCTCGATGCCGCCGCGAATGTCGATGTCGTCGCCGAGGATCTTGAGATTGTCGAGGACGGTCGAGCCATCCTCCTTCGGCACGACGTCGAGTTGGACCGTGGCGGCACGGCCCATCGGCTTGGTCCAGCCCAGACCGCCGAACAGAAGCTGCGCGTCGGTAAGATCGGCCTGCACGGTCAAGACCGGCGGCATCCCTCCCCCGCCAAGCCGCGCGATCTGCAACGTGATGGGAGTGGGTCCGTGCACCAGATGGTTGACCTTCATGCCAAGCTTCTCGCGCGCCTGCGCGTCGAGGCGGGCGGTCACCGTGATCGGCGGCTGGCGGTCGTCCGGCGCATAGAAGATGCGCTGCCAGGCAAGCTCGGCCGGGACGCCCTTGATGTTGATCTCGCCCTTAACCTCGACCGACTGTTCGCTGACATTGACGTCGAGCGTGCCGCCGGAGAGATCGATGGGGCCGGCTAGATTGGCGGCAATGGCGTCATTAAGGCGCGCCGCGCCTCGGAATTTGATCTGATTGAACTCGAGATTGGCGAGGAGCGGCATGGTCAGGCTAAAGGCCCCCTCCGCGGTGCCGCCCAGAAAATCGGGCTTCAGGCCGACGCTCTGGATGTAACCGAGCGGCTCATGGTCGAGTAGCTCGAGCATGGCCGGAGTACCGCCATTCGCCGTGTATTTGATCTCGCCCTGTTGCGGGTCCTGGCGGAGATCGGGAATGAAAAAACGACCTTGGCTCAGGGCGATCTCCTTCCCCGATGGCAGGACGATCTTGCCCTGGGGGATATCGACGGCAAACTCCATCCCGGACACGCTCAGCCGGGCATTGCCGGCGAGAACCGGCGGCAATCCGGATACATAGACGATGCTCATGCCGGAAATGTTGAGCTCGACATTGACCGCGTCGGCCGGGACGTCCTCGCCGGCCTGGAGCTTGGCGATTTCGCCAGGGCCGAGATCGACGGTGAATTTGCCGCCCGAGACCTGACCGCCGCTGACCCGCTCCAGCACCCAGCCGCGCGCCTTGCCGGCCAGGAATTTCGGCCAGAACCGCTTCAACACGTCGATTGACATCGGGCTTATCTCGCCGTTCAAATGAACTTCCTCGGCGCCCGGGGTATCGACCACGGTGCCGGCAACCGCGATCGAGGCGTCGCCCGAGCGGATGGCGAGACGCGAAAGGGTCACGCGTCCTTCTTGCGGCACGAAGCTCCCCGTGGCCTGCCATTCATCGACCGCCATGGGTGCAAGGCCGAACTCCTCGACCGCAAGCACGGCCTGGTCGGCCTTGACGGTAAAGTTCCACGACGTGGGAGCGCCGTTGGCGTCGCGCACCGGGCGGAACTGACCGCTGAAAGTGGCCTTGCTCTGTCCCCAGCTGAGGGTCGACGGCTCGATGAGGACCACGTCCTCGGCTTTTTGGTAGCGCACGACGAGTTGGCCTTGGTCGATGCGCAGAGGGCTGTCAGGATCCCAAGGCGGGGTGATCTGGCCCGCCTCCAAATCGAACTTGGCTTCGCCGGCCAAGAACTTGCCCGAGTTCGACAGCTCGATGGTGCTTTCGCCATTTACCACCATATCGAGCGCTTTGAGCACACCGAGCGAGGAAAAATTGCCGGCGATGCCCGAGGGGACGAGGTTCTGGATGAGCGCGGTGATGGCGAGGCTTTGCCGCCTGGTTTGCTGCGCCGTGCGGAACTCGAGCTGCCAGTCGCCTTTGGCGGAAGCGATATTGGCTTGGCCGATGAGAACGCTGCGTCGGTCGTGGTGGTCGAGATCGATCGAGAAATCCGGTACCTGCCACGAGGTCTGACTGCCGTCATGGCTAAGCACGACCCGGGCATCCTTGACGCCGAACCGCGATAGATAGGAGGTGCTGCCGCGGCGCGCGCGTTCGAACACTTCCGCGACCGTGCGAGTCACGTCGAGCACCTGGCCGCCGGCGACGCGGTCCTCCGCTCGCTTGGCGATGGTCGTTTGCGGAGAGACCGGCTCGGCAATTTGCTCGGCGGGTTCTTCCGCCGGCAGCGAGCCGCGGATCGGCGCGTCGGTCCCACCGGCCACGGGGCGCGAGAAGCTGAGCGCGAGTCCCTGGTCGGAATCGTACAGCAGCAATAGGCGCGGGCCGATGAAGTCGACGCTGCCAGGGGCGATCCGCCCCGATAGAAGGGCGCTGCCGCTCATGCCGATGGCGGCAAGCGGCGCCTGGGCGAGGATAGTGCCGTCCTTGTCGACCAGCCGGATGTTGCGCAGGCGGAACAGGACGCCCGGCCCGTCAGTCGCGCGTTGCAGGATGGCGTCGTCGATCTCGACATGCAGATCGGTAAGCTCGCCGTTGATGGCCGCCTCGATGGTGGGAACGAGGCTGGTGAGCGAGATCGGGCCGCGGCCGAGCCGTCCATAGCCGAGCACGATGGCAACCATTCCGACCACCAGAATGCCGGCGAAGATTTCCCGGCAAACATGGGCGCCGCGCGCGGAGAGCTTCTTGAGTTCGAGCTGTACCGGCTGGGGAACGCGCTTCACCAGCGCGCGGCCCCGCTCGGGCAAAGCGAGGATCACCTTGCTGCCCTCGGTGGTCAGCTTCGCGAGAGCGCCTGAGATCGGTTCGTTCATGCCGGAAAGGCCCCGCCACGACCGGCCGTAGGCGCACTCATCGCCGCCCCCTGCGCCGGGCAGGGCGGGCAATCAACGCGCAGACGGCCTCGCCTCTGGATAAAAAGCGACGCCCTGGTCTGCTCATGGCCTTGTGTCAGCATCCCCCAAGTCAAGTCCCCTTACCCTTCAAGCCCCGTTGTCAGGTGCCCGACGCAAAGGATAAGGGCTAGCGGCATAAGAGGTGGTAAAATCGGCTAAAGGAAGGCGGTTTTTGAGCCCAAGCCAGGGCTTAGCACCCCCCGCGCCTGCGCTGATCTTACCGGGAGAACCCCCATGACAACGCGCAAGCGAGGCGATATTGTCATGGCAGAGTGGGCGCTGGGTGTTGGCCCTCAAACGGGAAACTCCGCGACAATCCCCTAAGGCGATGTGGTCCTGTTCGCGTAAGTCGTGCCTTAGCGTCGGGGAGTCCTTTTTTGCGCCTGCGTTACAGTATGCGACGATGGGGAGGTACCAGCTATGTTCACGAAGAAACCGGAGCCGGGCGAGAGTGTCACAAAGATGGGCGGGGGGTTGGGCGGCGATATGAAAACGCCCTTCACCGAGCGGCCTGCAACTTATGCGGCCAAGAGCCCTACCCCAAGCGCGAGCAAGATGGTCCCCTCCATTATCGGTGAGGATCTTACCATCAGCGGCAACGTGATTTCGAAGGGTGAGATCCAAGTCGACGGCGAGATCCAAGGCGACATCCATTGCGGTTCGCTGCTGCTCGGCGACAAGTCGCAAGTGCTGGGCGGGGTGATCGCCGAAGACGTCGTGGTACGCGGTCGGGTGGTCGGCTCGATCAGGGGCTTGCGCGTCACGCTCCAAGCGCAATCGCATGTCGAGGGCGATATCTTCCATCAGAGCCTCGCCATCGAGCAGGGCGCGTATTTCGAAGGCAAGTCGCGCCGTTCGGACGATCCGTTGGCCGAGGTCAAGGCCCCGGGTAGCGGGAACTCCCGCTCCGAGGCGCGCTCCGACAAGCCGTCAGGGTTCGATTCGAAGCCTCACGACGAGGCCAGCGCGATGACGACCCGCGCCGCCGAATAGCGGACGGCGACCGGCCCCTTTTGCACTAGCGAACCGCGACGGCGTCAGGCTTTCGCGTCGGCGTTGATACGCTCGGCGAGCGCGGCCTCGATGAATCGGTCGATGTCCCCGTCCAGCACCGCCGAAGGATTGGTGCTTTCAACGCCGGTGCGTAAGTCCTTCACCAGCTGGTAGGGCTGCAGCACGTAAGAGCGGATCTGATGGCCGAAGCCGATGTCTGATTTGGCAGCAGCGGCGGCTTGCGCCTCATCCTCGCGGCGCTTCAGCTCGGCCTCGTAGAGACGCGCACGCAACATCCCCCAAGCCGTAGCCCGGTTCTTGTGCTGCGACCGCTGGTTCTGGCAGGTGACGACGATACCGGTCGGCAGGTGGGTAAGGCGCACCGCGCTGTCGGTGGTATTGACGTGCTGACCGCCCGCGCCCGATGAGCGATAGGTGTCGATGCGCACGTCCTTTTCGTCGATGTCGATCTCGATCGTGTCGTCGATGGCGGGATAGATCGACACCGAGGCGAAGCTGGTGTGCCGGCGCGCGTTAGAGTCGAACGGCGAGATGCGCACCAGGCGGTGCACGCCCGATTCGGTCTTGAGCCAACCATAGGCATTGGCGCCCTTGACCAGCACGGTGGCCGATTTGACGCCGGCCTCCTCGCCATAATGCTCGCCGATGATCTCCACCTTGTAGTCGCGGTTCTCGGCCCAGCGCACATACATGCGCTCCAGCATCAGCGCCCAATCCTGGCTCTCGGTGCCGCCGGCGCCGGCATGAATTTCGACATAGGCGTCGTTGGCGTCAGCCTCGCCGGAGAGCAAAGCCTCGACCTCCCGGGTGTGGGCTTCCTGCCGCAGCCGGGCGAGCGCCTTCTCGGCCTCGGCGACGACGTTGTCGTCGCCCTCCTCCTCGCCGAGAGTGATGAGTTCGATATGGTCGTCGAGCTCGCGGACAATGCGGTCGAAGCTGCTGAGCGCGGCCTCGAGCTGCTGACGCTCGCGCATCAGACCTTGGGCGCGGCGGCTGTCATTCCAGAAGTTCGGTGCTTCAACCTCGCGATCGAGCGCGGCTAGTCTCTCTTTGGCCCGGTCGGGGTCAAAGATGCCTCCTGAGCAGGGCCAGGGATTCTCTAATATCGTTGACCACCGAGTCGGTTTCGGCGCGCATCGCATCCTCATGCATCAATTAAGGGAACCAGCCGCCGGGGGAACCGCCCCGCGGCCGGTTTGACCGAATATAGGGTCTAGTAGAGGCCGCCGGTACCCGATGTCAAAGCACGGTCGTTACCCGGTGCGGGTGCCCGCGGCGGCGGCGGACCAGCGGCGGGGGCGAAATCGTCGCCGACCATCTCTTCACCACCCCCCTCGCCGTCATCGGAGGCTACCGAGCCGGCAGGCTCTTGACCGGGCTTGAACGCCTCGACGATAGCGGACTTGTCGCCGGGCCCTGACGGCAAGCCGGTCTTGTGGTTGACGCGCACGAGCTTGATGCCCGGCGGGGCGCGGAACGGCACCGGAGGCACGTCTTTCAGCGCCGCCATCATAAAGTCGCGGACGATGGGCGCGGCGGTGGCGCCGCCCGTAGCGCCATGGCCCATCGATCGCGGCTGGTCGAAGCCGACATAGGCCCCGACGACGAGGTCGGGAGTATAGCCGATGAACCACGCATCCTTATAGTCGTTGGTGGTGCCGGTCTTGCCGGCGACTGGCCGCTTCAGCACCTTGAGCTTCTGCGCGGTGCCGCTCTGGACGACGCCCTCCATGATACCAATCATCTGGAAGGCTGACATCGGATCGACAATCTGCGTGCGAACGTCGACCAGCTGGGGCTCCTGCTGGCCGCTCCACTCACGGGCGGCGCAATTCGAGCAGTCGCGTTCGTCATGCCGCCAGATGGTTCGCCCGTAGCGGTCCTGGATGCGGTCGATGAACGTGGCTTGCACCTGCTTGCCGCCATTGGCGATCTCCGAATACCCAGTCACCATCCGGAGGAGCGTGGTCTCGCCGGCGCCGAGCGCCATGGAGAGAGCGGGCATGAGATTGTCGTATACGCCAAAGCGCCGCGCATATTCGGCGATGATCGGCATGCCCATGTCGCGCGCCAAACGCACGGTCATGAGGTTACGGGAGTGCTCGATGCCGAAGCGTAAGGTCGACGGCCCGGCGGCGGAACCCGCCTCATAGTTCTTGGGGCACCATTGCGGCATGCCCGCGCCTTGAGTCACGCAAATCGGGCCGTCGACGACGATGCTCGACGGCGTGTAGCCATTGTCCAGCGCCGTCGTATAGATGATCGGCTTAAACGAGGAGCCCGGCTGGCGGCGGGCCTGGGTGGCCCGATCGAACTGGCTCTGCGCGAAGCTGAAGCCGCCGGCAATGGCGAGCACGCGGCCGGTATGGGGGTCCATGGCGACCAGAGCGCCACCCACCTCGGGCGGCTGTTGCAGCGACCATTGGCCCTTCAGGTCTTCGGCTGATGCGGTTGGCTCGCCGGCATCGTTCAACTTGGCCTCGCGCGGCGCGACATAGATGACGTCTCCGGGCTTGAGTACCGCGCTGACCGAGCCGGGCGCGCCGCCGAGGCCGTGCGCGAGCTTAGGCCGCGCCCATCTGACCTCTTCGAATGGAATGACGCCGGTCTCGCGTGCCTCCTCGAGCTGTCCGGTCGGGGTGCGGCCCGGACGAATGCCGACCACCGCCTTGTCCTTTGACACTTCGAGCACGATGGCAAGCCGCCAGGGCTCGATGTCGCTCCACACCGGAATGGCGGCGAGCGTCTTGCCCCAGTCTCCCTTGATGTCAACGTGCTTCTCAACCCCACGCCAGCCGCCGCGCGAGCGATCATAGGCGGTGAGCCCGTCCACCAGCGCCTTGCGGGCGATGCGCTGCAGCCGCGGGTCGAGCGTGGTGCGCACCGACAATCCGCCGCCGTAAAGCTTGTCCTCGCCGAAGCGGTCGAGGATCTCGCGGCGCACTTCCTCGGCGAAATATTCCGAGGCGAAGATCTTGGGTCCGGTCTGCCGCTTGATGACGCCCAGAGGCTGGGCCTTGGCGGTCTCGCCCTCATCCTTGGTGGCAAAACCATTCTCGACGATGCGGTCGACGACCCAGTTGCGGCGGGCCACGGCCCGATCGTGATATTTGAACGGATCGTAGTTGCTCGGCGCCTTAGGCAGCGTCGCCAGATAGGCGCAATCGGCGAGGGTCAGCTCGTTCAGCGCCTTGTCCCAATAGGACTGGGCCGCGGCCGCCACGCCGTAAGCGCCCACGCCCAGATAGATCTCGTTCAGGTAAAGCTCGAGGATCTGCTCCTTGGTGAAAGCGCGCTCGATGCGTATGGCGAGGATCGCCTCTTTCAGTTTCCGCTCGACGGTCTGGTCGCTCGACAGGAGGAAATTCTTGGCCACCTGCTGGGTGATGGTCGAGGCGCCAACCGCGCGCCGGCCCGACTGCAGATTGCTCATATTGGTGACGACGGCGCGGATGATGCCCTGAACGTCCAACCCACCGTGCTGATAGAAATTCTTGTCCTCGGCGGAAATGAACGCCTCGATGATGCATTCGGGAATGGCGGTGATGGGCACATAGATGCGCCGCTCGCGGGAGAACTCGGAGATCAACGAGCCGTCATTGGCGTGGATGCGGGTCATCACCGGGGGCTCGTATTTGGCGAGCACCTCGTAGTCGGGCAATTCGCTCGACACCTTCCACAGCACGAACGCGGCGGCGCCGGCGACGGCGATGAACACGATCATGCCGGCGGCGAACATGAAGCCAAGGAAGCGCAGAAAAAAGCCGCCGCGTCGGCGACGCCGCCGGCCCTCCGGCGGTTTAACTGGAGCTGTAATGTCCATAATCGAACCCGTCCCAACCCCGTTTTAAGAGCGCGGGGTACCCGAAGCAACCCTAGCGAAGATTATGGCAACAAAACGCTGGCGTCGCGGGCAATTCTGTATTTTGAACGGGGTTGCGGGGATTGGCAGGGTCAGAACGGGTTGCGGGCGACGCGCTTGGCGAAATAGGTGTCGATCGACTCCGCCACCGCGTCCGCGGTCCGGTCGCGCCAAGCCTCGGAGACGAGGCGCTTCTCGTCGTCGGGATTGCTCAAGAATCCAAGCTCAAGCAGCACCGAGGGTACGTCCGGCGCCTTCAACACCCGAAATCCGGCCGAGCGCAGCCTTTTGGTATGCAGCGTGCCCTTGCTCGCGAGTTCGCCAACGATGGAGCGGGCAAACACCACCGACCGGTTTTGCGTCTCGCGCTGGGCGAGATCGATCAGGATATTGGCCAGGATCTCGTCGGAGTCGCTCGGCAGCTCGACGCCGGCGAGCGCATCGGAGAAATTCTCCTTGGCGGCGAGCGCCCTCGCCTCCTCGTCGGAGGCTTCCTCGGACAAGGTGTAGACCGTGGCGCCAGTCGCCTGGTCTATCTTGTTGGGGAAGTAGTCGGCGTGAATGGAGAGGAACAGGCCCGCCCCTTTCTTTTGCGCGAACCCCACGCGCTCGCGCAACGGCAGGAAGGTATCGTCGTCGCGGGTGAGATAGACCTCGTAGCGTCCGGTCGCATCGAGCTTCGCCTTCAGCGTGCGGGCGAAGGTCAGCACCACCTCCTTCTCGGTGATGCCGGCGGCGCTGCTGGTGCCGGGATCGACGCCGCCATGGCCTGGATCCAGCACCACCACCGGTTTGGCATCGGGCGGGCGCGAGACGGCTTGGTGGATGGCGGGCGCCCCCTCGCCCTCCGGCTCCGGTGACTTGGTCTCTTTCAGCTTGGCGAGGAAGGTTTTCTCATCGGTCGGCACCAGGTCGACCACGAGCCGCGCGGGCTGGTCGTCGCGCGGCTCGAGCACGAAGGCCTTGTCGATGAGAAAGGGCCCGGCGACATCGATGACGATGCGCGCTTTGCCGGGCGCGAACAGCCCGTAGCGGTAGGCGGTCACCAGGCCGCGCTGCTCCTTGCCGATCCCGTCCGGCATTTGGAAGCTCACATCGGGGGCGTCGACGATCACGCGGTATGGGTTGCCGAGCGCGAAGACATGCACGTCGACCTTTTTGGATAGATCGGCGATGAAGCGGGTGCGCTCGCGGTCGCCGGCCACGCGCGCGGCCTTGGCGACGGCAAGCGCCGATTCGGCCTTGGCCGGCATGACCGAGAGCCCGCCGAGAGCGAGCACGACGCCAACAGCGACGGCCATAGCGGGCCCGGCCGCACTCACTCCACG
Organism: Hyphomicrobiales bacterium; assembly: GCA_038209695.1. GTDB lineage: Bacteria > Pseudomonadota > Alphaproteobacteria > Rhizobiales > Methyloligellaceae > Methyloceanibacter. The sequence goes on from JBBQXL010000001.1 coordinate 75,625, forward strand.
CTGAACTCGCATCGTCCCCCAAATGACTGAACTGAGCCGGTTATTTCTCCTCGCCGGGCAGCGGCCGCGCGGACCGCGATGCGCCAAAAAAGGCTCGATCTCGGCCAAATCTTAACCACGCAGTCGTTAAGCGACTCTTGTGACCCTTTGCGGGCCCCGCACCGGAACACTTGCCAAATCTCCCGCCATACCCGTAATAAGGGTCAGGTTCGCTTTCGAGCCTTGAGCCCTTGGACGCCAAACGGCGATACGGGCAGAATTGTTTCGCGCGTCAGGCCCTTATTGGCCAGGACGCAGAAAGAAGCGGCGGCTAGGTGACAGACGGCCGCCAATTGACACTTTCTCAAGCCGCGACTGAATCGCGGTGGTGAGGACTGCGATGCAAAATCAGACCATTCGGCTAAGCCTCGGAAATGGCGGGGCTTTGCTGTCGGCGCTGATCATCTGCCGGCCAGCGATGGCCGCGCCTTTGGGCCGCCGCACCAGGCCGCTCATGGGTCGTCGCAGCGAATCATGGTCTATTGGTCATTGGCGCGCGCAGGCCTCGGGCCCAGTGCGGCGGTCTAACTTCCCGCCCTTCCCGTCCCGCGCGGCGGAGAACATTCAACATGCAAAGCAAAATGCTAGTCGATGCGGCGCATCCGGAGGAAACCCGGGTCGTCGTGGTAAAGGGTCATCGCGTCGAGGAATTTGACTACGAGTCAGCGAACAAGAAGCAGCTTCGGGGTAATATTTACCTCGCCAAAGTCACCCGCGTAGAGCCGTCACTACAAGCGGCCTTCGTGGATTACGGTGGCAACCGGCACGGCTTCTTGGCCTTTACCGAAATTCATCCAGACTACTACCAGATCCCCGTTGCTGACCGTCAGGCCCTGCTCGAGGAGGAGGCCGCGGAGCACAGCCGAGCCTCTGCCGAGGAGGCTGCCGAAGACGACGAGGCTGCGGCCGGTCGGCGTCGCCGGCGCGGTGGCCGGCGTGGCCGCGGGCGCCACGAGGGACAAGGCCGAGAGGGACAACCGCGAGAGGGCCAAGGACGAGAGGGACAACCGCGAGAGGCACAAGGCCCTCGCGAGGCCGAGCCCCACAGCCTCCCGGCCGAGAGCATTGCCGTGGCGCGATTCGAGCTCGATGCCGAGGACGAGATCGACACCACGCCCCGAGACGCGCCTCCCGGCCTCGCCATGGAGGCGAGCGAACTCATCCACGAAGTGTCGGAGCCGGCCGAAGACCGCGAGGTCGAAGCGGCGGGCAACAATGTGCGCAACGCGCCGGAGCCTGACGAAGACGACGACGACGACGATGACGCCGAGCATGTCGAAACCGTCGGCCAGCCGGTCGCGATGAAGGAAGGTAACGGCAACGGTGACGCCGTCGCCGAGACCGTCGAATCGGTCGGCTCTGAAGATGCGCTCGAAGAATTGCCCGAGCGGTCGCGCCGCCGGCGCGGACGTCCATACAAGATCCAGGAGGTCATCAGGCGCCGCCAGATCATTCTGGTGCAGGTGGTGAAAGAGGAGCGCGGCAATAAAGGCGCGGCGCTGACCACCTATCTGTCGCTGGCCGGCCGCTACACCGTGCTGATGCCCAATACCGCACGCGGCGGCGGCATCTCGCGCAAGATCACCCAGCCCACCGACCGCAAGCGTCTGCGCGAGATCGCAGGCGAGCTCGAAGTGCCGGAAGGCATGGGGCTGATCATCCGCACCGCCGGCGCGCAGCGCACCAAGACCGAGATCAAGCGCGACTACGATTATCTGTTGCGGCTATGGGAGACCGTCCGCGACCTGACGCTGAAATCGACGGCGCCGTCCCTCGTCTATGAGGAGGGGAGCCTGATCAAGCGCTCGATCCGCGACCTCTATAACAAGGACATCGACGAGGTGCTGGTCGCCGGCGACGATGCCTATCGCGAGGCCAAGGACTTCATGCGCATGCTCATGCCGAGCCATGCCAAGAACGTGAAGCCTTACAAAGAGCCCGAGCCGGTCTTCATCCGCTTCCAGGTTGAGCGCCAACTCGCGGCGATGTTCTCGCCGCAGGTGGTGCTGAAGTCGGGCGGCTATATCGTCATCAATCAGACCGAGGCGCTGGTCTCGATCGACGTCAACTCGGGCAAGGCGACGCGCGAGCACAATATCGAGGACACCGCGCTCAAGACCAATCTCGAGGCGGCCGAGGAGGTCGCGCGCCAGTTGCGATTGCGCGATTTGGCCGGATTGATCGTCATCGACTTCATCGACATGGACGAGCGCCGCAACAACCGGCTGGTGGAGCGGCGGCTGAAGGAATCCCTGCGCAACGACCGTGCACGCATTCAAGTCGGGCGCATCAGTCATTTCGGCCTGCTGGAAATGTCGCGCCAGCGACTCAGGACCGGCATGCTCGAAGGCTCGACCAAATCGTGCCCCATGTGTCAGGGCATCGGCATGGTGCGTTCGATCGAGTCGGTCTCGCTCGACATTCTGCGCTCGGTCGAGGATCGGCTGATCACCGATGGCGTGATGCCGCTGGTCGCCACCACCGCCGTCGATGTGGCGCTCTACATCCTGAATCAAAAGCGTGCCCATCTGAACGACATCCAGCAGCGCTATCGCGTCCCCATCACCGTTACGGCCGATGAGGACATGCATATCTCGCAGTTCGTGATCGAGCGCGCGGCCGCGGGCGAGATCGCCAATGGCCTGGGCGCGGTGGTGCATATGGATTGGGCCCATCACCACGACACCCCTGACGCTGACGCCGACGCCGAGGCCGAGGCAGCTCCGGCCGCCCCCGCGACCGCGGCGGTCGAAGGAGAAACGGCCGAACAGGCGAGGCATCGTTCCCGCCGCCGCCGCCGCCGGGGGCGGCGGCCGGACGGCAGCGTCGCGGCGTCGCGGCCGGTCTCCGCGATGGACCGTGAGCGCGAGGACGAGGAGGACGCCGAGCGTTTCGCCGAAAGTGGACTGGATGAGCCCCAAGGCGCCGAAGCCAAAGAGGCCGAAGCCAAAGAGGAAGGCGGCGCGCAGGCCCGCAAGGGACCGCGGCGCAGAGGTCGCCGGGGCGGACGTCGTGGCCGCCAGAGCCAGGGTGCCCCGCGCGCGTCCGGTGAGGAGATGCCGGCCGAGGTTCGCGCTGAGCCGCAGGCCGACGGCGAAGGCCGTCAGAACGGTGCTGGCCGTCAGCCGCGCGCCGAGGCGACGCCCGAAAAGGAAATTGCCAAGCCTCCGCACCGCGAAGCCGAGCGCGTGTTTGAGACGGTAGCCAGGGTCAGCGAGCAGCCCGCGCCGGTCGAGACCCATGTCGAAGCCCAGAGCGAGCCGGAGGGACCACGCCGCAAGGGTTGGTGGAGCCGCTAATTAGAAAGGGAGCGCGGCGCGCTCCCTTTCCGAGCCCCTCTTCAGCCGGGCCGCGCCACGCAATCGTTCACGGCCTGCCTCGCGGTTTCGTGAGCCTTGGCCGCGACACCCGGTCACGGTGTCGCCGCATTAAAACGCCAATCAGGCAAAGATTGGCAAAGACGCGGCTTCAGGCGGACCGCAGGGTGTCGTCGGCGCCTGCTGGAGCGCGAAAAACCGGCATCTTTGCTACGGCCCTCGTCAAGCAATACGATCAAGCCGACCCATGCCTCTTTTGGCCCAAACCCGGATCAACTTCGCCCCCCGGCGGCTCCGCGCGGCTCTCGTCGGCGGGCTCGCCGCCACTCTTGTTACCTCGACCTCGGTGGACGCTGCCGGGCTGATCCGCGACGCCGAAACGGAATCGCTGATCCGCATCTATGCCAAGCCGATTTTCACCGCCGCCGGCCTCGGCTCGCAAGACATCCGCATCCATCTCGTCAACGACCCCGCCTTCAACGCCTTCGTCGTCGACGGGCATAACATGTTCATCCATGCCGGCCTGCTGATGGAGGCCAAGACGCCCAATCAGGTGATCGGGGTCATCGCCCATGAGAGCGGACATATCACCGGCGGCCATCTCGCTCGGCTGCGTACCCAGGTTGGGCGCGCGAAATCGGCGGCGCTCATGCTCCAACTGATCGGGCTTGCCGCCATGGTTGGCGGCGCCTTTGCCGGCGTTCCCGGCGTGGGGCAGACCGGCATGGGGATTGCCACCGGGGGTCAGGACGCAGCCCTGCGCACCCTGCTCGCCTACAAGCAGGACGAGGAATCCTCGGCCGACCAGGCCGCCATCACCTTCCTCAATGCCACCAAGCAGTCCGGGCGCGGCATGCTGGAGACGCTGGAGTTCATGGCGAGCAAGCTAGTCGGGGTCCAGGGCATCAACCCCTATCTCCAGACCCACCCGCTGCCACAGCAGCGCCTCATCCAGCTTAGAGCCCTGGTCACGGCCAGCCCGTATTACGACAACACCGACCCGCCCGAGCTGCAGTTTCGGCACGACCTGATGAAGGCCAAGCTGTTCGGCTTTCTCGACGATCCGCAGACCGTGCTCAATCGCTATCAGAACGATCAAAGTTTGCCGGCGCTGTACGCCAGAGCGATCGCCACCTATCGCAAATCCGGGGTGAAGGTCGCCATGCCGCAGCTCGACGCGCTGATCGCGGCCAAGCCCGATTGGCCCTATTTCTACGAGCTCAAGGGCCAATTCCTGTTCGAGAGCGGCAGTTCGGCGGCGGCGGTACCGCCACTGCGCGAGGCGGTGCGACTGAGCCCCGACGAACCGCTGATCCGGGTGGCGCTGGGCCAGGCCCTGCTCGGCACCAACGATCCCAGGCTCGTGGACGAGGCGATCAGCAACCTGCGCAACGCGCTGGCGCGCGAGGATAGCTCGGCCATGGGCTACCGCCAGCTCGCCTCGGCCTTTGCCCGCAAGGCCGAAGGGGCGAAAGCGGCCGGGGCCAAGAAGCAATTTATGGCGCAGGCCGCGCTTGCATCGGCCGAAGCCTATTTCTATGAAGGGCAGCTGAAGCTTGCCAAACAGCAGGCCAAACGCGCCAAAGCTGGGCTGCCCGACGGCACGCCAAACTGGTTCAAGGCCGACGATATCCTGGCTTTCGAAGTCCCCCGATCGAACTGAATTCAGGCCCCGGAGATTTGAGCATGACCCTCAAGACTGGCTTCGCCACCGCCCTGGTGGCTGCCGTCGTCGCCGCACTTGTGACTGCCGCTACCGTCGTCGTCATCTGGCGCACGGCGCCGGGAGTGGTCGATGCTCCCTCGGCGGCACTCGACGAGAAGAAGATCACCGACATCGTCCATAACTATCTCACCAAAAATCCAGAGGTCTTGGTCGAGATGACCAACGAACTCGACAAGCGCCAGGCGGCGGAACAGGCCTCCCAGCAGGAAAAAGTCATCAGCGAGAATGCGGACGCCATCTTCCGTTCGCCGCTGGCCAATGTCGCCGGCAATCCCGATGGCGATGTCACCGTGGTCGAGTTCTTCGACTATAATTGCGGGTTCTGCCGCCGGGCGATGCCTGACGTGGTCAAGCTGGTCGACAGCGACGACAAGGTGCGGGTGGTGTTCAAGGAGCTGCCGATTTTCGGCGAGGACTCTGAAGGGGCGGCCAAGGGTGCGCTAGCCGCCGGCAAGCAGGGCAAATATTTCGAGATGCACCAGAAGCTGTTCGGCGATCCCGGCAAGGCCGACAAGGACAAGGCGGTGCGGATCGCCGCCGAGCTCGGCCTCGACGTGCCGCAGTTCGAAAAGGATATGGAGGATCCCTCGGTCCAGCAGGCACTCGACGAGGCTAAGGGACTGGCACAGAAGCTCGGCCTACAGGGTACGCCCCTCTATCTGATCGGCGACCGCGTGGTCCCGGGTGCCCCGGACGACCTCTACGACCAGCTGACCGCAAAGGTCGCCGAGGTGCGCGAGAAGGGCTGCAAAGCCACGTGCTGAGCGGCGCTTGCCCAGGAAAGGGGCGCTTCGGTTTCTCTTCCTCATTTTGCCGAACGGCAGAAAAGCTGATAAAGGGGCCCGTCTCCTCCGCCGGAGCTCACGCGCGGCACCCCGCGCGGGTCCGGTATTATCGGGCGTTTTCTATTCACCATGGCCAAACCGATTTACGTGTTGAACGGCCCCAATCTGAACCTGCTTGGGGCCCGGGAGCCGGAGGTCTACGGCCGGGAAACGCTCGATGATTTGCGCGCACGATGCGAGCGCAAGGCAGCGGCGCTAGGATTTTCGGTAGAGTTTCGCCAGAGCAACCATGAGGGCGAGTTGGTGGCATGGATCCAAGAGGCAAGGACGGAAGCTACCGGGCTAATCGTCAATGCCGGGGCCTTTACCCATACCTCGATCGCCATGCTGGATGCGCTGCTGGCTTGCCCCGTCCCCTCGGTCGAGGTGCATCTGTCGAATATTTTCACCCGCGAGCCGTTTCGCCACCATTCCTATATCTCCAAGGCGGTAAGGGGTGTGATCTGCGGCTTCGGGGCGATAGGTTACGAACTCGCAATCGAGGCGCTGGCCGACACTCTTGCGGCCGGCAAGTCGAAGTGATGGCGAAAGGGAGAAGACGCCACCCATGACCCAAAAAGGGGCCAGCTTCGACAAGGACTTAATCCGTGAACTCGCGTCGCTGCTCGAGGAGACCGGTCTCACCGAGATCGAGGTCGAGCACGACGGCAAACGCATCAGGGTCGCGCGCGGGGTGAACCTGACCACTACCCTAACCACCACCGGCGACGTCCCGGCGTCCTCCGAACCGCGCGAGGCCCCGCGGCCAGGCAAGCGGGGCTCGCCCCAGAGCGAAGAGTTCATCGTCCACCCCGGCACGGTAACCTCGCCGATGGTCGGCACCGCCTATCGCTCGCCCGAGCCGGGCGCACCGCCCTTCGTCGAGATCGGCTCCAAAGTTACAGCCGGCCAAACGATCCTCATCATCGAAGCCATGAAAACCATGAACCAGATCCCCTCTCCCCGCGCCGGCACCCTGATCGCCATCCTGGTCGAAGACGGCCAGCCGGTTGAATATGGCGAGCCGCTGGCGGTGATCGAGCAACGCTAGCCATGGCGCCATGTTCGACAAGATCCTGATCGCCAACCGGGGAGAGATCGCCCTCCGCATCGAACGCGCATGCAAGGAGCTCGGCGTCGCCACCGTGGCGGTGCACTCCACCGCAGACGCCAACGCCATGCATGTGCGCCTGGCCGACGAAAGCGTGTGCATCGGCGCCCCGCCGGCCAAGGACAGCTATCTGAACATCCCCGCCATCGTCGCGGCCTGCGAGATCACCGGGGCGGATGCCGTGCATCCGGGCTACGGCTTCCTCGCCGAGAATGCCCGCTTCGCCGAGATCCTCGAAGAGCACGAGATCACCTTTATCGGGCCCACCGCCGAGCATGTCAGGCTGATGGGAGACAAAATCCAGGCGAAGGTGACCGCCCGCGATCTCGGCATCCCGGTGGTGCCCGGCACGGGCCTGATCAGCGATTTCGACGAGGCCAGGGCTTTCGCGCGCGACATCGGCTATCCGGTGCTGGTCAAGGCGGCGGCCGGCGGCGGGGGGCGCGGCATGAAGCTGGCGCTGTTCGAGAACGAGCTCGAGACGGCGCTGCAGACCGCGCGCAACGAGGCCAAGGCCGCGTTCGGCGACGACACGGTCTATCTCGAGAAATATCTCGTCCATCCCCGCCATATCGAAGTGCAGGTGCTGGCGGACGGGCAAGGCAACGCCATCCATCTCGGCGAGCGCGACTGCTCGCTGCAACGCCGCCACCAGAAGCTCTGGGAGGAAGCCCCCTCGCCCGCTCTCAACGAGAACGAACGCGTGCGCATCGGCGAGACCGTCGCCCAGGCAATGCGCGACCTGAGTTATCGCGGCGTCGGCACGGTGGAGTTCCTGTATGAGAACGGCGAGTTCTACTTCATCGAGATGAACACCCGCCTCCAGGTCGAGCACACCATTACCGAGATGATCACCGGGCTCGATCTGGTGATCGAGCAGATCAGGATCGCCGCGGGCGCGCCGCTGACGCTTCGCCAGGAAGACATCCGCTTCAACGGCCATGCCATCGAATGCCGCATCAACGCGGAGAACCCTCATACGTTCAGGCCGTCGCCGGGGACCATCACCCATTTTCACCCGCCCGGCGGTCTCGGGGTCAGGGTCGATTCGGGCGCTTATGCCGGCTACACCATCCCCCCCTACTATGACAGCCTGATCGGCAAGCTGATCGTGCACGCCCGCACCCGCAACGAATGCCTAATGCGGCTGAAGCGGGCGCTCGGAGAATTCGTGGTTGACGGCATCGAGACCACCATCCCGCTGTTCACCTCGCTCATCTCGGAGCCCGATATCGTCGACGGGAATTACGATATCCACTGGCTCGAGACCCACCTCGCCAAGCTAGGTGCACGTGGATAGACAAGATGACCGCGATCGACGACGTCATGATCGAGATCACGCCGCAGGTGCTTCTCAAAGCCTATGCCTGCGGCATCTTCCCCATGGCCGAAAGCGCGGAGGACAACGCGCTCTATTGGATCGAGCCTGAGCGGCGCGGCATCCTGCCGCTCGATCGCATGCATGTGCCGAAGCGACTTGCCCGCACCATCCGCGGCGGCGGCTTCGAGGTGAAAATCGACCGGAATTTCGAGGCGGTGATCGACGGCTGCGCGGCGCCGCGCTCAGGCCGGCGCTCGACCTGGATCAACGGCCGCATCAGGAGCCTCTATCGCGAGCTGTTCGCGCTCGGCCATTGCCACACGGTCGAGGTGTGGCAGGACGGCGAGCTGACCGGCGGACTTTACGGCGTGCATCTCGGCCGCGCCTTTTTCGGCGAGAGCATGTTTTCCAAAGCGCGCGACGCGAGCAAGGTCGCCCTGGTTTATCTGGTGGCCCGACTGAGATATGGCGGATTTACCCTCCTCGACACGCAGTTCGTCACCGGACACCTGGCGAAGTTCGGCGCGATCGAGGTCAGCCGCGACGAGTTTCAGCGATTCCTGGAGGCGGCGTTGGGCGGCGGTGGCTTGGCCCAGGGCAGCGGCTCGGGGCCTGCCGCTTCCTGGGGCGGTTCAGGCGGTGGCGGCGGCGCTGGCGCGGCTGCAGGCGCTGGGGCAGCGGCAGGCGCAGGTGTTGGCGGAGCGACCGGCGCGGCGTTTTCGGCATTGCCGGAAGGCGCGGGCGCCGAGTTGGTCTTGCAGTTGGTCAGCCAGACATCGAAGACCGGGTGCTCGACTGCGTGAAGGCCGGGGCTTTCGGCGAACATCCATCCAGTGAAGATCCGCTCAACCTCGCCGGTGAGCTTGACCTCGTCAACCTCGACAAAGGATGAGGTGTCGGGCGCCTCGGTCGGCGGCCTGGAATCGCACACCCTCGGCGTCACTTTGAGGGCGCCGAATTCGACGGTCTTGTTGATAGGAATCTCGAGATGCGAGATGCGCCCGGTCACCTTGTCGAGGGCGGCGAACACCGCGATCGGGTTCTTGACGACCTCGGCCTGGGCGAGGCTTGGCATCGCCAAAGCTGCCATGATCAGGACTATCGCGCCGGCCGGGCAGCCCGCGGAAACATCGCTTCGTTGCATCATACCGCACACCTTCTGAACGGGCCCCTTGACGATCGCTCCGGTGCGCTCCTTAAGCATCAAACGCCTCGACCATGATTGGGGCATTGGTGTGGCACCTGGCATCAGGCACCGCGCTCGGCAACGAAGCGGAGCCGAATGTGATCGGCGGTCCACACACCACGGCTATCGCACAGCGAGGGCCGCAGCAACTCGGTGACCTCGCCGACGACCTTGGTCCGCTCCGGCTCCGGGAATTGATCGAAGAAGGACCGGCCGAAGGTTCGCAGCCAGCCTTCCATGCCGGTCTTGAGCGGCGTCGGACGCGGCACGAGCCCGATTTCTTTGACGCTGAAGCCGCCCTCGGCGAGGAGGAGGCCATATTCCTCGGCGGTGGGAAAGAACCACGGCGCGACCATAGCGGGATCGCCGCCACGCACCGCGCCGACCGCGCGCATCGCCGTGGCGATGGCCGCCACATTGCCGTGGCCGCCTAGCTCGCCCACGAAGCGGCCGCGCGGCCGTAGAGCGCGCGCCACCCCGGCGATCACCAGGTTCGGCTTCCGCATCCAATGCAGCGCGGCATTGGAAAACACGGCATCGAACTCGGAGACGAAATCCAGCGCATGGCCGTCCACTTTGCGGACATTGAGGCCCTTCATGCGCGCCACGGCGAGCAACTCATCGCTCAGATCGACGCCCAGAACGTGGGCGCCGAGCGCCTTGATCTCGGCGGTCAGCGCGCCGTCGCCACAGCCAAGATCGAGAATGCGCTCGCCGGGCTTGGCGCCGAGCATGCCAAATACCGGCCCGGCAAGCTCCTGCACGAAGCGGCCGTTCTTGGCATAATCGGAAGCCGACCAGCGCTGCACGGCCTTGGGCGGCGCGACGTCCAACGTCGTCGGTTGCGTCACTTGGGTTGCCACGGTTCGTAATCCAAAGGCGGCTTCACGGCGCCGGGGCGAAGGGTTGAGCCGGGCGGACGATAGGCTTCGTAGGTCCCGGTCAGGTTGGGCCGATGCGCCTGCTCCCAGGGCCGCGGCACGTAGTCTTCCTCGGTCGGCGGAACGTCGACGGTGTGATGCAGCCAGCCATGCCAGGCCGGCGGAATCTGTGACGGCTCGGCCAGGTCGCGGTAGATCACCCAGCGGCGCTCGCCGCCGCGCTCCCGATAATAGATATTGCCGAGCCCGTCCGCGCCGACGCGCTCACCTTTTCGCCAGGTGTAGAGTCGCGTGCCGATGGTGTTGCCTGTCCACCAGGCAAAGAGCTCGGTGAAGAGTCCCATTGCGTGTTCGACGCTTGTTGTTGCGCCGGGACTATGGCCTCTAGGGGGGTCCCCTGTCCAGGCCGCCTAGTGCGGCGCGGCCCGCGCCTTCTTGGCGATATCGAGGGTCGGCGCGGCGTCCTCATCGGGCGCAAAAGCAGGCAGCGGAAGGCTGGGCGCGGCCGGGACGTAGACCGGACGCGGAATGCTGAGCGATAGCCGCTGCTCCATGCCGGCAACGACATAATGCTCGCCCTTGAGTTCGAACGGGCGGTCGTCGTTGATCAGCCACGCGAGCCGGCGATAGAGCGTGCTGGCGGTGGTCGGCAGCACCAGCACCTGATGGGCCCCTGCCCTGAGCGCCTCCTCGACCAAAGCCGGCTTGGCCCGGACGCTCATGATCATGGCCGGCGCGAGGGCGAGCGGCCCCGTATCCGCGCGGCGCATGGCCCGGACCAGCGCGGGGCCGGTCAATGGCTGCATCGAGGCGGCGGCAACGACGATGTCGGGAGGGGTCTTGGCCATCGCGTCGAGGGCCTCGGTCGGGCTCTCATAGGCCTCGATCCGGCCGGTGCCGATGGCGGCAAGCATGGCCCGCATCAGCGACAGAATCGGCCGGCGATTGTCGATGACGGCGACAACCAGCGTGTCGAAATCGCGGCCAAAGGCGCGATGATGGGGCATGGGGATACGAGCTCTGACCTGTGTCGGAAGCATCGTAGTGAATGGTTCGTAAACAGACCGTCAAAGCCCGCCGCGACAAAGGCTCCCGGGGGGTGGCTTGCCTTTCGTCACCAGGGTTTCCACATATTATCCCCCGACTTTCCCACTGCCACTTCTGGTGTTCGCCCACAGGGTTTAGTGGTACATTAGGAAGTCCGTGCATAGATGTTGATGGTTCGGACGAATCGCCCCAGTTTCGAACGTTGCGCGCCCCTTCGACGCGGGGGGCCATTACCAGCGGGGAGCTACTAATGCGGATTGAACGGAGATTCACCGAGGCGGGCAAGTCGCCCTATGACGCTATTCCCTTCCGGGACAGCGCGAGCGAGATCCGTAATCCGGACGGCTCGGTGGTGTTTTCGCTCGAACGCTTCCAGGTCCCCACCCATTGGAGCGGGGTCGCGGCCGACATCCTCGCCCAAAAATATTTCCGCAAAGCCGGCGTGCCGGCCAAGGCCAAGCGGATCGAGGAAAACTCGGTTCCGTCCTGGCTATGGCGGTCGGTTCCCGACCAGGACGCGCTGGCCCTGCTGCCCGAAGCCGAGCGCTTCGGCAGCGAGACCGATGCGCGCCAGGTGTTCGACCGGCTGGCCGGGACGTGGACCTATTGGGGCTGGAAGGGCGGCTATTTCTCCTCCGAGGAGGACGCGCAGACCTTCTATGACGAGCTTCGCTACATGCTGGCCATGCAGATGGGCGCGCCCAACAGCCCGCAATGGTTCAATACCGGCCTGCATTGGGCCTACGGCATCGATGGCCCGAGCCAGGGTCATTACTATGTCGACTTCGCCACCGGCGAGCTCACGGCCTCGGCCTCGGCCTATGAGCATCCCCAGCCGCATGCCTGCTTCATCCAGTCGATCGAGGACGATCTCGTCAACGAGGGCGGGATCATGGATTTGTGGGTGCGCGAGGCGCGCCTGTTCAAATATGGCTCTGGCACCGGCACCAATTTCTCGAGGCTCCGCGGCGAGAACGAGCCGCTGTCAGGCGGCGGTAAGTCGTCCGGCCTGATGAGCTTCCTCAAGATCGGCGACCGGGCGGCGGGCGCCATCAAGTCGGGCGGCACCACGCGCCGGGCGGCCAAGATGGTCGTAGTCGATATCGACCATCCCGATATCGAGGATTTCATCAACTGGAAGGTCAACGAGGAGCAGAAGGTGGCGGCGCTGGTCACCGGCTCCAAGGTGTTGGCCGAACGGCTCAACGCCATCCTCAAGGCCTGCGTCAATTGCGAGGGCGACGGCGACGACTGCTTCGACCCCAAGCGCAACCCGGCGCTGAAGCGTGAGGTCAAGGCGGCGCGCAAGGCCAAGGTGCCCGACACTTATATCCGCCGGGTGATCCAGTTCGGCCGCCAGGGCTACAGCTCGATCCAGTTCCCGACCTACGACACCGACTGGGATTCCGAGGCCTATCGCACCGTGTCGGGCCAGAATTCCAACAATTCGGTGCGCGTGACCGACGATTTCCTGCGCGCGCTTGCGGCCGACGGCGAGTGGAACCTGACCAATCGCAAGAACGGCGCAATAGCGAAGACGGTGAAGGCGCGCACGCTGTTCGAGCAGATCGGCTACGCCGCCTGGGCCTGCGCCGATCCCGGCATCCAGTTCCACACCACCATCAACGATTGGCACACCTGCCCCGCGGCCGGCGAGATCAAGGCGTCGAACCCGTGCTCCGAGTACATGTTCCTCGACGATACCGCCTGCAATCTCGCCTCGCTCAATCTGATGGCGTTCCGAAAGCAGGACGGTAGCTTCGACATCGAGGACTATGAGCACGCGATCAAGCTATGGACCATCGTGCTCGAGATCGCGGTCACCATGGCGCAGTTCCCGTCGCGCCAGATCGCCCAGCTCTCTTACGAGTACCGGACGCTCGGGCTCGGCTACGCCAATATTGGCGGCCTGTTGATGGCTTCGGGCATCCCCTACGACTCGGCCGAGGGCCGCGCGCTGTGCGGGGCGCTCACCGCCGTCATGACCGGCGTCGCTTATGCCACCAGCGCGGAGATGGCGCGCGAGCTGCGCCCCTTCCCCGGCTATGCGGCGAATCGCGAGGCCATGCTCAGGGTCGTGCGCAATCACGCCCGCGCCGCTCGCGGCGACAAGGACGGTTACGAGGGCCTCGCGACGGCGCCGGTGCCGCTCGACCACGCGTCCTGCCCCGAGCCCAAGCTGCTCGCTCATGCCGTCCATGCCTTCGAGCGGGCGTTGGAGCTGGGCAAGGCGCACGGCTACCGCAACGCGCAGGCCACCGTGATCGCGCCGACCGGCACGATCGGCCTGGTGATGGACTGCGACACCACCGGCATCGAGCCCGATTTCGCGCTGGTCAAATTCAAGAAGCTCGCCGGCGGCGGCTATTTCAAGATCATCAACCGCATGGTGCCGGACGCTCTGCGCGGACTTGGCTACCCCGAGGACGCGATCAAGCGCATCGTCGAATATGCGGTCGGTCACGGCACGCTGGCAGGCGCGCCCTCGGTCAACCACGAGAGCCTCGCGTCCCGCGGCTTCACGCCCGACAAGATCGCGGCGGTGGAAAAGGCCGTCGCTGCCGCCTTCGACATCAAATTCGTGTTCAACAAATGGACGCTGGGCGAGGACTTCCTCACCGGCACGCTGGGACTGTCGCCGGAGCGGATCGATCAGCCCGATTTCGACCTGTTGGCGGAGATCGGCTTCGGCCGGCGCGAGATCGAGGCCGCCAATGAATATGCCTGTGGGGCCATGACCCTGGAAGGCGCGCCGGGGCTCGATCCCAAGCATTTGCCGATATTCGACTGCGCCAGCCCCTGCGGGCGCAAGGGCAAGCGCTTCCTCTCGGTCGAAAGCCATATCCGCATGATGGCGGCGGCGCAGCCGTTCATCTCCGGTGCCATCTCCAAGACCATCAATATGCCGGACGACGCGACCGTCGAGGACTGCAAGGAGGCCTATCTCCTGTCGTGGCGGCTCGCGCTCAAGGCCAACGCGCTTTATCGCGATGGCTCCAAGCTATCGCAGCCGCTCAACGCGCAACTCCTTGCCGACGACGAGGACGAGCAGGACGAAGTGCTTGCCGCAGTCGCCTCCGACCAGCCGCAGGTGCAGCGCGCGACGGTCGTGGCCGAGCGCATCATCGAACGGATCGTCGAACGCGCGCGCGCAAAGGCCGATCGCGAACGCTTGCCTGATCGACGGAAGGGATATACGCAGAAAGCTGTCGTTGGTGGTCATAAGGTCTATTTAAGAACTGGCGAGTATGAGGACGGACGCTTGGGCGAGATCTTTATCGACATGCACAAGGAAGGCGCCGCCTTCCGCTCGCTCATGAACAACTTCGCGATCGCGGTGTCGGTCGCCTTGCAGTATGGGGTTCCGTTGGAAGAGTTCGTCGATGCCTTTACCTTCACGCGCTTCGAGCCGGCAGGTCCGGTGCGCGGAAACGAGGCCATCAAGAACGCTACCTCGATCCTCGATTATCTTTTCAGGGAGCTTGCAGTTTCTTATCTTGGGCGCTACGAGCTTGCTCATGTTGATCCAAGTGAGATCGGCAGTACTACACTCGGCTCAGGTGACGCTGGCGAAGGCAAGCGTTCCACCGAAGCTCTCGTCTCGCCAGGCTTCACTCGTGGTCGCCTCAGCGAGCGAAAGTTTCTTGCGCCGAGCAAAGCGCAGAGCACTGGTGTTCATGCGCGGGCGTTGCAGGCGAGAGCCGATGACGACGCGCACCCGCACACCACAAGCTTTGCCACCGCGTCCTCCCAAGTTCCTTCAGCCGAGACGACCGAGCGTGTTGCTCGCGCCGTCGAGACGCTCGCTGAACGTGGCTCATCAGATCTTATGGCCGAAGCGCGCGTTAAGGGATATGAAGGAGAAGCGTGTGGAGAATGCGGGAACTTTACCCTCGTCCGGAATGGCACGTGTCTCAAATGCGAAACGTGCGGTGGGACGAGTGGATGTAGCTAGAGTTTTTCAACAGCCAGCCAGCCCGAAGGAGGGATGAATTATGGCAGTAGCAAAGAAGAAGCCAGCGAAGAAGAAGCCCGCGAAGAAACCTGTTCGCAAGACAGCCGCGGCGAAGAAGACGACGGCGAAGAAGACGGGCACCGCCCGTCGTAAGGTCGCCAAGAAGAAGAGATAGCTTTTTAAATGGCGCGGGGCTTGTCCCCGCGCCTCCTTCTAATTTCCCCTGAAAAACAAGCGCTTACAACACCTGTCCATCGGCCGGGCGTCTCCGCTTGCGCCGCCCATGGGCCTTCAGCCGCTCCGCGCCGTGCTGTGCCACCCAAGAAGACAGCGTCGTGATCTCGCCGTGTTAACCGCCGGGTCATGCTGATCGCTGCATTGCGGTTGCTCCGATACGGACAGTCATCCATCGAGTCACGCCAATGAGCATCGTCCGGCTTGTCTACATCAGCACGTCACTGCTCGCCCACGACCCCAATGAACGCAGACAGATCGACGATATTCTGCTGACCTCGCGCCGCAACAATGACGCGTTCAAGGTTACCGGCGCGCTGCTGGCCACCGACCACGGCTTCGCCCAGGTGCTCGAAGGCGAGCGTGATGCGGTCGAAGCGACTTACGCCCGGATCGTGCGCGATCCGCGCCATAGGGACATCGCACTGATCCTGTCTGACTCCATCGAGGCGCGAAAATTTCCCGAGTGGGCGATGGCCTATATCGGACCGTCGCAGTCGGCAGATGAGGCCGTGGCGCACGTTACGAACATGATCCCGGCTTCGCAGAGCGGCGAAGCCGCGCGCGGTCTCGCCACGTTCATGAGCCAGATGCTGGCCCGGCAGAGCCCCGCCCGACGCACTCCTTCCCGCTGGAAGGTGATTCGCTCCTGGCCCGCTAAAATGGCTCAGACGTCGTCGGGTTCGGCCTGGAAGCCTTCTTTGGCGATCAGTGTCCACAGCGCGGCGACCGAAGCGGCGAGCTTCGCCGCATCGGTCGAGCGCAGCACCACATAGGTGCCGAGACGCTTGTTGTCGAAAAACGGGTAGCTGCCGATCTGGACCTCGGGATGGGCGGCCTGGAGTTCGGCCAGGCCCGGAGCGGCGTCGCCTTCGGGCACGTCGAGACGGACCGAGCGGGCCAGCATCGGCCGGCCCTTGGCCAGACGCCCAATCACCGCGTCGAGCATGACCTGCATGATGCGCGGAACGCCGGCCATGACGATGACGTTCTCCAGCATGAAGCCTGGCGCGCTGGAGATGGCATTGTCGATCAGCTGGGCGCCTTTGGGCACCCGCGCCATACGCAGCCGGGCCGGCGTCAGCTCGTTGCCGCTGAAGCGCCGGCGCATGGCGGCGACCGCATCGGGATCGACCACTACCTCGACCGCGAAGGCCTTGGCGATAGCGTCGGTGGTCACATCGTCATGGGTGGGGCCGATGCCGCCGGTGGTCAACACATAGCTGAAGCGGGGACGGAGCTCGTTCACCGCAGCGACGATCTCGGCCTCGACATCGGCCACCACCCGCACCTCGCGCAGGGAAATGCCGACCCGGGTGAGATAGGCGGCGATATAGGCGATGTTCAGGTCGCTGGTGCGGCCAGAGAGTATCTCCTCGCCGATCACGACAAGCGCGGCGGTGACGGTCGGGGAGCCTTGCTGCTGATCGGTCATGGCGCCAAGAAGCCTGATCGCGGGGGCAAGAGTCTACCCTGTCGCCGCGATTCTGCCAGCTTCTTAGGTCCTCCTTCACTGGAAAGGCGGGACAGTCCAAGCGCTCCCGTTGCACATCAAGAGATTTCCCCCTAAGTGAGCGTCAGGTCCTTATAATCGCTTCCCATGTCCAACCTCGAATTTGCCCGCGCCCAGGCGCGGGACACCAAGATCAAGCTTCACGGCGCAGACGCCTTCGCCGGCATGGCCAAGGCGGGCCGGCTGGTGGCCGAGGTGCTCGATCTCCTGGTCGATGAGGTCAAGCCCGGCGTAACCACCGAGGCGCTCGACCAATTCGTGTACGGCTACGCCATGGACCATGACGCCATCCCGGCCCCGCTCAATTACCGGGGCTTCCCCAAATCGATCTGCACCTCGCTCAATCACGTGGTCTGTCACGGCATCCCGGGGCCTCGCGCGCTCAAAGAGGGCGACATTCTGAATGTCGACGTGACGCTGATCGTCGATGGCTGGCACGGCGATTCGAGCCGCATGTATGCGGTGGGGAAAATCCCCCGGGCAGCCGAGCGCCTGCTCGAGGTCACCTATAGTGCGCTGATGCGGGGCGTGGCCGCGGTCAGGCCCGGCGCCACCACCGGCGACATCGGCGCCGCCATCCAGACCTATGCCGAGGGCGAGCGCTGTAGCGTGGTGCGCGACTTTTGCGGCCACGGCCTGGGCCGCGTGTTCCACGACCGGCCGAACATTCTGCATTACGGCGAGCCCGGCGAAGGGCTTCAGCTCAAGCCCGGCATGCTGTTCACCATCGAGCCGATGATCAATCTCGGCAAGCCGCATGTGAAAATCCTGTCGGACGGGTGGACTGCGGTCACCCGCGACCGCTCGCTGTCGGCCCAGTTCGAGCACACTGTCGGCGTCACCGAGACCGGGTGCGAGGTGTTCACGGTCTCGCCGCGAGGGTTGGATCGGCCGCCTTACCGGCGCCAATCGAGCGAAGGCTGAATGGGTTTCAAGGATGCGGGCAAGCCACACTATCTCGGCCATCGCGAGAGGCTCAGACGACGTTTCCGCGACGCGGGTCCCGACGCCCTCCCCGACTACGAGCTGCTCGAGCTGATCCTGTTTCGCGCCGCGCCAAGGCGCGACACCAAGTCGCTGGCCAAAGCTCTGATCGCGCGCTTCGGCACCTTTGCCGAGGCGGTGAACGTGCCCGAGGAGCTCTTGCGCGAGGTTCCCGGCATCGGCGAGGCGGCGATCACCGAGCTCAAGCTGGTGCGCGCGGCGGCGCTGAGGCTAATGCGCGGCGAGGTGCTGGAGCGGCCGGTGCTGTCGTCCTGGTCCCAGGTGCTCGACTATTGCCGCGCCTCGATGGGATTCGAGAGCAAGGAGCAGTTCCGCATTCTGTTCCTCGACAAGCGCAATCAGATCATTGCCGACGAGGTGCAACAGACCGACACCGTCGATCATACCCCGGTCTATGTCCGCGAGGTGGTCAAGCGGGCGCTGGAGCTATCGGCGACGGCGGTCGTGCTCGTGCACAATCACCCCTCAGGCGATCCGACCCCATCGCGCGCCGATATCGAGATGACGAAGCAGATCGTGGGGGCGGCGAAGAATCTGGGCATCGTGGTCCACGACCACATCATCGTGGGCAAGCAGGGGCATGCGAGCTTCTGCGGCCTCGGCCTGATATAGCGGCGCGCCCCTTCAGGGCCCCTTAGTGTCGTCATGGCCGGGCTTAGCCTGCCCTCGGGCATGACGGGTCAGGTTTTGGGACTCTCGGAAGCCATCAAAATCA
>JBBQXL010000002.1:0-80151 GCA_038209695.1 Hyphomicrobiales bacterium
CGGCGGGGCAGCAGCTCGCCCTTGCTCACCTCGCCGAGCGCGACCAGCGTGCCGCGCGAGGTGGCGTAGACCGTGCCCTCGACAATCGGGGCGTCGCGGCCCCGCAACAGGACCGGCTGCCCGCGCCGCAGCCGATCGGCATCCGAACCGGACAGGGCCAGCGCCGGGACGGCGTGGAGCGCGGTCTCCACCGGCTGAAGCGCGGTCGCCAGAGCCTCGTGGCCGCCGCTCTCGGCCAGCTTTTCGAGGGTCTCGAGCGACACGGCGCGCGCCTCGCTGAACTCGCCGACACAGGTGCGGCGCAAGGCCTCCACATGGCCGAATGAGCCGAGGGCCCTGCCGAGGTCGCGGGCGAGCGATCGCACATAGGTGCCCTTGCCGCATTGTGCCTCCAGCACGCAGCGATCCTGGTCGGGGTGATCCACCAGGTCCAGCCGGGCAATCGATACCCGGCGCGGCGCAAGCTCGAAATCCTCCTGGTCGCGGGCGAGGTCGTAGGCGCGGGCGCCGTCGACCTTGAGCGCCGAGTAGCGCGGCGGCACCTGATCGATCTCGCCGATGAAGTCGGCGAGCTTGGCTTCGATCTCGGCGCGGGTCGGCCGGTGATCGCTGCTCTCGGTCATCTTACCTTCGGCGTCATCGGTGTCGGTCTCGACCCCGAACCGCACGGTGAAGCGGTATTCCTTGCTGCCCTCGACCACGAACGGAACCGTCTTGGTCGCCTCGCCGAGCGCGATCGGCAGCACGCCGGTGGCCAGCGGATCGAGCGTGCCGGCGTGCCCGGCCTTGGCGGCCTCGTAGAGCCGCTTCACCCGGGCCACGGCCTGGGTCGACGTCATGCCCTGGGGCTTGTCGAAGATGAGCCAGCCATGGACCGGTAGGCCTTTGCGCCGCCGCGCCATCGCTCTCTTGCCCGCCTGTTATGTGCTAATTGTCGAGATCGCGGGCGACCTTGGGCGAAGCGAGCAGCTCGTCGATCCGCGCCGACGCCTCGAACGAGGTGTCCACCTTGAATCTGAGCTCGGGCATGAATTTCATGCTGATCCGCTTCGCCACCTCACCCCTGAGGAACCGCTTGTGTTTGTCGAGCTGGGCCACCGCCTCGCTCGCCCCTTCGCCGCCGAGCGGGAATATATAGACCGTGGCGAGCTTCAGGTCGGGGGTCATGCGCACCTCCGGCACGGTAAGCGAGTACCGGCTCAGCACGTCGTCGACGATCTCGTCCCGGGAGAAGATCTCGGCAATCGCGTGGCGGATGGTCTCGCCGACTTTCAACTGGCGTTGGGAGGGCGTCTTGCCCTTGTCGCGCGCGACCATGTGCTTGGCTCTTGAAATAACGGCCGGTTCGTCCGGCCAATCGCGGATTTACAGGCTACGCTGGACGTGCTCGACCTCGAAGCACTCGATGACATCGCCCTGGCGCATGTCCTGATAGCCTTCGAACGCCATGCCGCATTCCTGGCCGGTGGTCACCTCGCGCACCTCGTCCTTGAAGCGCTTCAAAGTCGACAACTTGCCTTCGTGCACCACGACGTTGTCGCGGATCAACCGAACCTGCGCGCCGCGCTCGACCTTGCCCTCGGTGACGCGGCAGCCGGCCACCTTGCCGACCTTGGAGATGGTAAACACCTCCAGGATCTCGGCATTGCCCAGGAAGGTCTCGCGCCGCGTCGGCGCCAGCATGCCGGACATGGCCTGCTTCACCTCGTCGACCAGGTCGTAGATCACGGCGTAGTAGCGGATCTCGACGCCGTCACGCTCGGCGGCCTCGCGGGCCTGCGCGTTGGCGCGCACATTGAAGCCAAGCACCACCGCGCCGGAGGTCGCGGCGAGCCCGACATCGGACTCGGTGATGCCGCCGACGCCGGCATGGATGATGCGGGCGCGCACCTCGTCGGTGCCCATCTTGTCGAGCGCCGCAACGATGGCCTCCACCGAGCCCTGCACGTCGCCTTTGACCAGCAGCGTGAATTCCTTGGTGCCGGCGGCCTTCAGATTGGTCATCATCTGCTCGAGGCTGCCGCGAGCGCCGGCCACCGCCAGGCGCTTGCGCCGCTCGCGCACGCGATAATCGGTGATCTCCCGCGCGCGGGCCTCGTTCTCGACCACGGCGAACTGATCGCCGGCCTCCGGCGCGGAATCGAAGCCGAGCACCTCGACCGGAACCGAGGGGCCGGCGCTTGTCACCTGCTCGCCGAGCTCGTTGATCAGCGCCCGCACGCGGCCATAGGCCGAGCCCGCGACGACGAGGTCGCCGACGTGAAGGGTGCCGCGCTGAATGAGCGCCGTACCGACCGGGCCGCGGCCGCGCTCGAGCTTGGCCTCGACGATCACGCCTTCAGCGGCGCGTCCGGGATTGGCGGTGAGTTCGAGCACTTCAGCCTGCAGCGCGATCGCTTCGAGGAGCTTGTCGAGACCGGTGCGCTTCAACGCCGAGACCTCGATCTCCAGCGTATCGCCGCCCAGGCTCTCGACCACGATCTCTTGGCTCAGCAGCTCGGTGCGCACGCGCTGCGGATCGGCGCCTTGCTTGTCGATCTTGTTGATAGCCACGATCATCGGCACGTGCGCCGCCTTGGCGTGATTGATGGCTTCGATGGTCTGCGGCTTGACGCCGTCATCGGCTGCCACCACCAGCACCACGATGTCGGTCACCTGAGCGCCGCGCTGGCGCATGGCGGTGAAGGCCTCGTGGCCCGGCGTGTCGATAAAGGTGATCTTGTTGCCCAGCGGCGTGACGACCTGATAGGCGCCGATATGCTGAGTGATGCCGCCGGCCTCTTGCGACACCACATTGGTGGTGCGAATGGCGTCGAGCAGTGAAGTCTTGCCGTGATCGACGTGACCCATGATGGTCACGATCGGCGCGCGCGGCTCTAGGTCCTCGGCGTGATCTTCCTCGCCGATGAAGCCTTCCTCGACGTCGGCCTCGGATACGCGCCTGACGGTATGGCCGAAATCCTCGGCGACCAGTTGGGCGGTGTCGGCATCGATCACGTCGGTGATCTTGTGCATCTCGCCGTCCTTCATCAGGAACTTGATGACGTCGACGCCGCGCTCGGCCATGCGGTTGGCGAGTTCTTGGATGGTGATAACTTCGGGGATCACGACGTCGCGCTGTATTTTCTGCTGCGCGAGCGGACCCGAAATCTGCTTTTTCTGTCGTTCCTGACGGCGCTTCAGCGAGGCAAGGCTCCGCTGGCGCTGCTCCTCGTCGAGGGCATTGGTGATGGTCAGGCGGCCGCGGACCCGGCGCTCTTCGCCGCGGCGCGGGGCGGTGACACTCTTCTTATGACGGGCGTCGGCGGGGCGGGCCGGCTCTTCCACCTCTTCCTTGAGGTGCTTGTGGGCGGTTTCCTCGCCGACCTTACGCGCCTTGGCCTCGGCCTCGTGCCGCTGGTCCTCTTTGCGCTTACGCTCGTCGGCCTCTTCGCGCTCTTTGGTGCGCTGCTCGTCGGTGACGATCTGGAGGGCCGCATTGGTCTTGACCTTCTCGCGCTCGAGCGCGTCACGCTGGCGCGAATCGGCCAGAGCGCGGGTGCGGGCGTCCTTCTCCTCTTCGGAGAGCTGGGGCAGCACGACGCCGACGCGGCGTCCTTGCGGCTCCGCGGCTTGCGGCTTGGGGGCGGGAGCCTCGGCAACCTGCGGCGCCGGCTTGGCCGCCGCCTCTTCGACCGGCTGGGCCGCTTCGCCCGCGCCGATAGCGCGCCGCTTCTTCTTCTCGACCAGAACGGACTTGGAGCGCCCGTGGCTGAAGCTCTGCCGCACATGGCCGGATTCCACCGTCCGACGCACGTTGAGCGTCATCTTGCGTCCGCCGCGAGCGGCCTTGCCTTCGGTCTCGTTAGTCTCGCTCATTCTTCTCCGTATCCGATCCATTCAGGGTTGCAAATGCGGCGCTGCCCTTGCGGTAGCGCTCTAAGCGTGAGGCTGCCGCCAGGACATTCTGAGCCGCTCCGCCCTGGATGAGGGCAGCATGTATCACATTTGTCCTACCCGATGCCAAACTCAATTCGTCCGCGCCAAAGGCGCGAACCGCCGGAACCGGGCTTCCGTCCCGCATTCCGCGGGCTTTGCCGTCAAGCTTGCGGCAGCCGTCGTCGGCCGCTTCGCGGGCATGAATCAGGGCCAGCACGCGGCCTTTGCCGATGGCCTCCTCGATCTTGGCATGGCCGAATACCGCCGCGCCGGCCTTGTTGGCCAGGGACAGCGCCGACAGCGCCGCCTCGGCCAGCAGCCGATCGACCTGAGCCGAAAGGCCCTCGGGGACCTTGGCCGGAGCCTTGAGTGCCCGGGCGAACACATTACGCTTGGCCCCGTCGGCCACAATATCCTGTGCCGCGGTTAGCCACACGCCGCGGCCCGGCAGCTTTTCTTTGAGATCCGGGACTACGGCCCCATCCGGGCCGAGCACGAAGCGGATCAGCTCGTCCTTGGGCCTCCGCGCGCGGGTGAGCGCACAGCGGCGGACGGCATTATCCGCGCCGTCATCGCCATCTTGTTCTTGCTCAGCCGTCGCTTGCCGCAAAGATGATCTCCTGGCCGGCGCATCAGGCGCTCGCGCCGCTTGGTGCCGCCGGCTCGCCGGTCTCGCTGTTCGCCTCGGGGACTACACCCTCCGCACCCTCTTCGCCCTCGGCGGGTTCAGGGGCAAGATCGGCCTCGGTGATCCAGCCGGCCTTGATGCGGGCCGCCAGGATCAAATCCTCGACCTGGGTCTTAGTCAGGCCGAAGCCGTCGAGAATGCCCTCGTGGCGGGTGGTCTCCTTGTCCTTGCGCTCGCTCCACCCGGCCAGATCGTCGGTGGCGCAATCGGCCAGGTCCTCGACCGTCTTGATGGCGTTCTCGCCGAGGGTGACCAGCATTGCCGTGGTGACGCCCGGCACCTCGAGTAGTTCATCGGCCACCCCGAGCGCCTTGCGCTTGGCTTCGAGCTCGGCCTCGATCTTCTCCAGATATTCGCGCGCGCGCGCCTGAATCTCGACCGCGGTGTTCTCGTCAAAGCCCTCGATCGAAGCGATTTCCGACGGCTCGACAAAGGCGACCTCCTCGACCGAGCTGAAGCCTTCCGAGGCGAGCAACTGGGCGATGACTTCGTCGACGTCGAGCGCTTCCATGAAGGTGGCCGAGCGCTCGGCAAATTCCGCCTGGCGGCGCTCCGACTCCGACGCCTCAGTCATGATGTCGATATCCCATCCCGTAAGTTGGGAAGCGAGCCGCACATTCTGGCCCTTGCGCCCGATGGCGAGCGACAGCTGCTGATCGGGCACCACCACTTCGATGCGCTCGGCATCTTCGTCGAGCACGACCTTGACCACCTCGGCCGGAGCCAGGGCGTTGACGATGAAGGTGGCGGCATCGGGCGACCATTGAATGATGTCGATTTTCTCGCCCTGGAGCTCGTTCACGACCGCCTGCACGCGGCTGCCGCGCATGCCGACGCAGGCGCCAACCGGATCGATCGAGGCGTCGCGCGACACCACGGCGATCTTGGCGCGGCTGCCCGGATCGCGGGCCACCGACTTGATGGTGACGATGCCCTCATAGACCTCGGGCACCTCCTGGGCGAACAGCTTGGCCATGAATTCGGGATGGGTGCGTGACAGGAAAATCTGCGGGCCTCTCTGCTCGCGGCGCACGTCATAGACATAGGCGCGGATGCGGTCGCCGTAGCGGAAGTTCTCGCGCGGCAGGGTCTCGTCGCGGCGCACGATCGCCTCGGCGCGGCCGAGATCGACGATCACGTTGCCATATTCGACCCGCTTGACGATGCCGTTGACGATCTCGCCGACCCGGTCTTTGAACTCGTCATATTGGCGCTCGCGCTCGGCCTCGCGCACTTTCTGCACGATCACCTGCTTGGCGTTCTGTGCCGCCACGCGGCCGAAATCGAGCGGGGGGAGGGGCTCGGCGATGAAGTCGCCGACCTGCGCCGCCGGGTTGCGCTGGCGCGCTTCTCCGAGCGACACCTGCGTCGCTTCCAGGGTGACGTCCTCGACCACCTCGAGCAGCCGGGCGAGCCTGATCTCGCCGGTCTTGGGATCGACCTCGGCCTTGATCTCGTTCTCGCTGCCGTAGCGGGACTTCGCCGCCTTCTGGATTGCATCCTCCATGGCGGCAATGACCACCTGGCGATCGATCGCCTTCTCGCGCGCGACCGCGTCGGCGATCTGCAAGAGCTCCAGCCTGTTGGCGCTTACGCCTGCCTGAGCCATCTGTTCAGCCTCCAATCCGTTACTGGGTTGCGGGGTCGGCGCTTCGTGATGCGTGCGCCCCGCGCTCATCTCTAATGTGTGGCGGGCTTCTTGCCCGGAAGGTCTTTCTTGAAGCTTGCCGGATTGGCCACGAGCTTCGCCTCGCTGATGAGCGAGAAGGGAAGGCCGATCACCACTGTCTCGGCCTTGCCTTCTAGCTCGATGGTGAGGCGCGCCTCGTCCTTTGCTGCGCCCTCGATCACGCCTCTGAACCGCTTGCGGCCGTCGACCAGTTCCTTCAGCTCTACCCTCGCTTCGTGACCCGCCCATAACGCAAAATCACTCGGCCTCACCAGCGGCCGGTCGATGCCGGGGGACGAAACTTCGAGCCGATAGTGTCCCGGCATCGGGTCGTAAGCATCGAGCACGGGCGACAGCCTCCGGCTGATGGCCGCGCAATCCTCGATCGTCAACTCGCCGCTCGGCCGCTCGGCCATGATCTGCACCGTGCCGCCATCGCGGCCCGAGACCTTGACCCTGACCAGCCGGAACCCGAGCTCTTCGAGCACCGGCTCGGCCAAATCGGCGACCATGCGCGCCGGCCCAGTCTCACGAACAAATCGTTGATCGGCGTTGGCGCTAGCGTTCGTCATCGGTTGTGGGCCGTGATCCACGCCTAAGCGGGGAAGCGAGGTACCTAACAAAAAGGAGCGGGCGAGGGCCCACTCCTGATCAAATCCCAATCATGAGTTCGACGCTAATATACGAGCTTTTCCTGAGGTTTCAAGCGGGTTTGGCAGAGTCTGGCGTTGCCGGTCCAACCCGCTCAGACCCTCGCGAACCGCAGATAGGCCGGCTGGCGGCCTTCGCCGAGCGCTTTGCGCTCATAGCGGGTCTCCGGCCAGTCCCTCGGGCGGTCCCGCCAGTCCGATGGCCGCGCCGCCAGCCAGTCAAAAACCCCGCTTTGGCCCATCAGAACAAGCGCTTGGGCGGCGTAATCGCTGTCGTCTGAGGCAAATCTGAGCTCGCCCCCGGGGACCAGCACCCGCGCCAGCTCCCGGACCGTTTCGGGCGACAACAGCCGCCGCTTCAGCTGCCTTTTCTTGGGCCAGGGGTCGGGAAATAGCAGAAAAATGCGGCCGACCGAGTGGTCCGGCAGCCAGCCAAGCACCTCGCGGGCGTCGCCATCATACACGCGGATGGTCTTGAGAGCGCGATCTTCAACGGCTCCAAGCAGGGTCGCCATGCCGTTGACGAAGGGCTCGCAGCCGATCAAGCCGACGTCGCTATGGTGTTCGGCCTGCCACAGCAGATGCTCGCCCGAACCGAAGCCGATCTCGAGCCAAACGTCATCGACGGGCGTTGCGAACAGTTCGGCCAAGCGGCTGGGCGCCGGGCGCTTCAAGTCGAGGCGGAGACGCGGCAGAAACTCACCGATCAGGCGTTCTTTCCGCGCGCTCAAGGGCTTGCCCTTGCGCCTTCCATACGTTCTGAGCTGGGCCGTCTCGGCCATGGTTTCTACCGTTCCGACCACCAATCCTGCCTCGTCATGCCCGGCTCTGCGCCGGGCATCCACGAATTTTTTCATGGTGAAGACGTGGGCGGTCGCAACCAGCCCGGCCATGACGAGTCTGGAGCGAAATCTCCGCTCAGGAAAGCTCGGCGCGGATGGGCTCGACCAGATCGAGCCGCTCCCAGGAAAAGCCGCCGTCATTGTCGGGCTGCCGCCCGAAATGACCATAAGCCGCGGTGCGCTCGTAGATCGGGCGGTTCAGTTTGAGATGCTCCCTGATGCCACGCGGGCTCAGATCCATCACCTGCCGCAGCGCCTTTTCGAGATCTTCCTCGGCGATGCTGCCGGTGCCATGCAGATCCACATAGAGCGAGATCGGCTGCGATACGCCGATGGCATAGGACAGCTGCAATGTGCATTGGTCGGCCAGCCCGGCCGCCACGATATTCTTGGCGAGATAACGGGCGGCGTAGGCGGCGGAGCGGTCGACCTTGGTCGGGTCCTTGCCGGAGAAGGCGCCGCCGCCATGCGGTGCCGCGCCGCCATAGGTATCGACGATGATCTTCCGCCCGGTGACGCCGGCATCGCCGTCGGGACCGCCGATCACGAACCGTCCGGTGGGATTGACGTACAGTTTGGTCGAGCCGTTGACCCAGCCCTTCGGCATGACCTCGTCGACGAAGCCTCTGACGATCTCCTTGATCTGCTCCTGGCTCACATCCTCGCCATGCTGGGTGGATACCACGATCGCATCGGCGCGGACCGGCTTGCCGTTCTCGTAAGCGAGAGTGACCTGGCTCTTGGCGTCGGGACCGAGTTCCGGCGTCCGGCCGGTGTGCCGCGCCTTGGCCATCTCATGCAGAATGCGGTGAGCATAGAAGATCGGCGCCGGCATAAGCGGTTCGGTCTCGCGGCAGGCGAAGCCGAACATGATGCCTTGATCGCCGGCACCCTCTTCCTTCTGCGCTTCTTCATTGGCGTCGACGCCGCGGGCGATGTCGGCGGATTGCTCGTGCACGTAATATTGAAATTCCGCGTTCTTCCAGTGAAAGCCTTTTTGCTCGTAGCCGATCTCGCGCACCGCGCGCCGCGCCGCGTCCTCGATCAGCTCCTCAGTCACGCTTTCGGGTCCGCGCACCTCGCCCGCCATGATGATGCGATTGGTGGTCACCAGTGTCTCGATCGCCACCCGCGACAGCGGGTCGGCGGCGAGATAGAGGTCGACCACCGCGTCGGAGATGCGGTCGCAGACTTTGTCGGGGTGACCCTCCGAAACCGACTCGCTGGTGAAGAGGTAGTTTGAGCGCGACAATTTGCACCCCCTGTTCAAGACGGAAGGCCGGGCGGCCTGGATGCGCCCGGTTCTTGCAACCATTGGGCCGGAGGTCAAGCCGGCACGCAACCCGAATAGCGATTTAAGAAGTGCCGCTGTTGGCGCTCAGCGCCCGGACCAGGTCCACCACGCTCTTGCGGACTTTGGGGTCGCCGATTTTGACGAAGGCGCGGTTCAGCTCAAGCCCTTCGCGGCTGTTGAGAAATTCGAGGATGAAGGCTTCGGAGTTGGGCTCGGCCATGCCCCGCGCCGGACTTCCCTCACCGATATGCGGCGCTTCTTCGAAAAAGAATTGGATGGGGACGTCGAGGATCTTGGAGATCTGGAACAGCCGACTGGCGCCGATACGGTTCACGCCCTTTTCGTATTTTTGTACCTGCTGAAACGTCAGTCCCATACTCTCGCCGAGACGTTCTTGACTCATGCCGAGCAACATTCGGCGCAATCGCACTCGGCTGCCAACATGTGTATCGACCGGGTTAGGCTTCTTGCCTGCCATTCGCTCACTCGTTATCGCCATGGGTTCCTGAAAATTTGAAGACGCTAAGTTACCGCTTTGATGAAATTTGTTTCCCTCGACGCGTCGTTCATACGGGTGCGATTTAACTGCGTCAAGCTTGCAGGGGTCGTAGAGTAATTCTGCCCCCCGGTTCACCTTAGAACATGCACGCGACAGGCGAGCCAACCCGCCAACGCAAGCAACAACACCGAGATTTCGAGAATGGTTCCGAACTGCACGAACGGAGTCGGCGGGCCCACTTTGGGCAGGTCGGCGTCGATCACGCCTCTCTCGCCGAGACCGATCTTGGCGAGAATTCGTCCGTATGCGTCGATCACCGCCGAGATGCCGGTATTGGCGGCGCGTGCAAGCGGCAAGCCCTGCTCGACGGCGCGAACTTGCGCCTGATGAAAATGCTGATAGGGGCCGGCGCTCGATCCGAACCAGGCATCGTTGGTGATATTGATGAGCCAGCCCGGCCGTGCGGCGTTCTCGGTGACCTCGTCGGGAAAGATGATCTCGTAGCAGATCAGCGGTTCGGCCGGCGGTGCGCCCGGCACGGCGAGAAGCCGCGGCCCCTGGCCGGGCGTGAACGCGCCGCGCATGCCGGCGATCTGGGTGATGCCGAGTCTCTCGATTACGCTCTGAAACGGAAAGTACTCGCCGAACGGCACGAGATGGATCTTGTCGTAGCTGCCGGCGACGCGGCCTTCATCGTCGATCACTAGCAGGCTGTTATAGATGTGGTCGTCGCTGTCCTCGACCAGCCGCGCCGAGCCGACCAGCAAGGAGCTTCCTTCCGGCAGCGCCTCGCCGATGGTGCGCCGCGCCTCCGGGGCGTCGGCGAGAAGAAAGGGGACCGCGGTCTCCGGCCAAATCACCACATCGATGCCGTCGAGACCGCCCGATGTGGTGAGGTCGAGATAGTCGGTGAAGATCTCGGCGCTGTTCTCGGGCCGCCATTTCTCGGCCTGATCGACATTGGCCTGGACGATGCGAAGCCGGAGCCCGGTGCTGGCCAGCGGCGCCGCCGTCAGGCGCCGCTCGCCCCACCCATAGCCAAGCCCGAGCAGAGCGACCAGGAGCAAGGCAAGCGCCACCGTCCCTTTGCCGCCGCCGAGTTGAGACCCTGCCGGCGCCACCATGGCGGCCGGGCTCGCGAATAGCAGCACGGCCAGCAGGCTCAACGCATAGACCCCGAGCAGGGCCGCCAGCTGCATCAGCGGCAACGTGCCGAGCAGCCCATAGCCGATGAGATTCCAAGGGAGCCCGGTCAGCACATGGCCGCGGGCGAACTCGGCGAGACCGAGGGCGATGGCCAAGGCGAATACGCGGCCGGCTCCCGGCAGCCAGAACGCCATGGCCAGCGCGCCGGCGGCGGCGAAGAACAGCGCCATGCCTCCCGGCATCGCCGTCATCACCAAGGGGATCAGCCAGCCATGGCGCCACGGCTCGACCAGGAATGCCTCTGCGACCCAGTAAAGGCCGGCCAGAAAGAAGCCGAACCCGAACCAGAACCCGACCATTCCGGCGCATTTGACCCTGGCCTGGAGGCTCGCGTGCTGGCCGTGACAGCCGTCCAGCAGCCACACCAGCGCGCCGAAAGTGATGAACAGCACCGGCCAGGCATGGATCGGGGCAAAGGCCAGCACCGAGAGTGCGCCGAGCATCACGGCGAACAGCGCGCGGCGCGGACCGGTAAGGCGGGCGACCCAAGTGGCGGCGCGCTCCATAACGGAAAAAAGAAGAGCGAAACTCCCGGCGCCTCGACCCGCTCCGAGCGGGGAGGGCTCGCTTCTAGCCCGCGAGCGCGCCGATCTCACGCCTCGCTCTCGGCCTTCGCCCCGTCTGGAGGCGCCGGCACGTGGATGCGGAGCTTCTTGATCCGGCGCGGGTCGGCTTCGAGCACTTCGAACTCGATGCCGGTCGGGTGACGCACCAACTCGCCGCGCGCCGGAATGCGGCCGGCGATCGAGAACACCAGCCCGCCCAGCGTGTCGATGTCCTCCTCCTGCTCCTCCGATATCAGCGCGAGCTTGAGATGCTGCTCCAGCTCCTTGATCGGCATGCGCGCATCGGCGACCAGGCCGAGCCTTGGGTCGGTCCGGATCATCGGCTCGTCGTCGACGTCATGCTCGTCGGCAATCTCGCCGACCACTTCCTCGACCAGATCCTCGATGGAGACCAGCCCGTCGGTGCCGCCATATTCGTCGACCACCAGCGCGAGGTGAAGCCGCGTGCTCTGCATCTTGAGCAGCAGATCGAGCACCGACATCGAGCCAGGCACGTAAAGCAGTTCCCGCGTGATGTTCATGGTGGCGATGGTGCGCGTGAGATCGACCTGGCCGAGGTCGAGCCCGCTCGCATCGCTGGTCTCCGCTTGCTCGGCAATCCATGACATCAGATCGCGGATATGAATCATGCCGCGCGGGTCGTCGAGCGTCTGGTGATAGACCGGCAAGCGAGAATGCTCGGCCTCGCGAAACACGCGCATCAAATCGTCGATGCTCACCGTGTCGTCCACCGCGATGATGTCGGCGCGCGGCACCATGACATCTTCGACGGTGAGCTTGCCGAAGCGGAGAATGCGGCGAAGCATGCTGCGCTCCTGCACGCTGAGAGTGTCGCTCTTGCTGCGGGCGAGAGCGTCCTCGATCAGCTCGCGCAAATCTGGTTCCTCGCCGAGACCGAACTTGGCGAGCAGGCGCTCAAACCAAGACGTCTCCTCGTCGGCCTCCCGGTCCTGGTCGGCGGGCAGGTCCTTATCGGCGATCGGGGTGTTGGTCATGGTGACACCGCCGCGGTGCGCGCGTCTTCCGCTTCGGCGTAAGGGTCGGCCACGCCGAGCGAGGCGAGCGCAATGCGCTCGACATCTTCCATCCGCTCCGCCTCCGCGTCGTCGCCGTGATCGAAGCCGAGCAGATGGAGTACGCCGTGGACCACGAGGTGGGCGGCGTGATCCTGCAATGCGAGGTGCTGTTCGCGCGCTTCCTCGCGCATGGTCTCGTGCGCCAGCACGACGTCGCCGAGAAAGCCCGGCTCACCGAGCTGGTCGGCGGGAAACGACAGCACGTTGGTCGGGGCGTCCTTGCCGCGCCACGTGCGGTTGAGAGTGCGCATCTCGTCGTCGCCGGCGATGACGAGGGCGACTTGATAGCTCCCCGGCGGAACGGCGGTCGCCGCATCCAATGCGGCGCGTGCCGCGCGCTCCAGCATGGCGTCGGCCACTTCGCCGGATGCCCAGGCCTCGCCGTGGCGTACGATCTCGACCTCGAGCGTCACGCCCGCCGCAGGGGCGCGCTTGCGACTAGGGCCACCGTCAGCCACGGCGCTCACCTTTGAGGGGAGCGGTTTCATAGGCGTCGACGATCTTGCCGACCAGCTCGCGGCGGACCACGTCGGCCCGGGTGAAGGCGATGTGGTCGATCTCGTCGATGCCCTGCAAGATGTCGATCGCCTCGATCAGGCCCGAATCCTTGCCGGGCGGCAGGTCGACCTGGGTCGGATCGCCGGTCACGATCATCTTGCTCTCTTCGCCGATGCGGGTGAGGAACATCTTGAGCTGGACCGGCGTGCAGTTCTGCGCCTCATCGAGAATGACGATGGCATGCGACAGGGTGCGCCCGCGCATGAAGGCGAGCGGCGCGATCTCGATCACACCGGTGGCAAGGCCGCGCTCGACCCGCTCCGGGGCCAGCACGTCATAGAGCGCGTCATAGAGCGGCCGCAGATAGGGATCGACCTTCTCGCGCATGTCGCCGGGCAGGAAGCCAAGCCGCTCGCCGGCCTCGACCGCGGGCCGCGATAGGATCAGCCGGTCGCAACTGCCATTCTCCAGGCATGCCGCGGCGAAGGCGACGGCGAGATAGGTCTTGCCGGTGCCGGCCGGACCGGTGGCGAACACCAGATCGTTCTGTTGCAGCGAGGCGAGGTAGGCGCTCTGCATCGGCGTGCGCGCCGTGATCAGGCGCTTGCGGGTGCGGATCTGCTGGGCGGAGGGAAGACTGGTTCCGGGCTCTTCATTCGCGCCGGGCTCGTCGCTGCGCGCATGGCGGATGGCGCCGACCACTTCGCCGACGCCGATGATCTCGCCTTGCGCCAGCCGGCCGTAAAGCTGCTCCAGCACCGATTTGGCGATGGCGCAGGACGATTCGGGCCCGCGCAGGCTGACCGCGTTGCCGTTGACGACCGCCTCGACGCCGAGACGGTCCTCCAGCACGGCGAGATTGGCGTCAAAGTCGCCAAGGAGATCGCGCACGAGCCTGATGTCGTCGAAAAACACGACCGTGGGCTCGCCCCCGCCATTGGCGGCAGCGGCTGAGCGTTTCGGCGCTGCACTTCGTCCGCGCCCCAAGGATGAATTCCGACTGCTGGCCTTGCTGGTCACATGGCCGCCTGAACTGGCTCGTGCCATTCAAATCCCGATTTTATGACACCGGTGAGACTGTTCGGGCTTGAGGCCGAGATGTCAACCGCGGCGATCTGACCGATCAGCATCTCGGGTCCCTCTACATGCACCGCCTGCAAATATGGTGAACGTCCATAGAGCTGCCCTGGTTTCCGGCCCCGTCCCTCGAACAGCACGTCGAGCCGCCGGCCGATTGCCGCCCGGTCGAACGCCCGGCGGTCGCCGTCGATCAGGCTCTGCAAGGCATAAAGACGCTCGCGCTTGACCTCTTCGGGCACCTGGCGCTCCAGGCTCGCCGCCGGCGTCCCCGGCCGGGGGCTATACTTAAAAGTAAAGGCCTGGGCGAAGCGGGCGCGCCCCGCCAGTGCCATGGTCGCCTCGAAATCCTCATCGGTCTCGCCCGGGAAGCCGACAATGATGTCGGTCGACAGCGCAATGTCGGGCCGGGCGCTGCGCACCTTGGCGACCACCTCTTCGTAATGGGCGGAACTATGCTTGCGGTTCATCGCCGCGAGGATCCGGTCCGAGCCCGATTGGAACGGCAGGTGAAGATAGGGCATGAGCTTCCGCTCGTCGGCAAACAGCGCGATCAGCTCATCGTCCATGTCGAGCGGATGGCTGGTGGTGTAGCGCAGCCGCGCGATCTCAGGGATTTGCGCCAACTGCCGCAGCAAGGCCGCGAGCGTCCAGGCGCGTCCGTCGGGACCGGCCCCGTGATAGGCATTGACGTTCTGACCGAGTAGCGTGATCTCGCGCGCGCCGCGCCCCGCCAGCCGCTCCACCTCGGCGACGATGTCCGGCGCGCTGCGCGAGAATTCCGCGCCTCTGGTGTAGGGCACCACGCAGAACGTGCAGAACTTGTCGCAGCCTTCCTGCACGGTGACGAAGGCCGAAGCCTGGGCTTTCCCCGGCGGGCGCTCGGGCAGATGGGCGAACTTGTCCTCTGCCGGAAAATCGGTGGCGAGCTGCCGTTTGCCAGTAGTGGAAGCCTCCGCGACCAGATCGGCGAGGCGGTGGTAACTTTGCGGCCCGACCACGATATCGACCATTTTCGCCCGCGCCATGATCTCGGCGCCCTCGGCCTGGGCAACACAGCCCGCCACGGCGATGAGTGTGTCGCGGCCCTCCAGCCGGCGGCGCTCCTTGTTGAGGCGCATGCGGCCGAGTTCGGAATAGACCTTCTCCGCCGCCTTCTCCCTGATGTGGCAAGTGTTGAGAATGACGAGATCGGCCTCGGCCGCATCCTCGGTCAGCCTATAGCCCCGATGCGCCAGCGCCTCGGCCATGCGCTCCGAATCGTAGGCGTTCATCTGGCAGCCGAACGTCTTGATATGGAGCGTCTTGGGCAAGATCTTGGGCGAGGTCTTGAAAGAGGTCTTGGGCAAAGTCACGGGACCGGTTTGAGCTGGTCCCGTTGTTGGGCACCGGCGGCGCCCTCGTCAAGGGTTAGCTCCGGTGCAGCCTACCAAAACCTCTCTAAGCTGATAAAGTAACACCGCCTCAAAGCCCTTGGGGACGTCGCAATCTAGGGGGCTTTGAGGCGGCTTAGTGGACCGGACGCTCTGGCTTAAGGCCCGGGCGTCCGCGTCCCAGGAGTTCGTCTAAAAAGGAACCTCGTCGAGATTTCCTCTCCGAGGCATAAGTTCTGCCTCCCTTGCGGCGCGTCTTTAGCGAAATCCCTGCGACGTCGTCGCCGGGCCCCGCGTCGCGCCTTAGGAAGTTACTTGCTGCACTTCTTCGTCGTGGCGTCCCACTTCATGTGGTCCTTCTCGCAATCGGCCTGGTTCTTCGGGGTGCCGGCGAAGGCCGACGAGGTGGCGACAGCGGCGATGCCGAGGGCGACGACGAGCGATACGAAAGTTTTCATGGCTGTATTCTCCTTGCTTGGGTTTGCTCTCCTTGGGGATTTCCTCCGCCAAGGATGACGAACCAACGCCGGCAATTGGCCTTGGTTTTGACCGAGTGGCGCGGGAGAGTGTCGCGAGTGAAAGCGTCGCGCGACAGTTCAGCCTATCGACGGCTTTGGCTAAGCAGCGGGGCGCGCTCGAATTCCTTGATTACGCCTGCAATCTTCACCCGACTGCAGCTCGCTCGCCGCCGTGGCGCGGCGTTGGCGCATTCGCCGCGACATGCCGACGCGGGCAACAGGAGGACCCCCCGGCACAAGGGTCCCGGCGTCAGGTTCGAGTCAAATCGTGCCGTTAGCCAAGCAAGAGCTTGACGTTTCTCGGCAAGGTTTGCGGCGCGATCTGCTCGAAGGTGCACTGCTCCGGCGCCTTGTCGGGGCGGAACCGGATGAGCCTGGTGCCGTGGCGAAACCGGCCGCCGGTGACTTGGTCGTAGCGCACCTCGACCACCATCTTGGGCTTGACCGGTTCCCATTCGCCCGACCGTTCGGTACTCCAGCGGCTCGGCCCGCCCGGCGCCTTGCCGGTGAAGCCGGGCGGCGCAATGAGTCCCTCGAGTAGCTTGGTGAGCGCCGGCCGCTCTTTGTCCGAGATGGTCGAGGTGAAGCCGACGTGATCGAGTTCGCCTTCGTCATTGTAGAGACCGAGCAATATCGAGCCGACTTCGCGGCTCCCGCTTTCGTAGCGAAAGCCGCCCACCACGCAATCGGCGGTGCGCAGGCGCTTCACTTTGAGCATGGCGCGCATCCCCGGCAGATACGCCCCGTCGCTGCGCTTGGCGACCACGCCGTCAATCGCGCCGGCATCATCGTCGAGCCACGCAAGCGCCTTGTCGCGGTCCAACGTGAACGGCGATAGTTTCAGACGCTTGGTTTCACCGGCGGTCTTGTAGAAGCTTTCGAGCGCGGCGCGGCGCTTGGTGAGCGGCGCCTCGATCAGGCTCTTGCCTTTGGCGTCAAGCAGCATGTCGAACAGGATGAGGATCGCCGGCGTCTCTTGCGCCAGCTTGGTGATGCGGCTCTCGGCGGGATGGAGGCGCATTTGCAGCGCATCGAATGACAGCGTGTCGCCACGGGGAATGGCAAGCTCGCCGTCGAGCACGAATTGCTTCGGTTTGAGCGCTGCGAGCATCGCCACCACTTCGGGGAAATAGCGCGCCAACGGCTTGCCCGATTTCGCCCTGAGATCGATGTCTGAGCCGGCGCGAAAAGCGAGGCAGCGAAACCCATCCCATTTCGGCTCGAACTGCCAGCCGGGCTCCTCCGGCAGCGCGTCGACGAGCTTGGCCTCCATCGGCTCGATGGTCAGAGGCACGGTAAGGCTCTTGAGTGAAGTGATCGCGGCCATGATCAGAGGCGTTACCCGGAAAGCCGGGCCGAGCCAAGCGCGAACACACCTTTATCGCAGCCGCACCAGCACGCTGTCGGCCGCCCCGGTCGCGTCGGTCACGGTTAACCGCACGAAGCCCGGCCCGTCCGGCGCGAAGAACAGGGTCCGCGCACTCTTCTTGGCGGCAAGCGGCATGCCGTTGAGGAGCACATTGAGGGGAGGGGTGCCGCCGGCGATCTTGATGGCGATCGGGTCGGGAGTGTCGCCCCCCGCCAATTCGAGGCTGGCGCCGTTGGGCGGAAACACGATGCGCACCTTCGGGGTCATGGCCTCGCCCGCGCTGCCACGCGATGCAAAGCGCCGCAACGGCGGCGGCAGCTTGGCGGTGGTGGCCACGATCGCGCCGTTCGGCGCTGCCCGCAGCGGCTGCAAGGGTTGCCCCAATCTGGCGAACGCATCGAACAGGATCGGCGCCGCCGAGACCCGTCCCGCCAGGCCGGCGACCGGCGCGCCGTCGGGCCGCCCCACCCACACGCCGATGGTGCGCTTGCCGTCGAAGCCGATCGCCCAGGCATCGCGATAGCCGTAACTGGTACCGGTCTTGAACGCGATCCGCCCGCCCGCCGCGTTCTCCGGCGGCGGCGAGCCGATCAGCACATTGGCGACATACCAGGCGGCCACCGGCTCGATCAGCCGCTTGGCCGGGAGCGGCGCCGCGCCGAGCCGCTCGATCAGCGGCGCCACCGTGCCCTGCCGCGCCAGCCCGGCATAGAGCATGGTCAGATCGGTGAGCCGCACCCCGACGCCGCCAAGGCCGAGCGCGAGGCCCGGCGCTTCGCCCCGCGGCAGCACCAGCGTCGCGCCGGCCGCGCCGAGCCGCGCGAGCAGTCGGCTCGGCCCGACTTGGTCGAGCACCGCGACGGCCGGCACGTTGAGCGACTGTTGCAGCGCCCGGCGCACCGTGACCGTGCCTTGGAAGGTCAGGTCGAAATTTTCCGGCTGATAACCCGGATACCGGATCGGCCGGTCCTCGATCAGCGTTTCGGGATGGATCAGCCCGTCCTCGAAGCCGAGCCCATAGATAAAGGGCTTGAGCGCCGAGCCCGGCGACCGGAGCGCCTGGGTCAGATCGACCTGGCCGGCGCGGCGCTGGTCGAAATAGTCGGGCGAGCCGACCCGTGCCAGGACCTGGCCGGTGGCATTGTCGATCACCACCATCGCCACCGACATGTCCGGGCCTAGCCTATGCGCCCGCTCGCGGGCCAGGCTCTCCAGAGTCTGTTGCAGCCGCGCGCTGATGGTCAGCCGCAGCACGGGCTCTTGCGGGGAGGCCATGACCGCCTGATCGGCGGCATGGGGCGCCGAGAGCGGCATCGGTTTCCGCGCGGTCGGCACCTTCTCGGTCTTGGCGTGCGCGATCTCTGCCGCGTCGAACGCCACGTGGTCCGCGATGCGGTCGAGCACGCGGTTGCGCGCGCTCCTTGCCGCGTCGGGGTAGCGGTCGGGCCGGCGGTGCTCCGGGGATTGCGGCAGGGCCACCAGCAGCGCCGCTTCGCCGAGCGTCAGCCGCCTCGGCTCCTTGCCGAAATAAGCGAGCGAGGCCGCCCGCACGCCTTCGAGATTGCCGCCATAGGGCGCGAGCGTGAGATAGAGTTCGAGGATCTCATCTTTGCTGAGCGCCCATTCGAGCTCGAGCGCGCGCACCGACTGCCTGATCTTGGCGTCGAGCGACCGCTTCTGGCGCGGTTCGAGCAGGCGCGCGACCTGCATGGTGAGGGTCGAGCCGCCCGACACGACGCGGCCATGGGTCACGAGCTGAAAGGCCGCGCGCGTCATCGCGAACGGATCGATGCCGTGATGCTGAAAGAAGCGCTTGTCCTCATACGCGAGCAGCGCTTCGAGATAGCGCGGATCGACCTGCGCGCGCGTGGCCGGCAGCTGCCAGCGCCCTTCGCTGGTGATATAGGCCCGAAGCAGCTTGCCGTTACGATCGAGCACCACGCGCGAGACTTCGAGATCGCGCCCGAGGGGCGGCGGCCCAAGCGCCTCGAACACGCCGGCGACGCCGCCGGCCAGCACGGCGAGCATCCACACCGCGCCGATCGCGGCGAAAACGGCACGTCGCTTCCACCTGCTCGGCCGAAACTCCCTCTCCCCAGTGGGGAGAGGGTCGGGGCGAGGGGAGTCCGAGCGAGTATTAGGTTTCAGCGTCCCGTCGGTGCTCATTTTGCCGGCGCGACCTCGACTGCCCCGGTTTCGGTACGGCCGAAGCGGTCGGGCCGGTACATGTCTTCGACCACCGCTTGCGGTAGCACATAGCTCCCCGGCGCGACCGCCCGGACGATATAGGCCACGCTGTAGGTGGTCGGATCGTCCTTGCGCCGCTCGAACGCCGCGACGAAGCGGTCATCGCGGAACTCGGTATGGACCGGCGTGCCGACATGCTCGATCCAGTCGAGCGTGCCGGTGTCGCCCGACGACACCAGCCGCGGATTGTCGATTTCGAACCCGGCCGGCACGTAGTCGGTAAGCGCCACGCGCGCGAATTGCGGTTGCGGCTCGGTAACCGTGAGCACCACCACGAAGCGATCGTTCTGCTTCGCGTGGCTGGCATCGGCCTCTTCGCCGTCGAGCGTGTAGAAGGCGCGCTCCAGCGTGAAGCCATGCTCGGCGGGAGGCTCCGGCGTGATCGGCGCGCCGCTCACCGAGATGACCGCGTCGAGCGGCACATCGCCGGCATTGGCCACTTTCAGCGGGCCCGCTTCGAGCTGATCCTCGGTGAACCTGCGATAGAGCGGCCCCTCTTGGCCCTCATCGTTGACGGTCAGGCTCACATTCTGCTGGCCGAGCGCGCGCGCCGCCAGCACCAGCCACGCTTCGTCCTGCGTCGAGGTATAGGTGACCTTGTTGCGCGCCGTCTCGATCTTCTCGGTGGCGCTCACCAGGATCAATTTTGGTGCATCGCCTTCGGCGGCAAGCGTGACCACCACCGCGGCGTCGCGCAGCGGCGAGCCGTAGTCGGGGCGGCCGCCGGCAAACTCGGCATCCTCCGGCAGCGCGCCGAGCGCCGCATCGAACGCCTTCTCGGCTCGTACGCGGTCGCCTAGCATGGCCAACGCGGCGCCGATCTCGGCTTTGGCCGTCGGCGTCGCCACGGCGCTCATCTTGACGTCGGCGATGTAGCGGAGGTCGCCCACCGGCGCCATGCCGTTGCGGGCCAGCACGTAGAGCGCATAGGACAGCGCCATGCCGCCGTCGGTCGAGACGTCGGGCGCGGTGCTGACGTAGTTCCGCAAGCGGTCGAGCGCGAGCTTGAACTGGTCGTCGGAGACCGAGAAGCCACGTGCCCGGGCCCTGGTAAGGAAGTCTGTTACATAGGCATCGAGCCAGGCGTCGTCGCCGCCCGGCGACCACAACCCGAACGCGCCCTCGGAGCCTTGCCGCGCCAGCACCGTCTCGATGGCAGTGGCGATCCGCGCGTCGACGCCGGTATCGACCGCGAGCTGCGCGCCGAGCGACAGCTCGTTGACATAGAGTAGCGGCAGCGCGCGGCTCACGATCTGCTCGGTGCAGCCGAGCGGATAGCGGTCGAGCGCGGCGAGCAGCGTCGCCACGTCGAGGGCGGCGGTCGGCGTCACCGACAGTGCCACCTTGCCGGTGCCGGGCACCAAATCGGCGAACACGTCGCCCGAGACCGTGATGCTTTGGCCCGGGTCGAGTGGTTTCACCGTGCGGCGCGCCAGGATCTGGGTCGCCGGGTGCACGGTCAGCGGATATTGGCGCGCCAGCGTGAAGCCTTCCGGCCCGGTGACGGCAACCGCCACCATGCCCGACCCGATGCCGGTGGCTGAGACCGGCATGGTCACGGCGCCGCGCTTCTTGGCATCGAGCGTGATGGTCTTGTCGATGCCGGTGACGCTCAACGGTCCGTCGGCGGTGACGGCGATCTGATAGTCGCCGGTCGTGCCTTCGACATTGTCGAGGTCGAGACGGAGCGTGCTTTGATCGCCGGTGAGTAGGAAGCGCGGCAGCGTGGCCGTGACCACGACCGGATCGCGCACGACCACGTCGCCCGAGCCATGGCCGACCTTGTCCTTGCTCCACGCCGCCGCCATCACCCGGACCGTTCCGGAGAAGGCCGGGATGTCGAAGCTGACTTCGGCGGTGCCTTCGGGCCCGACCGTCACGATGCCGGAATAGAACGCGAGCGGCGGTTGGGTCGGCGGGCTGCCTTGCAACGCGCCGGCGCCGCCATCGCCGCCCGAGCGAATCTGGCCCTTGGTGCCCTGCATGCCGTCGATCAGTTGGCCGTAAAGGTCGCGCACCTCCGCCGAGAGCTTGCGCTGGCCGAGATAATACTCGTCGGGCGCCGGCATTTTATAATTGGTGAGGTTGAGGATGCCGACATCGACCGCCGCGACTTCCACGCGGGCTTCCTCGTTCGGCGCGAGCCCGGCCAGCTTGACCGGTATGCGCAGCGTCGTTTCGGGGCGGATCAGATCGGGCAGGTCGAGCGCCACGTCGATCGTGTGGGCCTTCTTGTCGACGCTGAACCACTGCACGCCGATGGCGCGGTCCGGCATGCGCTTCTCGGCCTCATCCAGCGGGCGCCTGAGCGTGGCCAGCACGTAAGCGCCGGTACCCCAATCATCGCCCACCGTCAGCGGCAGCTTGACCAATCCCGGCTCGACCTCGGCGCTGGTCTGGGTGATGAGCCGGTCGCCGATCACCGAGAGGGTGACCTTACCGGCGCTGCGCGCGGTCACCGCCACGGTCATGGTGTCGCCGGGCTGGTATCCGGGCTTATCCAGGGCGATCTCGAGCAGGTCCGGCGTGTCGGCCGAGGCTTCGGCATACCAGCCGGAATCGAAGCCGATCGTGGCCTCCGGCCCTTGCGGGTCGGGGCTTGTCACTTCGAGCCGGTAGCGGCCCCAAGTGACCGGCACCGCGATCGTGCCCGGCGTGCCGGCGGTAAGGTCGAGGGTGCCGTCGGCGACGCGGCGCGTCACCTTGATCGGCTCGTAGCTCCAATAGCCGCCGCTGCGGTACCACTGATATTTGGTGTCGACGCTGAGCAGCTGCCATTTGAGTCCGGTCGCGGCCATTTGCTGACCGTCGGGGCCGGCCATGACCACGTCGAACTTGGCAATGTCGTTGTCGCTGAGCGATTTGCCGGTGAACAGCGGCTTCACGCCGATCATCGGCGCGCTGGGCACGATCGGCAGGGTGAGCTTGCGCTCGATGGCTCGGCCGCCCGGTTCGGCTAACCGCACCACGACATTGGCCTCGAGCGGCTTGGTCGAGGACGGCACCTGGTCGAGCGCGACGGTGAAGCTGGCTTTGCCGGCCGCGTCGGTCTCCGGCAGATCCGCCAGCGGAATGCTGTCGGTGCCAGGCTCCTCCTCCTCGTTGCTCGCCTCGTCCAGGCCGAATGAATAGCCGGCGAAACCCGGCCGCTCGGCGGCCTTGGCGATCGTCACCTCGCCTTCGAGGCCGAGACCTGCTGCCGGCGCGCCATAGAGGAAGCGGCCGTCGAGTTCAATCTCGGCCGGCGCCTTGGGCGAGATCGACGTAGCCGTGGTGGTTAGGTCGAACGCGAACCGATCCGGCACATAGTCCTCGACCAGGAAAGTCACTTCGCCGATGGCGGCGCCTTTCGGATCGGCATAGACGGCGACGCGCCAGGTTCCGGTCGGCGCCGACGAGAGGATCGGCACGTCGAGCGAGCGGCCGCCAATCCCCTGGTCCGGCTCGACACTGCGGCGGTACTCGACCCCGTCGGGGCGATCGACCACCATGGTCAAATCCACGCCGGGAACGGCCGCGCCGGCCGCGTCGCGCAGCAGCGTGGTCACATAGACGGTCTCGCCGGTGCGGTAGACGCCGCGCTCGGTGAACACGAACGCATCGAGACCTTGCGGCACGTCGCGCCCGGCGACGCCGCGGTCGGTCAGATCGAATGCCGATTGCTTGAGGTTGAGAAAGGCATAGTCGCCGCCGTCGACCGCTGCAGTCAGCAGCGCCGGCGACAACCCGCCTTCGCCGCGCGCGAGCCCCGGCGCGAAGGAAACGGCACCGTTGGCGTCGGTCGTCTTGACCGCGAGCACGTCGTTGTTGCGGGCCAACAGGCGGATCTCGACGCCGGCGAGCGGCGCCGTGGTTGCTAAAGAATTCACAAAGGCATGGATACCGTCGGTGCCGGAGAAGGCGGTCAGGCCGAGATCGGACACCACGAACCACTGGGTGGTGCGCTCGCCATAGTCGTCGCCCGGCACATTGCCTGGGCGCGCCGCCAGCAGATAGATGCCGGGCTCGAGCGTCGGCACCGCCTCCGAGATCGGAAAGGCGGTGGTGATCTCCTGGTTGAGCTCTTTCTCAACCTTGAGCTCGCCGGTCCACACCTTCTCGCCCTTCTGATCGGCGATCTCGTCAAGGCTGTAGCTGTAGAGATTGCGCTGGAACTCCCAGCCGAGCACGTTGTCGATCAGGCTGCGGTCGCCGATCCGGTAGATGGTCACCTTGACCAGGTCGGTGTTGACGGTGATGAGCGGGATGCCCTGCTGGCCGGTGCGCGGCAGCACATAGGCCTTGCCCGAGAGCCGGACCGAGGGGCTGCGGTCGCGCACATAGATATTGAACGCGGCGTCCTTGAGCAGGGCCTCATCGACCGTCGAGGGCAGACCGGCCCGCAGCGTGATGGCGTAACTGTCGCCGTGCTTCAGGCCCTCGACGCAGATCTGCTGATCGTCGACCGACAGCGCCGGCTTGTCCTCGCTCGCGACCGCGACGTAAGGCGAAAAGTCGGTGCGCTTGGGCAAGGTCTCGCTGAACTGGAAGCACGCGCGCGGCGAGGCCGCATCGGAGTCCACGCTGAAATTGGTGACGCGGAAGCCGTATTTGTCGCGCAAGCCGTCGTAGCTCGCCTTGAGCTCCGGCGTCTCATGCAGGACGAGCGCCAGCTTCAGCGCGGTGAGCGCCTGCCGCCATTCCTCCCGCTTGGTCAAGGCCGTGGCCAGCGTCACCAGCGAGGCGGATTCGTCCTCCGGCGTGGTCGAGCGTTGATAGGCGATATAGGCGGCGGTGCGCGCCCGCTCCACGCGGGTCGAGCCGTCGTCTTCCTCGGTGGCGGGGATCAGCAGCCAAATATCGGCCAGTCGGCGCCAGGCCGCGGCGTCGTTGGGCGCGACCGTCACGATCTGCACATAAATATTGCCGGCGCCGGCCAGGTCCTGGCTCTTGAGCAGCGCCTCGGCCTCCTGCTTCAGCTTGGCAAGCGGCTTGGCGACGGTTCCCGCCTCGTCCTTGAGGTCGGCCTCGAGGGTTATCGCGGCGTCGTCAAAGGCGTCGTCTTGGAAGGTTTTCTCGGCGGCGGGGGAAGGGGTGGTGACAAAAACGAGCAGCGCGGCGAACAGGCCGGCGCGAAACCAAGTAGACATCGATGTCCTCCGGGGACCGTTCTCGGCAGACGGGTGCAGGCCCCTATCGTAATCGAGCCTTGTGACGGAAGCCAGAGGGTGGCGGCCCCGACTGCGGTCAGACCGCAAATTTAATCTGCGAGCGGCCCGAGTTTTGGCCAGCCATAGAGCTCGGCGGCGCGGCGGATCAAGGCTTCGGCCAGAATTGAGCCGTTGTCGGAGTTGGTCATCACCGCCATGCCCTTCCCCTCGGCGGGAAGCAGGATCAGATAGGCCTGATAGCCGACATTCTGGCCCCCTTTCATCAGCACCAGCGTGCCGTCCGCGTCGCCCACGGTGGCACCGAGCCCATACGGGGCGCCATTCTGCTGGGTCAACATCTGGCGCGCGGTCTCGGGCTTGAGAAAGAGGCGGCTCTCGCCGCGCCATGACCGGCCGAGGACCAAAAGGAGGTTGGCGAGGTCGGTCGGCGTCGACCACAGGCCGGCCGCGGCATGCTCGGGGAAGACGTGGTAGCCGCCGGGCAGGTTCTTGCCGTCGGCATAATGACCGCCCGCCGCCACGCCGATCAGATCGGCCGGCAGCGGCTGGGCAAAGGTGCTGCGATCCATTCCGGCGGGCTCCAGCACCAGGTCGGCCATAAGGTCGGGGAAGGGCGCCTTGGTGGCGTCCTGCATCAGCGCTTCGGCGATCTCGTAGCCGCCGCCCGAATAGGCGTAGGCGCTGCCAGGCTCGGCGATCACCGTGATCGGCGGCGAATTGGCGGGCGGGACGCCATAGAGAATCTGCGTCAGATTCGGCAACGGCGCGCCTTGCTCATAGCCGAGGAAGCCGGGCACGCCGATGCCCGCCGTCATGCTGAGCAGGCCGCGCATGGTGACCTTGTGGTCCTGGTCGAACCCGTTGGTGGGGACCTTCCACGAGGTCAGCCGCGCGTTGACGTCCTCGTCGAGGTCGAGCCGTCCCTGATCGACCAGGCGCATGGCGCCGACCGCCGCCA
Source organism: Hyphomicrobiales bacterium (assembly GCA_038209695.1). GTDB lineage: Bacteria > Pseudomonadota > Alphaproteobacteria > Rhizobiales > Methyloligellaceae > Methyloceanibacter. The sequence goes on from JBBQXL010000002.1 coordinate 25,599, forward strand.
CCAGCTTCGACAACGACGCCGCCTGGTACAGCGTCTGCGGGGTTGCGCCCGCGCCATAGGCACGGGCCAAAGCCACTTGGTCGGCATCGATCAGCGCCAGGCTCACCGAGGGGATGTTGAGCGCATCCATCGCCTCGGCCAGCGTCAGCGTCTTGTCGCTGCCATCGACGGAGATCGTCAATCCCCTCTCGAGATCGGCCGGCTCGGCGGCCAGCGCGGCTGCCCCCGGCGCAAGCAGCAGCAGAATCGCAAGCTGGCAGAAAGGGCGGAAAACGGCCCGCGCAATCACGCTCATCGCTCCTCTTAACCGGCGCTCGCCATGGCGCGCGCCAGATCGGCAAACTTGCCGCGCACCCATGCATGGCATTCGTCGCGGTCATAGCTCGAATGCCACATCAGCCTTAACGGAAAGGCGATGGGACCGGAGGGCTGAGCGATGCGAACAAGCCCGAATTGCGTCTCCAGAATCGACGCCAGCGAGGCCGGCAGCGTGAGCAGCGCGTCGCTGTTTAACGCCAGCAACAGCCCGACCAGCACCGAGGACACCCGTGACGAGACCTTGCAGGCAAGCTTGTCGGCTTCGAGCTTGCGGTCGATCAGGGCAATGGCCGGCAGCGAGTTCACCTCGATATGGTCGGCGCCCGCGAACTGCTCGGCCTTGGCCCGCCGCTTGGCCAAGGGATGGCTATGCCGCGCCAGCGTGACGAGCGTGTCGTCGAACAGCTTGAGCACGCGGATGTCGGGCGCCTGAACTGCGGCGCCCTCGATGTCGATCACGAAATGACACCGCCCCTGGCGCAGCGCCTCGGTATTGTCCTCGCGGTGCGACGGCATCCAGTCCACGCGCACATTGGGGGCTTGCGGCCGCAAGCGCTGGCGCAGCGGCTGCAGCAGCATGAGCTCGCCGGCTTCGCTCGCGGCGACCGAAAAATCGCGCATGGCGTCGGAAGGGTCGAACGGCTTGCTCGGCCGCAGCAGGCTCTCCATGCCGGCGAGGATGACGTGGACGGTGGGGGCCAGTTCCAGCGCCTTGGCGGTCGGCACTAGTCTTTGGCCCGCGCGCACGAACAGCTCGTCGGCGAAGATCTCGCGGAGCTTCGCCAGCGCGTGGCTAATGGCCGAGGCGCTGCGCCCCAACCGTTTGGCGGCCCGGGTGACGCTGGCGTCGACCAGCAGCGCGTCGAGGGTCACCAGCAAATTGGCGTCGACTTCCATTAGATGCATGGTGTTCACTAATTCTGCTGAAAAGAGTTCACTTCGTGCATGTTACCGCTTGCACTAGGGTCATGACAAGGCATCCGGCTGCCCAGACCGGATTCCTGAGACCTCCACCGGCGCAAGCTTGTGGATGTCTCCTCATCTCAGCCTGGCGGTGGCCCGAAGGTCTTGGGCCGGAGGGCCACCGCATTTCCTGTGCGTTTGCCGGCGAATCCGGCCAAAAAATCAGAAATAGGCCCGGGTTTCGGGTCAGCTTAAGGGGCACTCATGATGGGACGACCCTGGACTGCCGTGCCGATCGCCGCTGCCGCGATCGGGCTTTGCCTGGCAAGTTCGGCCGCCGCCGCCGATTCCACGCCCAAGGACGTCATCGCCACTTACGCCGATATGGCGCAGGCCGGATATTCCGACGCCCGCGACGCCGCCAAGACGCTCATGCTCGCGGTCGATGCCTTGCTCGCCAATCCGACCGACGACAATTTGCGCGCCGCGCGCGCCGCCTGGATTGCGGCCCGCATCCCGTACATGCAAACCGAGGCCTTTCGCTTCGGCAACAAGATCGTCGACGATTGGGAAGGCCGGGTGAATTCCTGGCCGCTCGACGAGGGGCTGATCGACTATGTCGCCTCGTCCTATGGCACCGAGTCGCCCGAGAATGCGCTCTACGTCGCCAATGTCATCGCCAATCCCACGCTGACCATCGGCGGCAAGAAGCTCGACACCAGCAAGATCACCAAGGAGCTGCTCGCGGACACGCTGCAAGAGGCGGGCGGCGTCGAGGCCAATGTCGCCACCGGCTATCACGCCGTCGAGTTTCTGCTGTGGGGCCAGGATCTGAACGGCACCGGCCCCGGCAACGGCGCCCGGCCGGCTAGCGATTTCGACACCAAGACCTGCACCAACGGCCATTGCGACCGGCGCGCGCAATATCTCCACGCCGTCACCGAGCTGCTGGTCGACGATCTGACCTGGATGGCGGCGCAATGGGCCGACGGAGGCGAGGCGCGCAAGCCGCTGACTGACGGCGGCGACGAGGCCGGCCTCACCGCCATCATGACCGGGCTCGGCAGCCTGTCCTATGGCGAGCTGGCCGGCGAGCGCATGAAGCTCGGCCTGATGATCCACGATCCCGAAGAGGAGCATGACTGTTTCTCGGACAATACCCACGCCTCCCACTTCTTCGATGCGCTCGGCATTCGCAATGTCTATCTCGGCACCTATCGCCGCATCGATCGATCCTTGGTGGCGGGGCCGAGCATTTCCGATCTGGTCAAGGACAAGGCGCCTGAGGTTGATGCCGAACTCAGGGCCAAGCTCGACGCCACCATGGACGCCATGAACGCGATGTATCTGCGCGCGCTCACCACCGAGTCCTATGACCAGATGATCGGCGAGGGGAACGACGCCGGCAACGCCGTGATCGAGCGCGTGATCGAGGCTCTGCTCGACCAGACCAAGTCGATCGAGCGCGCCGTCGCGGTTCTCAACCTCAAGTCGATCGAGTTCGCAGGCTCCGACAGCCTCGATAGCCGGGCACGGTTCAAGGCGACAGCGCCGCGGCCGGCGGAGGGGCCAAACCGAATTGACGATGGCCGGAGGTAGCCGCGTTTTACATCAAAAACTTGAATTCAGCCGCGTGCAAATACAACAATAGCCGGGGGCTTGAAGACATGAGTATCCGGATTGCGCGGACCGACCTTGCATCACGACCGAGCTGCGGCGCGGGCCGCCACGGCCTGTCCAAGGCCCTCGGCGCGATCGCGGTGGCGGCCGCTTTGTTCGCGCTTCCCGGCCAAGCGAGCGCCGAATGCGAACTGACCGGCGCCGATGTGATCCACGGCGCAGTCGGTATACCGGAGGATGCCGTCATGCCGATCGACGCGTTCGGCATAAGGCGGGGGCTCGCCCAAAATGGCATTGAGGTCGGCGGCGTCTATTACGGCGAGGCCTTCGGCAATTGGGGCGGCTTCAACCAGGGCGTCGAGTATGACGGCGTGCTCGAACTTTACGTCAAAGCCGACATGAACAGGCTCGGTCTCTGGAAGGGGCTGTGCTTCCATGCCGACGGTTTTCAGATCCATGGCACTTCGATCACCGAGGCCAATATCGGATCCCTGATGCCGGTCTCAAATCTGGAAGCGACCCCCGCCACCCGCCTGTTCGAGCTGTGGTTCGAGCAGCACCTCTTTGATGACAAGCTTGCCATCAAATTCGGCCAGCTTGCCGCCGATGCCGAGTTCATCATCACCGAGGGCGGCGGCTATTTTCTGAACGGCACCTGGGGCTGGCCGTCGATCACCGCCTCCGACCTGCCGGGCGGCGGTCCGGCCTATCCACTGGCCACCCTCGGCGTGCGCGTCGCCGTCAATCCGAACGACAGGCTCGGGCTGATGGTCGCCGTCTATAACGGCGACCCCGCGCCGAACTGCCGGAGCGACGATCCTCAGGTCTGCAATCCCTTCGGCCTCGATTTCGAGCTCGACGATCCGCCGCTGCTGATGGCCGAGGGCAAGTACAGCTACAACCCGAATGGGCTCGCCGGCACGGTCAAGCTCGGCGGCTGGAATCATTTCGGCACATTTCCGGATCAACGCTTCGATTCCGGTGGCGCGCTGATCGCCGCCGGCGGCAATGACGGCAAGCCGCTCGAGCATGATTGGGGCCTTTACGCAATCGTCGACCAGCTGGTCTGGCGCGTGCCGGGCAGCGCCGAGGCGCAAGGCGTGGGCGTGTTCGCTCGCGTCATCGGCGCGCCCTCGGACCGCAACCTGGTCGACTTCTACTTCGATAGCGGCGTGACCCTCACCGGCATGTTCCGCAATCGGCCCAACGATGCGCTGGCCGTCGGCTTTGCCTATACCGGCATCTCCGATGACGTTCATGCCTACGACGTCGATTTCGGCGAAACGGTGGCCCGCAATTACGAGGCGCTGATCGAAATCTGCTATACGTTCGAGATCAAGTCCGGCTGGACGTTGCAGCCCGACTTCCAATACACCTTCCAGCCGGGCGGCAACGTTGCCGGCTATAAAGACGCGACGGTCGTGGGGGCACGTACCAGTATCAGCTTTTGACGAAGGACGAGTGCACTCACCCCATTCCAAAGTCCGCGGTTCCGCAGAGTCGTCACACAGCCCGTCGCCCGGCAAAGCGCACTCAGCGTGTCTGGCCGGCTCCGTCCTGTTTGGCGCGGCTCTGCCGCTGCTTGCCGGCGCGGTTCAGACCTTTGGCGAGGATTCAGGCGCTGCCGTGCCGGGCCTGGTGCGGCCGACATCCGATTTCACCAAGCCCGAACCGGGCGAGCAGGCGCCGGGCGGCGGCGCCACCTCGCGCGGCAGCACCTCCACCGCCAACGCTTTCTCGCTCTCCTCCGGCAATTTGGACTTCAAGCGTGAGCTCGACTTCAAGGTCGGCAACGGCATCTTCCGCAAGAGCTGGGTGTCGGCGCCGTCATCGACCGATGCTTCCGACGGGCTCGGCCCGCTGTTCAATTCGCGCGCCTGCCAGAACTGCCATCTGAAGGACGGCCGCGGCCATCCGCCGCTGTCCTCCGACGTGCCCGACGATTCGGGCTCGATGCTGGTCAGGCTCTCGGTTCCCGCCGCCACCGAGGACGAGAAGGGCAGGCTCGCCGCCCATAGCGCCAATTCGATCCCCGACCCGACCTATGGCGGCCAGCTCCAGGACTTCGCCATCCAGGGCTTTGCCGCCGAGGGCAAGCTCAAGATCGACTATAAAGAGCGCAAGGTGGAACTTCCGGGCGGCGAGACCGTCTCGTTGCGCGTGCCGACCTATTCGCTCACCGGTCTCGCTTATGGCCCCGCCAGCCCGGACATCATGATCTCGCCGCGGGTCGCGCCGCCGATGATCGGCCTTGGCCTGCTCGAAGCGGTGCCGGAGGAGCAGATCGTCGCCAACGCCGATCCCGACGATGCGAGCAAGGACGGCATCTCCGGCAAGCCGAACCGCGTCTGGTCGCGCGAGCATGGCAACGTAATGCTCGGCCGCTTCGGCTGGAAGGCGGGGGTGCCCACCATCGCCCAGCAGGCGGCCGAGGCCTTCAACGGCGATATCGGCCTCGCCACCACCATGATGCCGTACCCGTCGGGCGACTGCACCGAGACGGAGAAGACCTGTCTCGACGCGCCGAATGGCAACTCGCCGAAATATCAGAACGTCGAAGTCGGCAATGAGCTGTTCAAGCTGGTGACCCTCTATTCGCAGAACTTGGCGGTCCCCGCGCGGCGCAAACCCGATGACCCTGAGGTGCTGAAGGGCAAGCAGGTGTTCTACACCGTCGGCTGCGTCAGCTGCCACCAGCCTAAATTCGTGACCGGCGACGTGCCCGGCCAGCCGCATTTGTCGCAGCAATTGATCTGGCCCTATAGCGATATGCTGCTGCACGACATGGGTGAAGGTCTTGCCGACGGAAGGCCCGAAGGCGCGGCGACCGGGAGTGAATGGCGCACGCCGCCGCTATGGGGCATCGGGCTTACCGAGACCGTGAGCGGGCATACGCTGTTTCTGCACGACGGGCGGGCGCGCAATCTGACCGAGGCCATTTTTTGGCATGGCGGCGAGGCGCAAGCGGCGCGTGACCGTTTTGCTGAACTCTCCCAGGCCGATCGCGACGCGCTGTTGGCCTTCGTGAACTCGCTATGAGGACAAGCATGAGATTGGCTCAACGCGCGACGCTGGTCTTGGCTGTGCCGCTCCTGTGTGGCAGCGGGCCGCCGCCACCGCATGCGGAGGCGGACCAAGCGGCGATCGCCCGGGCCGCGCTCACCGCGGTCATACGTCCCGGCTATGCCGCGCTGGCCAAGGCGACCGGCTCTCTCTCGGACACGGTCGACACATTGTGCCAGCAGCCGTCGGCGGACGCCCTCGACGAGGCCAAGACCGGTTTCGCTGCAACCGTGGCGGCGTGGAGCAAGGTCGAGATCCTGCGCTTCGGCCCGGTGACCCAGGACCATCGTTATGAGCGCGTGTTCTATTGGCCCGATCCCAAGGGCATCGGCCTCAAACAGGTGCAGGACACGCTCGCGGCCGGCGATGGCATGGCGATTCTGCCGGGCGAGCTTGCCGACAAGAGCGTGGCGCTCCAGGGCCTCCCGGCGCTCGAATATCTCCTTTACGGCGACGGCGCCGAGAGTCTCGCCAAAGAGCGCCGGATCGTCGGCGACGGCGAGAGCCCGCCCGATGTTGAGGCACAAGGCGCGTTCCGCTGCGCCTTCGCGCTTGCCGTCGCCATCAATGTCGATCGCATTGCCCGGTCGGTGGTCGAGGATTGGCGCGAGGGCTCGGCTTACGAGAAAGCCTTTCTCGGTCCCGTCCCCGAGGACCCCATCTACCATTCGCCGAAAGAGGTCACCCTCGACCTGTTCAAATCCTTCACCACCGGGATCGAGCTGGTGCGCGACCAGAAGCTCGGCAAGCCCCTGGGCGCAAGCCCCGACGAGGCCAAGCCCCGGCTCGCCGCGTTCTGGCGCAGCGGCCTAAGCTTCGTCAACGCCGCCGGAAATCTTGACGGCGTGCGCGTCCTGTTTGCCAAAGGCGGCCTCGCCCAGATCGTGGCCGACGAATCGGCGGGCGTCGAGAACTCGATCCTGTTCGACCTCGATCATGCCATCGAGGTCTTGCGCGGCATCGACCAGCTGATGGCTGAGGTGGTGGAGAACGACGATTTGCGCGCCAAGATCGAGGCCTTGCGCGTCGCGCTGAAAAGCGCCGCCCAGACCGCCGGCGACATGATCTCGCGTGGCGCCGGCCTTGCTTTCGGGTTCAACGCCATGGATGGAGATTGACGATGGAGTTCGACCGCCGCGCGCTGCTGGTCAGCCTCGCCTCGACTGCCGCCATGCTGGCCCTCCCCAAGCGCGCGGGCGCTGTGTTCGCGCCCGAGCGCTTTGCCGCCTCGCGCCGGGACGACCGAGGCAATTTCTCGGCGGCGCTGTTTACGCTCGAAGGCGATGTGCAGACGGTCGAGCTGCCTGGGCGTGGCCACGATATCGCGCTGAAGCCCGACGGCAGCGAATGGGTCGCGTTTGCGCGTCGCCCCGGCCGGTTTGGCGTGGCCATGTCGGGTACCTCGCGGCCACCAATATGGTTCGCCGCGAAGCTCGACCGCCATTTCTTCGGCCATGGCGTGTTCTCTGCCGACGGCAAATTGCTCTACGCCACCGAGAACGATTATGCCCGCGCCGCCGGCATGATCGGCGTGCGTGACGCGACCGACGGCTACCAGCAGATCGGCGAGTTCCCCGCCCACGGCATGGAGCCGCACGATATCGCGCTGCTGGGCGACGGCCGCACCATGGTGATCGCCAATGGCGGCATTCAGACTCACCCCGACCGCGGCGCCGACGAGCTGAACCTCGCCGACATGCAGCCCTCGTTGGTCTATGTCGACATCGCCACCGGCGACCTGCTGGAGGAGCATCGCTTGGCGCCGGAGCTGCATCAGCTGTCCATCCGCCATCTCGCCGTCGCCGCCGACGATGCGATCGTGTTCGGCTGCCAGTATCGCGGTCCGGAACAAGACGCTCCGGCGCTGATCGGCTTTCACCGCCGGGGTGAGGCACCGCTAATCGCCGAGGCGTCCGGCCCGACCCAAGTCGGCTTGCGCAATTATATCGGCTCGGTCGCCGCCGACCGGAGCGGCGGCATCGTCGCGGCCTCGGCGCCGAAGGGGGGCCTGGTCACCTATTGGGATGTGGCCGGCCGGCGCTATCTCGGCGCTTGCGATCTGAGCGATGGCTGCGGCCTGGCCCCGACCCATCGCAGTGCGAGCTTCCTCCTGACCAGCGGTGACGGCTGGCTCGCCACCGCCGAGGCGGGCGGCGCCATGTCCCGTCAGGCGTCGAATTTCCAGTGGGATAACCACGCCATTCTGGTGCGCTGAGTGGCTCGCTCGGGCCCCGCGGCCCAGGCTCAATTCCTATTCTCACCTTATTTATCGCGCTAAAGTCCGATGACTTTGGTCGAGCCCATGCAGAGCCCCAACCACCCTCAGCACCAAAAGACGCCGCCGCCACGCGCCCATTCCCAGGCGCCGACAGCCGCGCGCCCGAAGCGGCCGCCGATGAGCCGCCGCAACAGGCTGCTGCTGATTATTGCCGGGGCCATCGTCGGTGTCGCCGTGCTGACGCTGGTCGCCCTCAACCTGCTGATCTCGGCGGACTGGGTGCGCGACCGCGTCGCCAGCCGCATCAAGGAGCAGACCGGCCGCGAGCTCAAGGTCAACGGCACGACCGTGCTGCTGTTCATGCCCGGTCCTCATATCCTCATCACCGACGCGACCTTCGTAGATCCGGAAGAGCGGGCTGGCATCGCCGACTTTTCGGTGGCGCGGCTGGTCATCGATCTCGGCCTGATGGATTTCCTGAGCCGCCAGATCGACGCCAAGCGCGTGGTGCTGGAAAAGCCGGTGCTGACCGTTCGCCTTGGTTCTGACGATCGGCGCGAAGCGCGGCACAAGAAGCGCGACTCGGTCAAAGCCGACAACGGCGACAAGCCCCGCCGCGACATGAAGCTCAAGGATGTCCGCATCGAGGACGGCACCGTCAACATCATCTATGACGACCAGGGCACCGAGAAGCGCGTCGAGCACATCGCCGCGACTCTCAGCCTGCCGACTTTCACCGCGCCCTTCACCGGCAGCGGGAAGCTCGACTGGAAAGACCAGACGGTCGATTTCAGTTTCGAGCTGACCTCTCTCGCCGATCTCCGCGACAAACGCCCGGCCAGATTGGTGCTTGGCATCGATACGCCGGCCATCGCCGCTCGGTTCGACGGCAGCCTGCTGACCAAGCCGGAATTCAGCGGCCAAGGCGAGCTATCCGCCAAGGCTCATTCGATCCCCTCGCTGCTGGCCTGGATGCGGGAGAAGCCGGCCGCTTCGGCCGCCATCGGCGACGGCGAACTGGCCAGCCACGTCGCCTGGACCAAGGACGAGATCACGCTAAGCGGCGCGCGCTTCGCTCTCGAACATGCCACCGGCCAAGGTCAGGCGGTGGTGACGCTGCGAGCGCCGCGCCCGCATGTTAGGGCGGCGCTGGCGCTGGATTATCTCGACCTCAATCCGTTCCTCCCGGCCGGGCAGGCGAAAGCGGCCGATGCCCGCGGCAAGCCGAAAACCGCACGGCCGGACGCCGCTCCTCACGCTGAAAGTACCGTGCCGCGCCAAGCGGCCAGCGAGGAGCCGCCGGCCGCACCCGGCCAAGACCAGAATATGTTCGGCAAGTCTGACGAGGGGCAAAGCGCGGCCGGTGACGAGACAACGCCGGAACAGTCCTCGACAGAAGCCCCGCAATCCGCACCTGACCAGGCTCCGGTTGCCGGCGGGCCAGCGCCGGTGGCCTCGCCCGCTTCGTTCGACGCCGACGTCAATCTCAATATCCGCAAGACCCGCGTGGCCCATCTCGAGATCGGGCCGAGCTCGCTGGGCCTTGCCTTCCGCGACGGCATCTTGAACGCAACTCTCGGCGGCATGGAGCTCTATGACGGGCATGCCAGCGGCAAGCTGGCGCTCGATGCCGCCAAACCGGTTCCCTCGTTCACCGGCGACTTCCAGCTCGAAGGCGTCCAGGCCAAGCCGCTGCTGTCCGATGCCGCTCAGATCAGCCTGCTCGAGGGCCACGCCAAGCTCACGCTTCAGATCAGCGGCGCCGGCTCCAACTCCGAGGCGATCAAGTCGTCGCTGACCGGACAAGGCAGCCTCGCCGTGAGCGACGGCGCGATCGAGGGCATCGACATCACCGAGATGATCAGCAAGCTCGGCGCCGGCGAGATTCCCAATTTGCGTCAGGGCCCCGGCGCCAAGACCACCTTCAACGATCTCGGCGGAAGCTTCACCATCACCAATGGCATTGCCGAGACCAATAATCTCCAGATGACCAGCCCGCTGCTCAAGGTGGCGGCGTTAGGCAGCGTCGACCTGACGCAAAGCACGATCGATATGGTGGCCAATCCCGAGATCGTCGCCGGACCGTCAGGGCAGGGCGGCGCCAACGATCTGGCCGGGCTGTCCGTGCCGATCCGCATCGAGGGTCCGCTCGATCGCCCGACAATCAAGCCCGAGCTCAAGGGCATTTCCGCCGAGCAGGCTGGCAAGGCGGTCAACAAGATCGGCGAGGCGCTGCAAAAGAAGTTCAAGGGCAAGCCAATGGGCGAAGCGATCGGCCGCTTCCTCGGCAAGGTCCAGATCGGTCCTCATGGCGACGACGACGGCGCGGCTCAGGGCAACCGCAAGCGCTCCAAGAAAAACGATTCGCCGCCCCCGAGCGCCGATGACAGCGAGCAAGGCGACAGCGCCGAGGATCCCGACCTCGAGAGCATCCTGCGCTGAGATCAGGGCTTGGCCCGGCGCTTGTCTAGGGCCGCCAGCCCGTCGCTAAACCCGGTCAGTTCGGTGGCCGCCCTCACCGCCTGGCCGTCCAGCGCATAGACGGTGATCGTGCCCTTCGCGGATTTCTGCAAATCGTGCTTGAGATCGTCTTCGACCAGGAGCACCGCGCTGCATCCTCGCGGGAGACAGGTCTGGAACGGCATCCGATACGTCTTCACCGCATCGGGAGAGAATTCGAGCCCTCTTTGCAGCGCGACCCCGGTAGGCGCGTCGATCTTCAGCACCAGATTGCCCTTGGGACCGTAGATCACCGTCACGCGGAACACCAGCTTCTGCGAGTCCTTTTCGACCAAGGCCTGGACGAGCGAGCAAGGCGGCGTCCCGTTCTTTGCCTCTGCCTCGGGGCAAACCAGCGACCATTGTCCGAACGTCCCGGCGAGCTTCGCCGCGGGCGCTTTAGCGGGCGCGCCGGCTGCCGGCTTCGGCACTGCGGCGCCGGGCGGGGACTTGTCGCCGGTCTGCGCCGAAGCCCCGCTCGCGAGCAGGAGCACGAGCGTTGCCGCTATAATGGCGCATCTGGAAGCGTGCCGCATCACACCCAGCCTATCAGGGAAACGGGAGTCATCAACAGGCCGCGGCGCTTGCCCGATAGGGCACATGCGCGATCGCGGCTTGGGCCAGGGTGGATCGTGTCGGAGGGTTTGACGCCGCGCTTGGAGGGCCAGTCGGCCTCTCGGCCCCGACCAAAACTTGGCCCATCGACCGAAGGCCGGGTCTCCCCTATAAGCGCGCCAATGAGTAAAACCCCCGCAAAAGCGGCCGCGCCCAAGATCGGCTTTGTCAGCCTCGGCTGTCCCAAGGCCCTGGTCGATTCGGAGCGCATCATCACCCGCCTGCGCGCCGAAGGCTATGAGCTGTCCGCCAGCTACCAGGGCGCCGACGCGGTGGTGGTCAATACCTGCGGCTTTCTCAACAGCGCCAAGGAGGAATCGCTCGCCGCCATCGGCGAGGCCTTGGCTGAAAACGGCCGCGTCATCGTCACCGGCTGCCTCGGCGTCGAGGCCGACCGTATCCTCGCCGCGCATCCCGGCGTGCTCGCCATCACCGGGCCTCAGCAATACGAGGCCGTGGTCGAGCACGTGCACAAGGCCGTGCCCCGGCCGCACGATCCCTATCTCGATCTCGTGCCGCCGCAAGGCGTGAAGCTCACGCCGCGCCACTACGCCTATGTGAAGATCTCGGAAGGCTGCAACAATGTGTGCAGCTTCTGCATCATCCCGACCCTGCGCGGCCGGCTCAACAGCCGTCCGCTCGGCGATGTGCTGCGCGAGGCCGAGCGGCTGGTCGCTGCCGGCGTGCAGGAACTCCTCATCATCTCGCAAGATACCAGCGCCTACGGCCTCGATCTCGGTTACGCCAAAAGCGCCTGGCGTGGGCAGGACTACGAGACGCGTTTCCTGAGCTTGGCCGAGGCGCTCGGCAGTCTGGGCGTCTGGGTGCGCCTCCATTACGTCTATCCCTATCCCCATGTCGATCAGGTCATGCCGCTGATGGCCGAGGGGCGGGTGCTGCCTTATCTCGACATTCCCTTCCAGCATGCCAGCCCCAAGGTGCTGAAGGCGATGCGGCGTCCGGCGCATCAGGAAAAGACCTTGGAGCGCATCGCGCGCTGGCGCGAGACGTGCCCCGACCTTGCCATCCGCTCGACCTTCATCGTCGGCTTCCCCGGCGAAACCGAGGACGACTTTGCGGTGCTGCTCGACTGGCTGAGCGAAGCGAGATTATCGCGGGTGGGCTGCTTCAAATACGAGAATGTCGACGGTGCCCGGGCTAACGCGCTTGGCGGCCAAGTGGCCGAGGAGGTCAAGGAGGAGCGCTACCACCGCCTGATGCAGCACCAGCAGGCCATTAGCGCGGCGCTGCTCGAGACCAGAGTAGGCAAGACCATCGAGGTGATGGTGGACGAGATCGACGATGAAGGCGCCGTCGCCCGCTCACATTGGGATGCGCCCGAGATCGACGGCACGGTCTATTTGCCGGGCGAGACCGGCCTCAAGCCTGGAGACCGCTTGAGCGTGCTGGTCGAGGCCGCCGACGAATATGACCTGTTTGCACGCCGGGTCGACGCCGAAGCGCCGGCGATTGCCTGATGAGTTCAAGCTGTAGCGGCTCAGTTGGTCTTTGTGACCGTGAGACTCCGGCGCGGGCGGGCATAGAAGATCCGCTTCATCTGAAATGAGCCGGGACTGTACACCTGGGTGAGATCGACCAGCGGTTTGAAGTCATAGGTGATCTCCGCCACGATCACGCTGGTATTGGGCTCGGTGAGCCCGGGCGGCACCGTGTAGGACGTGTTCGTACCGCGTCCGGATCCCTTGTTCGCGTAACTCCACGCCACCTTGCCGTTGTTGTTCTGGTCGGCAACGACGCTGGAAATGACGATCTTGAGCGGCGTCGGCGAATACGGCGTGAGGATGCTGCTCGATGCTGCCACGATGTCTTGCAGGTCAGAGGTGGATACGCTTTTCGTTTGGGCGGTGAGGTCCGCCGCGGTCGTCGCTACGGTCGAGGTGCGGCGGAAGAGGGTGAGCGCGCTGCCGACCTCCGCCACGCCGACATAGAGCAGGATCAAGATCGGTGCGATAAAGGCGAACTCGATGGCGGAGACGCCGCGCCGGTCGCGCATGAGGCTGTTGAGCAATCTCACTCTCAGCTTCAGCTCCAAATATAATCTGGTGCGGCACATGGGTCTCTACTTCGAGGCGCTCGGGGTGCCGGACTGAAATGGTTCATTGCGGAACGCGGCCGTGGCAATAAGCAGCCGGTTATTGTCTTTCATGTTGCTCATTCGGATTTCCGTCGGCAACAGCGTGGGGAGATCCCACGCATAGAACGCTCTGACCACGACCACGTCGCCGCCTTGGCCGGGATCGTAGCTGAATTTGGATTTTAGATTGCCGTTGGAGTCGAGCGGGTCGGTGAGCTCGGCGCTGCTGAAGCTCGAGAAGCGCCGCACGTCGAGCTTCAGATTGGCGCAAGAGAGCATCGCAACGAGATTCTTGCAGACCTCATTCTTGAACGACGTCGCGTCGAGACTTTTCGTTTGAGCTTGGCCGGTGCGGATCAGGCGCGCGCCCTGGGCCGTGGCATTCTCAAGCGTGGAATTGGCGAAATAGATGAGCCCGATTTGCAGGATGGCGAACAGCAGCAGGATCAAGGGAACGGCGACCAGGGCGAATTCGAGCGCCGACGCTCCCGAGCGGTCCCGGCCAAACTGCTGGAGGCCGCGCAGGCGGCTTCTCGCGAAGCTGCGTCCAGTTGCCTGATTCGACGGATCCGAAGCTTTCTGCATGATCAATCGATATAGAGAGTTCGCTTAACAACGTCTGAATACGCGATCCTAAATCGAAATAAGGTAAATCTTGAGGTAAGCGTGCTTGAATTAAATTTGAGATTGATTTTAGTAAATCGGGATACGAAAAATAAGAATTTTTGTTCATAGATTGCTACGAGCGAAGTTATACGCGGAAATGCGTTATGCTGTGTCGGGCGGAGGTGTCATATGTTTGGAGCATCTGAAGGAAGACTTCGTAGTTTCGCGCGAAACGCCAGGGGTAATGTTGCGATCCTGTTCGGACTTTCGCTGATTCCGCTGATGATCGGCGTCGGTGTTGCCGTGGATTACGGGCGGGCTCTCCTGGTGCGCGAGCGCATGGTCGATGCCGCCGACGCCGCCGGGCTCGCCATCGGCTCCTGGCCCGGCCTGACCCAAAACGAACTCAAGACCAAGGCGCAGCAATTCTTCGACGCCAATTATCCGCCGTCCACGATCGGCACCGTCGGCAAGCTCAATGTCAGTTTTGTCGGTGACGAGGCTATTATCGTCACCGTGTCGGGCGCGGTGCCGACCACCTTCATGAAGCTCGCCAACATCAACACGGTCGAAGTCGGCACGTCGACCACCATCAATAAGAAGGAGCGCAACATCGAGCTCGTTCTGGTGCTCGATACCACCGGCTCGATGGGATCGGGCGGCAAACTCACTTCTCTGAAGAGTGCGGCGAAGAAGATGGTGGAGACGCTGTTCGACGGCAAGGCGACCTCCACGACCCTGAAGATCGGCGTCGTGCCTTATGCGGCGGCGGTGAATATCGGCACCGACAAGCTCACTTCTAATCCGGAGTGGTTTGACTTGAACACCTATACCCCGGCCAATGCGACCGCCGACCAGATCGCTTTCGAGGATCTGGACAAGACGAGCGGAACGAGCACGCTCAACCTTTACAAGGGCGGTACCGAGGGGCTCCGCAACGAGAGCTGGGCTGGTTGCGTGCGCGAGAGGGGCGGCGCATATGAGCTAACTGACGATGAGCCGAGCTCTGGCACGCCGGCAACTCAGTGGGTCGCATATTTCGCGCCTGATGAGCCGGACTCGGGTAGCTTTAGCAACGACTACATCAGCGATGGCAGCTATAGCAGCGCCAAATGTGTCAACGGCAGCAGCACAAACGACAAGCGGCAGTGCAACACGCCGAAATACAAGAATAAGAGCCTTTCGGGTTCCGGGGGCCCGGACTTCAGTTGTCCGCCCGCCGCGATCACGGCGATGACCAGCACCAAGAGCACGGTCACGACCGCCATCGACTCTCTCGTGGCCAAGGGTAATACGGTGATTCCCGCTGGTCTGCTTTGGGGATGGCGGGCGATCTCGCCAACCGCACCGTTCACCGAGGGGGCGGCCTATACCGACGAGAAATGGGTCAAGGCCATCGTGCTCTTGACCGACGGCGATAACGACGTGAGCGCCGGCGGCAACGGGTTCGACAAATCCGTCTACAACGCCTTCGGCTTCGCCAAGAACGGGCATCTCGGCAGCACCAACGGCAGCAACGCGGAAGCGACGCTCGACACCAAAACGCTCACGGTGTGCGATGCCATCAAGGCGTCTGGTCCGGCCGACAACCACATCAGGCTCTACACGATCGGCTTCCAGGTGTCGACGTCGAGCCAGGATCTCTTGCGGGACTGCGCGACCAAGCCCGACATGTTCTACAACTCGCCCACCACCGATCAGCTGACGGCGGTCTTCCAGGACATCGCGCAAGGCCTGAGCGAGTTGCGCATCGCCCAGTAGGGCGGCGCCCGCTTATTCCTGTTTCGAGCCCTCGGCCGAGGTCTGGCTGATCCCCTGCTTGGTCTTGATCTCTTTGGAGATGGTGTCGAAATAGGCCTCGTCGTCGCCGATGACGAGCGGCGGCGTGCAGTTCGGTGAGCACAACAGGGTCTGCCGCGCCGGGCCGCGATACAAGGTGACGA
This sequence comes from Hyphomicrobiales bacterium, assembly GCA_038209695.1. Classification (GTDB taxonomy): domain Bacteria; phylum Pseudomonadota; class Alphaproteobacteria; order Rhizobiales; family Methyloligellaceae; genus Methyloceanibacter. Next base: position 41,479 of record JBBQXL010000002.1, read on the forward strand.
GGCCGGTCCGGGGCTCCTGGACGATCAGCCGCCGGTTGACGAACACTTTGCCGTCGGCGTCCATGACGATCAGGTTCGTCTCGCCGAACGACTTGCCGGTGACCACCAGCAGCTTGCCGCTTTGCACCGAGACGTCGGCGATCGACGGGTTGCCGACCACGATCTCCGCCGCCGGCCGCTCGAGCCGCACCAGGGTCGCCTGGTCGATGAGGACATCGACCACATTGCTTGCGGCCATCGCCGGCTGAGCGGCAGCGAGAGAGAGAAGCGCGGCCAGGGCGAACACGTGACGCCGGGGCAGCTTCGGGCTTGCGGGGAAGATCATGAGGCGCACGAGTCCCTGTAAAAAGCGGATTGCCCATGAGACCCTGAAAAGGTGAAAGATTGGCAAACATCTGCATCGGCCTGAGACGGCGCGTAGGGCTTTACCAATACGTTTCGGTAAGTATGGCTCGATTTCGCCTGGCCGGACTAACCCATGCGTAACCACGTGTGCCTAGGGTCGGTCGGGCGCGAGGAGGCGCCGGCGGCGTCCGACTGGAGGAATTCCGATGAAGTCACGCCTGACACGATTTGCCGCGGACGACGGTGGCGCGACCGCCATCGAATACGGGCTGCTCGCTGCCGGCATCGCCGTGGCCATGATCTCCAGCGTGAACCAGCTCGGATGCGATCTTGCCAATGTGTTCTCCAACGTGGCGTCGAAAATCGAGGCGCAGTGAGCCCTGATTAACGCAGCCTTCAGGGCTTGGCCGTCACACTCCGCGCGCTAGGGACAGGGCGGATGATCAAGGACTTCCTCATACTCACTATCTTTCCGGGCGCCATGGCCTTTGCGGCGGCGACCGACCTTTTCACCATGACGGTGCCGAACCGGCTTGCTCTGGTGCTCGGCGCCTCATTCTTCATGGTGGCGCCTTTGGTGGGCCTCGGATTGTCCGATATTGGGCTTCATGTCGCTCTCGCGCTGGCTGCGCTCACGATCACTTTTGCGTTCTTCTCGTTCGGCTGGATCGGCGGCGGCGACGCCAAGCTGTTCGCCGCGACCTGTCTTTGGCTCGGGCCCACGGCGATCCTGGCCTACAGCATCAACGCCGCCCTGCTCGGCGGGGCGCTCACGCTCGTGCTGCTCATCTGGCGCGGGCTTCCCCTTCCGGTGCTGCTGACCAACCAGGGTTGGCTGGTTCGGCTTCACAATTCAGACGAGGGCGTGCCCTACGGCATTGCCTTGGCCGCGGCCGGGTTGCTGGTTTACCCCGACACGCCGTTCATGGCCGCGCTCGGCGCCTGACGCCTCCCTCAAGCTTCGTCCTTGATTGACACGGTGCGGCGCAAGCCGCCGCCGCCTCGCGGCTTTTCGCCCTTTCCCCGGCGGCCAATTTGGCACGGCCATTAACTTGGCGTTGAGATTTCGCGGTCAGAGTGAACCAATTCGATGCGGGACGTGGGGCGTCCAAAAGGAAGAGTCTGTCATGAAAAGAGCAAGAGTAATGGTGCTCGGCATCGCCTTTACCGCGGCCTTGGGCGCGGCCTGGGTGGCCAAAAAGATCGTATCTGCCCCGCGCGACGTGGAAACGGTCGAGAAGACCGTTGGCGCCACCGACGTTCTGGTGGCCGCAACCGATATCAATCTCGGCGATTCGGTCCGCGCCGACGATCTCAAATGGCAGCAATGGCCGGTCGAAGGCGTCACCCCGGGCCTGATCACCCGCAACAACGAGCCTGATGCCCCGACCCAGCTCTCGGGCGCCGTGGCCCGCGCGCCGTTCATCGCCGGCGAGCCGATCAAGGAACAGAAGCTGATCAAAATCTCGGAAGGCGGCGTCATGGCCGCGATCCTGCCATCAGGCATGCGCGCCATCTCCACGCCGATCCGCGAAGAGACCTCGGCCGGCGGCTTCATCCTGCCCAACGATCGCGTCGACGTCATCTTGTCGCACAAGATCCAAGTCGGGAACAAGCAAGAGCCGGTCAGCGAAGCGGTGCTGCGCAATGTGCGCGTGCTCGCCATTGGCCAGGAAATCGAGAACAAGGACGGCGAGAAGGTGGCGACCGGCAAGACCGCGACGCTCGAGCTCACGCCGCCGCAAGCGGAGCTGCTCGCTCTGGCGCAATCGATGGGCGAGATCTCGCTCTCGCTGCGCAGTCTGGCTGATGCGACTCCCGGGCAGAATGAACCTACCAGCAAGATCGGCGATGCCAATTCGAGCTCGGTCAAGTTTCTGAAATACGGCGTGCAGTCACGCGCCTTCGGCGTCAACTGAGGCGGCTGACAAGCAACGACAATAATGGAAAAGGCAACCGGATGCGTCGCTTCTCGCTCACTCTAATGGCCTCGCGCCTCGCTTTGGTCGCTGCTTGCCTCGTGCTTGCCGGCGCCCTCGCGGCGTCGGCGGCGTCGGCGGATCCGCAGCATCGCTCCTATTTGCGCGTCGGCGAGTCGGCCAACGGCACCGCGCGTCAGATCACGCTCGGCCTGAACAAGTCGATGATCATCGAGCTGCCGCGCGAGGTGCGCGAGGTGATGGTGTCCAATCCGTCGCAGATCGACGCCGTGCTGCAAACCTCGACGCGCGCTTACCTGATCGGTAAGGCAACCGGCGAAGCCAATATCCTGTTCATCGACAAGGACGGCAAGCAGGTGGTTGCGCTCGAGGTCAATATCGAGCGCGACCTGACCGCCGTGAGCGAGCTGCTCAATCGGCTGCTTTCGGGCTCGCGCATCCAGGTTCAGACGGTCGGCGACCGGGTGGTGCTCACCGGCACCGTGACCAGCCCGATCGATTCCACCCGCGCCTCCGAAATCGTGATGAGCTTCCTGGGTGAAAACACCTCCGGCAACAGCAGCACGGCTGCCTCGGGCGGCGCCGCCGTGACCATCAATACCGGCAACACCACCGGCGGCGGCTCGACCGGACCGAGCAATGTCATCAACATGCTCACCGTGGAGGGCAGGGAGCAGGTGCTGCTCAAGGTCTCCGTGGTGGAGATGGAGCGCAACATCCTCAAGCAGTTCGGCGTCGACCTGAACGCGCTGATCAACTCCGGCAATTTCGCCTTCGCCGCGCTGAGCGATCTTCCCTTCCCGATCAATGTCGCCGGCAAGGGCGTCCTCGCGCCCTTCCTGTCCGGCGCGGGTCTCGCAGGGTCGGATGCCGCCTTCCCGGCCGCGGAAGGGTCTCCCGCGAACCCGACCGTCGCGCGCACCAGCGGCATCGGCACGCAGTGGCAGACCGGCAACGCCCGCGTCCAAGGCGTGCTGCGGGCGCTTGAGGAAGACGGTCTGCTGCACACGCTGGCCGAGCCCAATCTGACGGCAATCTCCGGCGAAACGGCGAATTTCCTCGCCGGCGGCGAATTTCCGATCCCGGTCGCCCAACAGCTCGGCACCATCTCGGTCGAGTTCAAGAAATTCGGCATCGGCCTGGCCTTCACCCCAGTGGTGATGTCGGAAGGCCGCATCAGCCTCAAAGTGTCGACTGAAGTCAGCGAGCTCTCCAATCAGGGCGCCGTGGTGCTGTCGAACATCTCCATCCCGGCCCTCAAGGTGCGCCGCGCCGAGACCGTGGTTGAGCTGCCGAGCGGCGGCTCCCTGGTGATGGCCGGTTTGCTGTCGGATCAGTCCAAGCAGGCGCTCAGCGGCTATCCCGGCCTGAAAAATCTGCCGGTCCTCGGCTCGCTGTTCCGCAGCCGCGATTACTTGAAGAACGAAACCGAGCTGGTCGTGCTGGTGACCCCTTACGTGGTGAAGCCCGTGGCCCGCTCGCAGCTCGCGCAGCCCGACGACGGCTTCGGCTGGGCGTCCGACCTGAACACCGATCTGATCGGTCAAATGAACCGTGTCTACGGCCGCCATCCAGAACGAGCGCCGATCGGCCGGTTCGATGGCAATGTCGGCTTTATCGTCGAGTAGGGGATGAGGGGTAACAAGATCATGGCATCGTCACGTCACGGCTCGGGCGGTTTCGCCGCCCGGCCCCTCCTGAGCCTTCTGGCCATCCTGGCGGTGGCAGCCAGCGTCGGCGGGTGCATTCAAAGCCCGAGATTTAAGGCTCCCTTCACCCTCGCCAACGCCAATGAGCGCCATCCGATCGCGGTGCGGCAGGGCGAGGTGACCCTCGATCTTGCCGTCTATCCCGGCTCCTCCGGCCTGAATGAATCCCAGAAGGGGCAAATCTTCGGATATTTGCGGGACTACAAGGCGCAGAGCTCCGATCGTCTGCTGATCAGAGCCCCGTCCGGCGGCCCCAACGAGACCGCCGCCATGCACGCCTATGACCAGGTGCGCAAAGCTCTCCGCACCGCCGGCATCGATCCAAAAGCGGTCGTGCTCGAGCCCTATTTCGGCAACGGCGATCCGGCCGCGCCATTGCGGTTGTCCTATCTCCAATTCATCGCCCAGCCGCCGGATTGCCCGGATTGGTCCGAAAATATCGGGCGCGATCCGCAGAACATGCCCTATCCAAACATGGGCTGCGCCACGCAGCGCAACCTCGCGGCGATGGTGGCGAACCCCGAGGACCTCGTCCGTCCGCGCGGCGAGACGCCGCGACCCGGCGAGCGCCGCGACACCGTGTGGGGCAAATATATCGCCGGTGAACCGACCATCTCCGTGCGCGCTCCCTCGGAGCATGCGAACGCGAGTGAGGTGAGTCAGATCGGGGCCAGCCAGTGATCGGTGATGCCGCATATTCGCTGAGTTCCGCCGCGGAAAGCGAGCCGGCCTTCGAGCGGGTGCTTGAGACGCCGGCCGATTCGTCGCGCGCGCGCCCGATCCCGCGCGTCAACATCCAGGCCTTTTGCGAGGACCAGGATACCGCCGCGGTGATCGAGAAGGCGTCGCAGGATCGCCGTCTGGCTAAAGCGCATGTCACCGTGCAGATGGGCGGCGCCCAGGCGGCAGTCGCCTTCTACAAAAATGCCTCTACGCCGAACCTGGTCATCATCGAGTCGTTGCTCGACCGCACCAATATGCTGGGCGAGCTGGACCGTCTCGCCGAGGTTTGCGATCCTGGCACCAAGGTCGTCTGCATCGGCCACGTCAACGACGTGCTGCTTTATCGCGAGCTGTTGCGCCGCGGTGTCAGCGAATATGTCGTGGCGCCGGTCAAGGTGCTGCAAATCATCGAGAGCATTTCGAGCATCTATACCGACCCGCAGACGGGGCCGGTTGGCCAGGTGATCGCGTTCGTCGGGGCCAAAGGCGGCTCCGGCTCGAGCACGGTCTGTCACAACACCGCCTTCTCCATCGCCTCGACGCTTAAGAGCGACGTGGTCATCGCCGATTTTGATCTGCCGTTCGGCACCGCCGGCCTCGATTTCAACCAGGACCCGCTGCAAGGCATCGCCGACGCCCTGTCCTCACCCGAGCGCCTCGATGAAATGGTGCTCGACCGGCTGCTGTCGCGCTGCTCGGACAATCTCAGCCTGTTCGCCGCGCCCGGCACGCTTGATCGCCCCTACGATCTCGATCCGGCCTCCTGCGACACCGTGCTCGACGTGGTGCGCGAGAACGTGCCGTGGATCGCCGTCGACGTACCCCATTTGTGGACCGCCTGGGCCAAGCAGGTCGTGCTCAAGGCCGACCACGTGGTGCTCACGGCGGCGCCCGATCTCGCCAATCTCCGCAACGCCAAGAACCTGGTCGACCAGCTGAAGGGCTCTCGCCCCAACGACCGGCCACCTCTGCTCGTGCTCAACCAGGTCGGCGTGCCCAAGCGCCCCGAAATCTCGGTGAAGGACTTCGGCTATGCCATCGAGCTCGAGCCCAAATTTGTCATCGATTTCGACGCTCAGCTGTTCGGCACGGCGGCCAATAACGGGCAAATGATCGAGGAGGTGTCCGACAAGTCCAAGGCGGCCGATGCGTTCCGCGGTCTCGCCAACTTTCTGACCGACCGGTCGGAGCAGAAGAGCGAACGTCAATCCATGCTGGCGCCGATCCTGGCCCGCCTCAGACTAACCAAGACACGCGCGTAACATGTTCGGGAAACGGAGCACGTCTGCGGCACCGCCTCCAGAGCGGTCCATCACGCCTGCGGCGCCGGCGCCGCAGCCGCACGCCTCCACTCCGCCGCCGCCCAATCCCGAACGCAAACCCGCCGCCACACCCGACAACAAGGCCGAGGCGCAAGCCCGGGCCGAGCGTAAGCCGATCGAGCGCGCGCGCTCGGAAGAGTATTACGACGTAAAGACCACGGTCTTCAACGCGCTGATCGACACGATCGATCTGACCCAGCTCTCCAAGCTCGATCCCGAGGCGGCGCGCGAGGAGATCCGCGACATCGTCAGCGAGATCGTCGCCATCAAGAACGTGGTGATGTCGATCGCCGAGCAGGAAGAGCTGCTCCAGGACATCTGCAATGACGTTCTCGGCTACGGTCCGCTCGAGCCGCTGCTCGCCCGCGACGAGATCGCCGACATCATGGTCAATGGCGCCGAGACGACCTATATCGAAGTGCGCGGCAAGGTCGAGCGGGCCGGGGTCCGGTTTGCCGACAACGCCCAGCTGATGAATATCTGCCAGCGTATCGTCAGTCAGGTCGGCCGCCGGGTCGACGAATCGAGCCCGATCTGCGACGCGCGCCTCCCCGACGGCAGCCGCGTCAACGTCATCGCGCCGCCGCTGTCGCTCGACGGACCGACCCTCACCATCCGCAAATTCAAGCGCGACCGGCTGACCCTGGATCAGCTGGTCAAGCTCAACACCATCACCCCGGAAGGCCGCACCCTGCTCGCCATTATCGGCCGCGTGCGCTGCAATGTCGTGATCTCCGGTGGCACCGGCTCGGGCAAGACCACTCTGCTCAATTGCATGACCGGCTATATCGAGGACGACGAGCGCGTCATCACCTGCGAGGACTCGGCCGAACTGCAATTGCAACAGCCGCATGTCGTCCGTCTCGAGACGCGTCCGCCGAACCTCGAGGGGGAGGGCGAGATCACTATGCGCGATCTCGTCAAGAACACCCTGCGTATGCGCCCCGACCGCATCATCGTCGGCGAGGTGCGTGGACCTGAAGCGTTCGACCTGTTGCAGGCTATGAACACCGGCCATGACGGCTCGATGGGCACGCTCCACTCCAACTCGCCCCGCGAGTGCATCAGCCGTCTTGAGAGCATGATTCTGATGGGCGGCTACAATCTTCCGGCCAAGACCATCCGCGAGATGATCGTATCCTCGGTGGACGTGATCATTCAGGCGGCCCGCCTGCGCGACGGCTCGCGCAAGATCACCCACGTCACCGAGGTGATCGGCCTGGAAGGCGACGTCGTCACCTTGCAGGATCTGTTCGTCTACGACATTCACGGCGAGGACGCGTCCGGCCGCATCGCCGGGCAGCATCGCACCACCGGCATCGCCAGACCGCATTTCTGGGACAAGGCGCGCTATTTCGGCGAGGAAAAACGTCTGACCGAAATTCTGTCCGCGGGCGAAGTGTACGACGAGCACGGCCGTCCGCTAGGAGAGCGCTTTGCTCAGCCCTGAGCTCGTACAGTTGGCGGCCATGGCGCTGGCTGCACTCGCCGTCGGCGGCGTCGTCTATGTGCTGGTGATGCCGTTCATGAGCGGCGAGCGCAAGGCGAGCCAGCGCGTTGCCAATGTGGCGCAAAGCAAAGCCCAGAGACGTGCCGCCCTGCCGCAACCCCTGCAAATGCGCAAGCAGCAGGTGCAGGACACCATCAAGAATATCGAGGCCAAGCAGAAAAAGGCCAAGCGGGTGCCGCTTCGCACGCGCTTGATCCGCGCCGGGCTGACCATCAAGCCGCGCACGTATTACCTCTTGAGCCTGTTCGCCGGCCTGTTGGGCGGTCTCATCGTCCTCATCACCGGCTCTTCCCCGCTGGTGTCGTTGATGGTGGCATTTGTCTGCGGGTTCGGCTTGCCGCGGTGGCTCGTGGCACGCATGATCAAGCGCCGTCAGGCCAAGTTCCTGTTCGAATTCGCCAACGCCATCGACATCATCGTGCGCGGCATCAAATCCGGTCTGCCGCTGTCGGACTGCATGCAGATCATCGCCGTGGAGTCGCCCGATCCGGTCAAAGGCGAGTTCATCGATCTGGTCGAGCAGCAGAAGGTCGGCGTGCCGCTGTCGCGCTCCTTCGAGCGCATGTATGAGCGCATGCCGCTGCAAGAAGTGAATTTCTTCGCCATCGTCATCGCCATCCAGTCGCAAACCGGCGGCAATCTCGCCGAGGCGCTCTCCAACCTCGCCCAGGTGCTGCGCGATCGCTACCGCTTGCAGGCCAAGGTCAGGGCGTTCAGCGCCGAGGCCAAGGCCTCCGCGATCATCATCGGTTCACTGCCCCCTTGCGTCATGCTGCTCGTATTCCTGACCTCGCCCGATTACATCTCGCTGCTCTGGAAGGACCATCTCGGCAACATGATGCTGATCGCCAGCGGCATCTGGATGATCATCGGCATCCTGGTCATGAAAAAGATGATCAATTTCGACTATTAGGACCCGCCATGGCCACGCTGATGAAATACGTGCTCGACCCGCAATTCATGGTCATGATTCTTGCGGCCGTCGCCGCCTTCGCCACGGTGACCTCCTTTGTGCTGCCGCTGCTGTCCGGCGACCGCCTCGAATCGCGAATGAAATATGTGTCGACCGAACGCGAGCGCCTCCGCGCGGAGCAGCTGGTGCGCATGGCCGAGGAGCAGCGCCAGGGCAGATTGCGCAAGGAGCCGAAGAGCTTCATGAAGCGCATCGTCGAGCAGTTCAACCTGCGCAAGGCGCTCGAGACCGACGCGACGCGCGAGCGCCTAAAGATGGCCGGCATGCGCGGTCAGGCGCCGGTGGTGGCATTCCTGTTCTTTCGGGCCACCCTGCCGATCCTGACCTTCGGCGTGACCTTCTTCTATCTGTTCTTCGTGAACACTTACGGCCTGGCGCCGCTCGCTCGCATCGGCCTGTCGATCGGCGGCGCCTATCTCGGCTTCTATTTGCCGAATATCTTCGTCTCGAATCTGATCCAGCGCCGCCAGAAATCCATCAAGCGCGTGTTCCCCGACTCGCTCGATCTGCTGCTGATCTGCGTGCAGGCCGGCATGTCGGTCGAATCGGCGATGAACAAGGTGGCGTCCGAGATCGGCACCCGCTCGCTCGAGCTGGCCGAGGAGTTCAGCGTCACCACGGCGGAGCTGTCTTATTTACAGGAGCGGCGGCAAGCCTATGAGAATCTAGGCAAGCGCACCGGCATAGCGGTAGTGCGGGCGGTCGGCACCAGCCTGATCCAAGCCGAGCGCTACGGTACGGCCGTCGGTCAGGCGCTGAGGGTGCTGGCCAGGGAAAGCCGCGACATGCGCATGGCCGAGGCCGAGAAGAAGGCGGCGGCGCTACCGCCCAAGCTGACGGTGCCGATGATCTTGTTCTTCCTGCCGGTGCTGTTCATCGTGATCTTGGGGCCGGCCTTCATCCAGGTCATGGCGATCCGCCACGGCCAATAGCGGGCCGGCGGTCAGAGGCGACAAACGCCGTCTGACCTGCGAGCTCTGACATCCAATAACGAGCTAGTCGGATTCGATTCTGAGCAGGTCGGCCGGGGCGAACGGCGCCGCCGCACCGGCGGTCGCGGCCTTGGCCTGGCTCGACGTGGCGTTGACCGGCGTGATCAGCTTCGGCGTACCGGCCATCTTCTGGGTGGCCGGGGCTGCCGGCGCGGGCTTGACCGACCCGCCGGCGGACGGCGCATCGATTTCCTCGGTCGCCTTCACCACTTGCATCTTCGGCGCCGCAACCGGTGCGGCGGCTGCGGTCTTGCTCGAGCCGGAATCACTCGAGGCATAAGGCTGCCAGTCGTCGCCCGAGGACTCGCCGGCGCCGCCAGGGGTGGCTGCGGCGAACTGGTTCTGGTTGGACAGCATATTGCGCAGATAGGTCATGCTCGACTTGGCGTCCTGCTCCGTCATGTCAACGGAGGCGACCTGTCGCGCCTCTTCGAACTTGCCCTGGAGGCCGAGCACCATGGCGAGGTTCTGCCGCACGCGGGTGTCGCCTTTGCCGCTGGCGACTGCCTTGCGCAGCAGCTCCTCGGACTGACCGGCTTTGCCGTCGAGCGCGTAGGACAGCGCCAGATTGTTGATCACCGACACGGAGTCGGGCTGCTCTTTCAGCGCGGCGAGGAAATATTGCTGCGCTTCGGCATGCTTGCCTTGCTTGGCGCGCAAGGTTCCTTGGGCCGACAGCGTCTTCCAATCCTTTATGCCTTGGGCCTCGGCCACTTTCAGCGTCTGGTTGGCGATGTCGAGCCGGTTCATGTCGAGCGCCAGGCGGCCAAGCTCGGCGGCGATCTCGCCGTTGTCCATGTTGGCTTGGTATCCCGCCGTCAGCACCTCCATCGCGCGATCGCGCGAGCCGATCGCTTTCAGCGACGCGGCGTAACCGAGCGCCATTTTCGGGTCTTGCGGGTTCTTGGCGTAGGCTGCGCTCCATTGGGAGATCGCGCCGATCTGGTCGGCGGCCGCAAGCTTGGGCTCGTTGGAAAGCCGCGCGAATGGTCCGGTTTGGTTACAGCCGCCAAGCACCAGCGCGACGGCCGTGGTGGCGAGAAGCGCGAGCGCCATCGAGCGGCGCGAGCGCGGCAAGCGGTGGGGCTGAGCCATTACTTAACCAATCCTTACCGGCCGGGAGCGAGCGCCCGGCATTCCCTGTTTCCTGGGTGTAAGGATGTGGGACAGCCGTCAAAAAAGGATTAACCATATGCCGGTCAGGCAACCGAGCGCTGCCGTATTTCCTGCCTAGCGCCTGCCGTCCATTCGGCCATTGCCGGGAGCGCCAGCACGGCCGCCTGATAGGCCGCGCCGGTGCCGTCGTCGCCGTAGCGGGCCAAATCGACGCCATAGGTGCGGAACCGCGTCGCCACCGGTGCATACATGGCGTCGGCGTTGGAGAAGCCGCCAAGCAAGAACGGACCGCCTTGGCCGAAGCGCGCCCGCGTATCCTTCCAGATCGCGACGATCCGCCTGATATCGGCCTCGAGCGCCGCGCTCATCGGCGGGCAGGGGAGCGTGCCCAGCAAGTCCATCGGCATGTCGTTGCGGAGTGCGACGAAGCCTGAATGCATCTCGGCCGAGATGCTGCGCGCCGCGGCCCGCGCCTCCTCGGCGTCCGGCCAGAGCCTAAGCTCGGGATGGCGCTCGGCGAGAGTGTCGAGAATGGCCAGGCTGTCCCACACCATGCCGGTCCTGGTTCTGAGCGCGGGCACCTTGCCCGAGGGCGAATGGCTCAGAATCTCGGCCTTGGAGTCGGGCTGCCGCAGCCTGATGCATTCCTCGCCAAAGGGGATGCCGCCCTGTTTCAGCGCCAGCCAGGGCCGCAAGCTCCAGGACGAGAAGTTCTTGTCGCCGATCACCAGCGTGTAAGTGTCGGTCGTCATGCCGCGTCTTCCGCCATTGTCTTGCCTTAGCTCCCCTGCCATTAATGCGCCCCGCCATCAAGTCCGGGTTCTAGACCTTCGCCCATGCCCAGCAAAGCCATGACGCTCGAGACCAGGCGCCGCGCCTTGGAAGATTTACTCCTCCCGGCCGGCGCCGAGGCGCTGCCGATCCGCCTGATCGCCGCCGCGGACGACCCCGCGCTCAAGGAGTTGAGCGAGACCGAGCGGAGCTGGGTCGCGACGCAAGGCTGGGCCGCCAAGCAAGGCTCGGTGCTGGTTCTCCCCGATGGGAAGGGCGGCATCGCCGGCGTCCTGCTCGGCACCGGCGGCACGGATTGGGCCGCGCGCGCCCCGCTGCTCACCGGAGTTTTGCCGGGAGCGCTGTCCGCGGGCGACTATCGCTTCGCCTCGCCTCTGCCGGATCCCGAGCTTGCCGCCCTCGGTTTTCTCGCCGGCTCATATCGCTTCAGCCGCTACAAATCGGCCGATGGCGCCAAGCCGAAGCGCCTAACATTGCCGCATGGCGCGAGCAGGGAGCAGGTCCTCGCCCTCGCCGAGGCGCTCTATCTCGGCCGCGATCTCATCAACACCCCGGCCAACGATCTGGGCCCCGCCGAGCTCGAGAGCGCCGCGCGCGAGCTGGCCACCGCCTTTGGCGCCAGCATCAAGGTCACCGAGGGATCGGGGCTGCTGTCCGACAATTTCCCCATGATCCATGCCGTGGGCCGCGCCAGCGACCGCAGCCCCCGGCTGATCGATCTGCGGTGGGGATCGGAGCACGCCCCCAAGGTAACCATCGTCGGCAAGGGCATCTGCTTCGATACCGGAGGCCTCGACATCAAGCCGGGCAGCGGCATGGCGCTGATGAAGAAGGACATGGGTGGCGCGGCCTCGGCGCTGGCCTTCGCCCATCTCGTCATGCGCGCCAAGCCGCCGGTGCGGCTGCGCGTGCTGATCCCCGCCGCCGAGAACTCGATCGCCGGCAATGCCTTCCGCCCGGGCGACGTGCTGCCGAGCCGGAACGGCATGACCGTGGAGATCGGCAATACCGACGCCGAGGGCCGTCTCGTGCTGGCCGACGCCATCAGCCTGGCCGACGAAGAGGCGCCGGACTATCTCGTCACCATCGCGACGCTCACCGGGGCGGCGCGCGTCGCGCTCGGGCCCGATCTGCCTCCCCTCTACAGCGATGACGAGGACCTGGCCGCCGGTCTGATCGCCGCGGGCCAAGCCGTGGGCGACCCGATGTGGCGCATGCCGTTATGGCCGCCCTACGACGCCCTGCTCAAGAGCGGCATCGCCGATGTCAATCATATCGCCGAGGGGGGTTTTGCCGGCTCGATCATCGCCGCCCTGTTCCTCAAGCGCTTCGTGCGTGACGCCAAACGCTTCGCTCATCTCGACATTTTCGGCTGGGTGCCGCGCGATCAGCCTGGGCGCCCGAAAGGCGGCGAGCCGCAGGCGGCCCGCGCGCTGTTCCAGTTCTTCCGCCGAGAGCTTGGAACCTCGTGAGCAACGACGTGTTGCCTGACCCGCGCCGCCATGCTTACCGCTCAGACCTGGCAGCCGAGCCGCTGCGTGGGGTAGTCCAGGCCGGGCGCTACGCGACAGGCGAACTCCGCCAGGTCGGCGCGCCGTCCGTGCCCGTCCGGCGGGAGCCGCGTTTCGACGCGACCCTCGACACCGAGGCTCTGCTCGGCGAGACCGTGACCCTCTATGACGAGCGAGAGGGCTGGGCCTGGGTTCAGCTCGCCCGCGACTCCTATGTCGGTTACATGCCGAGCGAGGGATTGGTCGCTGATGTCGTCGCCCCGACGCATCGCGTCGCGGTGCTGCGCACCTATGTCTACCCGCAACCGGATGCCAAGACCCCGCCGCTGGCGCTGCTTAGCCTGAACGCGCGCATCGCCGTCTCAGGCGCCGAGGGTAAGTTCCTCGCCCTTGCCGGCGGCGGCTATGTGTTCGCCGGTCATGCGGCGCCGGCCGGCCATGCCGAGCCCGATTTCGTCGCGGTGGCCGAGGCGTTTCTCGGCACGCCCTATCTGTGGGGCGGCCGGACCAGCGTCGGCCTTGACTGCTCGGGTTTGGTGCAGCTCGCCGTCGAAGCTGCAGGTCATGCCGCGCCGCGCGATGCCGACATGCAAGCGGTCGAGCTTGGCAGCGCTCTCGACTGGCGGCCGGGCCTAGAGCTTCGCCGCGGTGATTTGGTATTTTGGGAGGGCCATGTCGGCATCATGACCAGCGGCAACGACTTCCTGCACGCCAATGCATTCCACATGGCGGTCGAGGTCGAGCCTTTCGCCGACGCACGGCAACGGATCAAGGCGGCGGGGTATGAAGTGAGCGGCGTGAGACGGCTGCCGCACACCGGCGGCAGCCGTTACACGTCAGACGCTGTGGACTAGTGAAGTACGCCGAACAGCCACAGCAGGATGATGATCGGTATTGGAATGCCGATCAGCCACAACAAAACTCCGCGCATGGGTCCGTGTCTCCGTTTACGGGGGTGGTGTCTCCTAGCAACGTCTGAGGCCGCTGGGAGTTCCGGCGCGGAGCTAGGTGGCGACGACGTCGCTGCGCGTCGCTTCGAGCTCGAACGCGGCCGCCAGCAGCGCCTTGGTGTAATCGGTCTTGGGCTTCGAGAATACGGTCCGCGCCGGGCCCTGCTCCACCACCTTGCCGTGACGGAGCACGATGATCGAGTTGGCCAGCGCGCGCACCACTTTCAGATCGTGGCTGATGAACAGATAAGCAAGCTTGTGCTTGCGCTGGAGGTCGCGCAGCAAATCGACAATCTGCGCCTGCACCGACACGTCGAGCGCCGAGGTCGGCTCATCGAGAATGAGAAATTTCGGCTCGAGCACCAGCGCGCGGGCAATGGCGATGCGCTGGCGCTGGCCGCCCGAGAATTCATGCGGGTAGCGGTGGCGGCAGGCGGGGTCGAGCCCGACTTCTTCCAGCGCCCGCGTCACCCGCGCGTCGCGTTCGGCGCGGGATAGGTTGGGAGCCTGAATGCCGAGACCCTCCTCGATGATCTGCCCGACCGAAAGGCGGGGCGAGAGCGAGCCGTAAGGATCCTGAAACACGATCTGCATATGACGCCTGAGCGGGCGCATCTGCTTGGAATCGAAGCCGTCGATGCGGTTGCCGAGATAGACGATCGGCCCTTCGCTCGACACCAGCCTGAGCAGCGCCAGCCCGAGCGTGGTCTTGCCCGAGCCCGATTCGCCGACCACGCCCAGCGTCTGGCCCTCCTTGACCGCAAGGTCGATGCCATCGACCGCCTTGATGTGGCCGACCGTATGCCTGAGGAAGCCGCGCTTGATCGGAAACCACACTTTGAGGTCCTTGGTCTCCAGGATGGTCTTCGCCTCGGCGTTGGCGGCCGGCGGGTTGCCCTTGGGCTCCGAGGCGAGCAGGTGCTTGGTGTAAGGGTGCTGCGGATGGGTGAAGATGTCGTGCGACGCGCCATGCTCGACGATCTCGCCGTTATTCATCACGCAGACCCGGTCGGCCATCTTGCGCACGATGCCGAGATCGTGGGTGATCAGCAGCATCGCCATATTGAACTCGTCCTTGAGCTTGAGCAGCAGGTCGAGGATTTGCGCCTGGATGGTGACGTCGAGCGCGGTGGTCGGCTCGTCGGCGATCAGCAGGTCCGGCTCGTTGGCCAGCGCCATGGCGATCATCACCCGCTGCCGCTGCCCGCCCGAGAGCTGATGCGGGTAGGTTTGGAGCCGCCCCTCGGGGTCGTCGATGCCGACCTTTTCCAGGAGATCGAGCACGCGTTCACGTGCCGCCCGGTCGGACATGCCGCGATGGATCTTCAGCACTTCGCCCACTTGCTGCTCGATAGTATGCAGCGGGTTGAGCGAGGTCATCGGCTCCTGGAAGATCATCGAGATCTTGTTGCCCCTGACCTGGCGGAGCGCTCCCGGCGCCAGTGTCAGGAGATCCTCGCCGTTGAACCGGATCTTGCCGGACGGATGCGAGGCGGCCGGGTAGGGGAGCAGCCTCAGGATCGACAGCGCCGTGACCGTCTTGCCCGAGCCCGACTCGCCCACCAGCGCCACGGTCTCGGCCTTGCCGATGTCGAAGGACACGTTGCGCACGGCATGGGTGATGCCGTCGCCGGAGCGGAAGTCGACCGACAGATCGTCGACCGCGATGAGCGGGGTGCCGTTGGCCTTATTCATGGTCACGCCTTGCGCTTTCCGGCTGGAGCGTCGGCGCATTCGCCGCGCTCGATCTCGATGGTGGCGTGGCCGAGGCCGAACTGGTCCTTGAGCCGCGCCTTGATGGCTTTGACCAATTGGTCGGAATCCGAATTGTCGCCGATGCAGGCGTGCAGCGTCACCATGCGCCGGCTCTGGGTGATCGACCAGACGTGAAGGTGATGCACCTCCTTCAGGCCGGTGACATTGGCGACCAAGTCGGGGGCGATCGCCCGCGTATCGAGCTCCTGGGGCGCGCCTTCCAGCAGAATGTGCCCGGCATCCGCCACCACCCGCCAGCCGCTCCGGACGATGATGGCGGCCACCAGGATCGACAACAGCGGGTCGATCGGGGTCCAGCCGGTGAGCAGGATCACGGCGCCGGCGACCAGCGCCGCCACCGAGCCGAGCAGATCGCCGAGCACATGGATGGCCGCGCCGCGGATATTGAGATTGTCGCGGTCGGCGCCTTGCAGCAGGACGAAGGCGACGATGTTCACCAGCAGCCCGAGCACCGCGACCACCATCATGATGCCGCCGGACACCTGCGGCGTGGTCATCAGCCGCTCGATGCCCTCAAAGACGATCCACCCGGCGATGGCGAACAGCGCCAGACCGTTGGCGAAGGCCACCAGCACCTGGAAGCGGTCGAAGCCGTAAGTGCGTTTCCAGTCGGCCGGACGGCGCGAGAGCCTGAACCCGAACCAGGCGAGCGACAGCGAGGCGAAATCGGTGAGCATGTGGCCGGCATCGGCGAGCAAAGCCAGTGAGCCCGCGGCGATGCCGCCGGCCACCTCGGCGAACATGAACGCGCCGGTGATCAGCGCCGCCAGCCCCATGCGCCATTCATTATTGGTGAGGTCGCGTTCGTGGCTGCTGCCATGATCGTGGGAATGGGATCCGTGCATCGGGCTCACACCATGGTCTTGCGCGGGTCGAGCGCGTCGCGCACCGCCTCGCCGACGAAGATCAACAGGCTGAGCATTGTGGCGATGACGAAGAAGGCGGTCAGCCCGAGCCACGGCGCCTGGAGATTGTCCTTGCCCTGCGCCAGCAGCTCGCCGAGCGACGGCGACCCCGGCGGCAACCCGAAGCCGAGAAAGTCCAGCGAGGTCAGCGTGGTAATCGAGCCGTTCAAGATGAACGGCATGAAGGTGAGCGTCGCCACCATCGCGTTCGGCAGCAGATGCTTGAAGATGATCTTGATGTTGGACAGGCCGAGCGCGCGGGCC
The DNA here is from genome assembly GCA_038209695.1 of Hyphomicrobiales bacterium. Taxonomy (GTDB): domain Bacteria; phylum Pseudomonadota; class Alphaproteobacteria; order Rhizobiales; family Methyloligellaceae; genus Methyloceanibacter. The sequence goes on from JBBQXL010000002.1 coordinate 58,307, forward strand.
GCGGTGACATATTCGAAATTCCGGGCGCGCAGGAACTCCGCGCGGACCACCCCGACCAGCGCCACCCAGGAGAACGCCAGCAGAATGCCGAGCAGGATCCAGAAACTCGGCTCGATCACCGCCGCCACGATGATCAGCAGATAGAGCTGCGGCACGCTGGTCCAGATCTCGATGAAGCGCTGGAACAGGAGATCGGTCCATCCGCCGAAATAGCCCTGCAATGCGCCGGCGCCCACGCCGACCAGCGAGGAGAACAGGGTGAGGATCAGGCCGAACAGCACCGAGATGCGAAAGCCATAGATCACCCGGGCGACCACGTCGCGGCCCTGGTCGTCGGTCCCCAGCCAGTTCCACTCCAGGCTGCTGTTGCAGGGGTGAAAGCCGCGCTCCACCGCCAGCTCGCAGTCCTTGTCGGTGAGCAGCCAGGTCGGCTTCACCGGAAAGGCCATTGGCGGGTTCTTGTTCTGGGTGTTGTAGGAGAACCGGATCGGCGGCCATAGCTCCCACCCGCCGGCGTCGGCGATCATCGTCTTGACCGCGGGATCGCGATAGTCGGCCTCGGTCTCGAACACGCCGCCGAAATCGGTCTCCGGATAGGATTTGAAGATCGGCCAGTAATAGTGGCCTTCGTATTTCACCAGGATCGGCTTGTCGTTGGCGATGAACTCGGCGAACAGGCTGAGCACGAACACCAACAAAAAGAGCCATAACGACCAGAAGCCACGCTTATTGGCCTTGAAGGTCTCCCAGCGCCGCCGTTGCAGCACCGACAACCACGGCCGCGGCTTGGGTATGCCCTGCGCCGTGACCTCCTCGTCGATGGCGATGTCGGTGGGGGCGTCCATGCCGTCACACCTCGCGTGTCTCGAAGTCGATGCGCGGATCGACCCAAGTATAGGTCAAGTCGGAGATGAGATTGATGACGAGGCCGAGCAGCGAGAAGATATAGACCGTGGCGAACACCACCGGATAGTCGCGGTTCACGATGGCCTCGAAGCCGAGCAGGCCGAGCCCGTCGAGGGTGAAGATCGTTTCGATCAGCAGCGAGCCGGCGAAGAACGCGCCGATGAACGCGCCGGGGAAGCCGGCGATCACGATCAGCATGGCGTTGCGGAACACATGCCCGTACAGCACTTGGTGCTCGGTCAGGCCCTTGGCCCGAGCCGTCGTCACATATTGCTTCCTGATTTCCTCCATGAACGAGTTCTTGGTGAGGAAGGTGGTGGTGGCGAACGCTGATAGCGACATGGCGATCATCGGCAGCACCAGATGCCAGAAATAGTCCAGGATCTTCGAGTACCAGGGCAGCTCCGACCAGTTCTCCGAGATCAGGCCGCGCAGCGGGAAGATCTGCACGAACGAACCGCCGGCCAGCAGCACGATCAGGAACACGGCGACCAGAAAGCCGGGAATGGCGTAGCCGATGACCACCACCGTGCTGGTCCAGATGTCGAAGCGCGAGCCGTCGCGCACCGCCTTGCGAATGCCGAGCGGAATCGAAATGACATAGGACAGCAGCGTCATCCACAACCCGAGCGAGATCGACACCGGCATCCGCTCGGCGATGAGCGTGAGCACGCTGGTATCGCGGAAATAGCTCTCGCCGAAATCGAAGCGGAGATAGTTCCAGATCATCATGCCGAAGCGCTCATAGGCTGGCTTGTCGAAACCGAACTGCTTTTCCAGGCTCTTGATGAATTCCGGGTCGAGCCCCTGCGCGCCGCGATATTTCGACGGCGCCGACACGTCGCCAGGCACCGCGCCTTGGCCCGGCTTGCCGGCGAAATCGCTGCCGCCGCCGCTGAACATCGAGGTGGCGCCGGGATCGGTGCCGGTCAGCTGCGCGATCAGCTTCTCCACCGGGCCGCCGGGGGCGAACTGCACGATGACGAAGGTCACCAGCATGATGCCGAACATGGTCGGCAGGATGAGCAGGACGCGGCGAAGGATATAGGCGGTCATTCGGTTCGGGCAGACCTTCTCAAGCGCAGGACGAAGTAAACCGCAAGCACGAGCCCAATCAAGGCGGCTAGGATCAGAAGCGGGCGCCGCGAGGGCGAATCGGCCGGAGCGGGACCCGCGGCGACATTGGCCAGATTGGCAGCCTTGGCCTCGTCATACCACCAGGTGTCGAGAATGCCGCGGTCGAAACGCGGCTTCTGCTCGGGGCGCGAGAATTTGTCCCAATAGGCCACGTTGCTGGAGGCCTTGTACCAGTGCGGCACCCAATAATGGCCGGCTCTGAGCACACGGTCGAGCGCGCGCGCCGCCGCAGTCAGCTCGCCGCGGCTCTTGGCGGCAATCACCCGCTCGATCAGCGCGTCGACGGCGGGATCGGCGACGCCGGCAAGATTGAGCGAGCCGTCCATCTGCGCCGCCGCCGAGCCGAAATAGCTCCTGAGCTCAACCCCCGGCGTGTTGCGCATGGTGTAGCGCTGAGCGGTGATGTCGAAGTCGAAATCCTTGAGCCGCTGCTGGTATTGCGCGGCATCGACCATGCGCATGCGGGCGTCGATGCCGATCAGCTTGAGGTTCTTGATGTACGGCGCCACGACCCGCTCGAAAACCGGTTCGTACAGGAGGAACTCGACCTTGAGGGGCTCGCCTTTGTCGCTGACCCGCACGCCGTTCTTGATGGTCCAGCCGGCTTCATCGAGCAGCTTGCCGGCCTTGAGCAGAAGCGTGCGGTCCTGGCCCGAGCCGTCGCTCTTCGGCGGCAGATAGACCGCCTCGAACGCCGCCTCAGGCACCTTCACGCCGAGACCTTCGAGCAGCGCTCGCTCCTCAGGCGAAGGCGCGCCGACCGCCTTCATCGGCGAGTTCTCGAAATAGCTCTCGGTGCGGTCGTAGAGTCCATAGAACATGTTGCGGTTGGTCCACCCAAAGTCGAAGGCGAGATCGAGCGCCTCGCGCACGCGCGGATCCTTGAACTTGTCGCGCCTGGTGTTGAGGAAGAAGCCCTGTGTCCCGGAGGGCGCCTCGTCGGGCAGGACTTCCTTCTTGATCTTGCCGGCGCGGATCGCCGGGAAGTCATATTCCGTCGCCCACACTTTCGACGTGAACTCTTCGCGGAAGTCGTAGAAGCCGGCCTTGAACGCCTCCATGGCGGCGGTGCGGTCGCGGAAATATTCGAAGCGGATCTTGTCGAAGTTCCACCGCCCGCGATTGACCGGCAAGTCCTTGGCCCAATAGTCGGGATTGCGACGATAGACGATGGTGCGCCCTTGCGCGAGGCTGTCGACCAGATACGGGCCCGAGCCGAGCGGCGCGTCGAGCGTGGTCTCATCGAACGGCCGGCTTGTGTAATAAGCCTTGGAGAAGATCGGCAGCGTGGCGACCGTCAGCGGCAGGTCGCGGACCAGCTCGCCGGTGAAACTGTAGCGCACCGTTTCGGGATCGAGCGCCTCGGCGCTGACCACGTCTTGCAGGGTCTGACGGTAGAGCGGGTGGCCTTGGGTCTTGAGCGCATCGAACGAGAACACCACGTCGTCGGCGGTCAACTTCGTGCCATCGGAGAAGCGAGCCTCCGGCCGCAGATGGAAAATGACCGACTTGCCGTCATCGGCCACCTCGGCGCCTTCGGCTACCAGCCCATAGACCGCGTCGGGCTCGTCCGCCGCCGGCACCATCAGCGAATCGAACAGCAGCTCGAGGCCTTGGGCCGCGTCGCCCTTGAGGATGTAGTTGTTGAGGCTGTTGAAGGTGGTGACGCCGCCCCAGCCGATCAGCGAGAACACGCCGCCTTTCGGTGCGTCGGGGTTGGCATAGGCGAAATGGTCGAAATCGGCCGGATAGGCGAGGTCGCCGAAGGCTGACAGGCCGTGCCGGCGCTCGGACGCGGCGGCGGCGGCCACCAGCGCCAAAACCAGAGCCGCGCCGCAAGCGATCGATCGCCATGGCCGCCCGTTATGCGCCATCAGAGCTGCGACGATCCCGGCAGCCGCGCGGCCATGTTCTGGTCGAACCACCAGACCTGGAGGAAGCCCGGTGTCAGCCCTGGCAGCCTCTTGGGCTGGCCATAGCGGTCCCAATAAGCGATGCGCACATTCGGCGAATACCATTGCGGCACCACGAATTCGCTCCACAGCAAAGCACGGTCGAGCGCGTGGGTGGCGGCGATCAGCTCGGCGCGGTCCTTGGCGAAGATGACGTGATCGACCAGCTTGTCGATGGCCGGGCTCTTGACCCCGATCAGGTTCTGGCTGCCTTCGCGGTCCGCCGCTTCCGAGCCCCAGAAATCGCGCTGCTCATTGCCGGGCGAGTCGGACTGGGCGAAATTGCCCACCACGCTGTCGTAATCGAACACGTTGAGCCGCCGCGTGTACTGCGCGGAGTCGACCATGCGGATCGAGCCCTTGACGCCGAGCCGTTCGAGATTGCGCAGGAATGGCTGCACGATGCGCTCGAACAGCGGGGACACCAGCAGGAACTCGACCTTCATCGGCTGGCCGGTCTTGACATTGGTGAGCACGCCGTTCTTGACCACCCAGCCCGCATCCTTGAGCAGCGCCACCGCCTTGCGCAAATTGCCGCGCATGTCGTCGGGACTGTCATTGACCGGATTGCGGTGCACCTCGGTGAACACCTCCGGCGGCAGGCCGTCCTTCACCTCGTTCAGGATCTCAAGCTCGCGCCCTTCGGGCACCGCCGCCGGCGCGGCCAGCTCGCTGCCCTGGAAGTAGCTGCCGACCCGCGCATATTGGCCGTAGAACAGATTCTTATTGGCCCACTCGAAGTCGAAGGCGAGACCGAAGGCCTGGCGCACGCGTCGATCTTCGAATTGCGGCCTGCGCAGATTGAGGACGAAGCACTGCATCGGCTGGGTCCGCTCGAGCGGCACTTCCTGGCGCTTGATGTAGCCGTTGCGCACGGCGGCGAAGTCGTAGGCCGTGGCCCAGTTCTTGGCGCTGGTCTCCTGCCAATAATCGAGACTGCCGGCCTTGAAGCTTTCGAACGCCACGGTCTCGTCGCGGTAATACTCGAAGCGGATCTCGTCGTAGTTCCACTGGCCCCGGTTGACCGGCAGGTCGCTGCCCCAATAGTCCTTGACGCGTTCATAGGCGATCGAGCGGCCGGGCTTGACCTCCTTGATGCGATACGGGCCGGAGCCGAGCGGCGTCTCCAGCGTGGTCTTCATCGGGTCGCGCTGATTGCCGTTCGCGTCCTTACCGGTCCACCAATGTTTGGGCAGGATGGTGAGCTGGCCCATGATCATCGGCAGCTCGCGATTGTTCTTCACGTCGAAATAGAAGGTGACCTCGTTCGGCGCGGTGGCTTCGGCCCGCGATACGTTCTTGTAGTAGAGCCCCATGCGCGGGTTGGCTTGCTTGTTGACCTCGAGGCTGTAGATCACGTCGTCGGGCGTGATCGGCGTGCCGTCATGCCAGCGCGCCTGGTCGCGGAGCTTGAACGTGACCGAGGAATAGTCGGGCGGGTAGGACGCCCATTCGGCGATCAGGCCGTAGGAGGTCGAGGGCTCGTCCAGACTGTCGGCCATCAAATTTTCAAACATCAGGCCGAGGCCGCCGGCCGTCTCGCCTTTGTAGAGCACCGGATTGAGGCTGTCGAAGCTGCCGATGTCGGCCATGCGCACCACGCCGCCTTTCGGCGCGTCGGGATTGACGAAATCGAAATTGGCGAAGTCCGCGGAGTATTTCGGCTCGCCGATCAGCGACAGCGAATGACGGTGGATGGGCGCATCCTGGGCGGAAGCGGGGCCAGTGAGGAGGCTAACGGCACCAAGGACAAGGGCGAGGCGTAGCAAAGTCATGGCCGGCGACATGGGCTCCATCTGTAAGGAAAAAGCTTGCCGAGGCGCGGCTTAGCAGCATCGGCCGGAGGCGCAAAAAACCTGCCAAAGCCTAGCATGGCAAGGCCCGCGACTAAATGAATTATCGGTCATGCCGTCTGCCGGCAGGCGCGGCGAGGCGCTGTGGCGCGCCGTTACGCCCCAGAGCGGTCGCTCGCTTCAGTAGCTGGCCCTACTCGACGCCCTCGGGCTGTCCCTCGGGATAGACCGGCTGCGGCTGGTTGGCGAAGGGCGGCTCGCCCATCGCCGGCTCCGAGGATGTGTCCTCCGAGGCTGCAGGCGGATTGTCCTCGGTCTCTTCGATGACCTTCTCGATCTCCTCGGGCACAATCGGCTGCGGTTGATTGGCGAAAGGCGGCTCGCCCATCGACGGCTCTGCTGCCGGCTCCTCCTCAGGTGCCATAGTCTCCTCCGGAGCGGCCGGCGCGGACTCTTCGTCAGGTGCGGCCGCTTCCGGAGCGGCTGGCGTCTCGGGCTCGGCCGCCGGTGCTTCCTCGGCAGGCGGCGCAGCCTCTGCGGCCGGCGGTGCAGCCTCTTCGGCTGCCGGGGCCTCGGTCGCCTTCTCCTCTGGCTTGGCTTCGCCGCCCGCAGCCGCCTCAGGCAGCGGCACCGGCGTGTCGGCATTCGCCCGCAGGAATGCGATAATGGCGGCGCGCTTTTTGTCGTCCGCCACGCCCGGGAAGGCCATCATCGTTCCGGGCGCAAAGGCCTGGGGATTCTTAAGCCACACGTCGAGCTTTGGATAGGTCCAGTCGCCCTCATGCGCTTTCAGCGCCGGGGTGTAGTTGAAGCCCTCGACCGAGGCGACCTTGCGCCCCACCACGCCGTAGAGATCAGGACCGACGATCGCCGCGCCGCCCTTCTGGAAGCTGTGACAGACCTTGCACAAAGCGGCGTCGGCCTCGCCTTGCTTGGGATCGGCTTTGGCGATGAGAGCGAGGAAGGCTGCGTCATCCCCTTCGCCGCCACCCGGCTTCTCTTCGCCGCCGGGCTTCTCCTCGCCGGCCGGCTTCTCTTCGGTGGCGGTGGCCTCAGGCAAAGGCGGGGGATTGTCGTTCTTGGTGCGCAGGAACAGTAGCACGTCGGCGCGCTGCTTGGCATCGGGCAGACCCGGGAACAGGGCCATCTTGGTTCCCGGCGCGAACACGTCCGGATGCTCGATCATGTGGTTGATCTGCTCGTAGTCCCAGTCGCCCTCCTTCGCCTTCAGCGCGTCGGAATATTCGTAGCCTTCGTGGCTCGCAATTTTGCGGCCGAGCACGCCATAAAGATTCGGGCCGATCATGTTCGGTCCGCCTTTATCGAAATTGTGACAGATCGCGCATTTCTTGGCGACGTCGGCGCCCTTCGCCTCATCGCCGCTGGCCAGCAGGGTCGCAAGCTCCGCGCCGCCGGCAGGTTTGGCCTCGCCGCCGCCGGGCTTGCCTTCCTCGGTGCCCGAGACTTCAAAGCCGGGCTTTTCCGGCTCATGCTCCTCATAGGCGATGTTGATGATGGTCTTGGCGCCGAAGAACAGCAGCAGTGCACCGAGCACTGCCATGGCGATCTGATTGAAACGGTAATTCATGGTGCGACGGATCCCCCGGAAAGCAGAGGCTACTTCATGTAGCTCTTGCGGCGGTGCGTGAGACTATAGGGCCTACACGCTTGTTGCAACTGACACATTCGACCTGAGCCTGGTTGTCGCCTGGGACCTTTTCCATGCTAACTGACGGTCCCATGACATCCTGCCTCATCGTTATACCCGCCAGATTGAAAGCGACAAGACTTCCCGATAAGCCATTGGCGGACATCGGTGGAGAGCCGATGATCGTCCATGTCTGGCGCCGCGCGGTCGAGGCCGACTGTGGCGCGGTGGTGGTCGCAACCGATTCCGAAACGGTGCGCGATGCCATTTTGACGGCCGGGGGCGAAGCGCTGATGACGCGCCCTGACCATGCCAGCGGGTCGGACCGGGTGTTCGAGGCGGTGCTGGCGCACGATCCCTCGGCCAAGCTCGACACGATCATCAATCTGCAGGGCGATCTCCCGACCCTAGCGCCGTCTTTGGTCCGCGCCTGCCTAGCTGCGCTGCGCGAGGGGGAGGCCGATATCGGCACCATCGCCGCCGAGATCACCCGCGACGAGGAGCGCACCGATCCCAATGTGGTGAAAATGATCGGCACACCGCTCCCGGGTAGCGCGACCTTGCGCGCGCTCTATTTCACCCGCGCCACCGCCCCTTACGGCGAGGGCCCGCTCTACCATCATATCGGCCTCTACGCCTATGCCAGGCGGGCGCTCGAGCGCTTCGTATCGTTGCCGCCCTCGCCGCTGGAACTCAGGGAGAAACTGGAGCAATTACGGGCGCTGGAAGCCGGTATGCGCATCCATGTCGCCCTCGTTGACACTGTCCCGCTCGGTGTCGATACTCCGCCCGACCTCGAGCGGGCGCGTGAGCTGCTTCAATCCCGCCGCCAGTAGCCTGAGCCCGCATCCCCTTAAGACCCATGGCCACATCGCGCAGCAACAACATCGCCTTTCAGGGCGAGCCGGGCGCCAATTCGCACCTGGCCGCCAACGACGCCTATCCGCGCCTGGAGGCGCTTGCCTGTCCCACCTTCGAGGACGCGCTCACCGCGGTTAAGACCGGCGCGGCCAAGCTCGCCATGATCCCGATCGAGAACTCGGTGGCGGGGCGCGTCGCCGACATCCATCATCTGCTGCCGCATTCCGGACTGCATATCGTCGCCGAGCATTTCGAGCGGGTCCGCCACCAGCTGCTCACGATTCCCGGCGTCAAGCTGTCCGAGCTCAAGACCGTGCACAGCCACGTCATGGCGCTCGGCCAATGCCGCAAGGCGATCCGCGCGCTGAAACTGATGCCGGTGATCGAGGCCGATACCGCCGGCGCCGCGCGCCATTTGCGCGAATCCGGCGACCGCAGCGCCGCGGTGATTGCGTCGCGCCTCGCCGCGGAGATTTACGGGCTCAAAGTGGCCAAGGCCGATATCGAGGATGCCGAGCACAACACCACGCGCTTCGTCGTGCTCGCGGCCAAGCCGGTGCGCGTCAAGAAAGGCGACGGCCCGGTCATCACCAGCTTCGTGTTCCGCGTGCGCAACGTGCCGGCCGCGCTTTACAAGGCGCTGGGCGGCTTCGCCACCAACGGCGTCAACATGACCAAGCTCGAATCCTACCAGCTCGAAGGTTCGTTCAACGCCACCATGTTCTATGCCGACATCGAAGGCCATCCTGAGGAGCGGATGGTCAAGCTCGCCATGGAGGAGCTGCAGTTCTATTCAACCGAGGTGACGGTGCTCGGCACCTATCCGGCCAGCCCGTTCCGCGCCGCCCTCAAGGCGCTCGAAGACTGATTTCCATGGAAACGGACCGGTGGCACGTGGGTTGCCACAGGGGGCGCTATCCCCGATATACTCTGGCAGGGAGGTTGGCAGCAGGCGCGTGCCTCGCCAACCGGGTCAGGTCCGGAAGGAAGCAGCCCTAACGAGCGTTTCGCGGGTTGCTCGTCCAGCCTCCCACTCGCCCAGCGTTGCCGTGTGTCGCGGGCGCCTTCGCCCCGCCCAGTCGAAGCCATTTTGCGTGAAAGTTCTGCCCGTCCATGGCTGACGCCGAACATCAGGACAAGCGCCCGGCCAAGAGCAAGGCTGAGGCCGCATCGTCCTCCCAGCCGGAGAGCCACGCCGCCCTGGCGCGGAAATACCGTCCCAAAGTGTTCGGCGAACTGATCGGCCAGGAGGCTATGGTCCAGACGCTGAAAAATGCGTTCGCCTCGGGCCGCATCGCCCAGGCCTATATGCTCACCGGCGTGCGCGGCGTCGGCAAGACCACCACCGCCCGGCTGATTGCCCGCGCTCTGAATTACGAAGGGCCCGGGATAGACGGCCCGACCCTCGATATGACCGAGGAGGGCGCGCATTGCCGCGCCATCCTCGAGAGCCGGCATCTCGACGTGGTAGAGATGGACGCCGCCTCCCATACCGGCATCGACGATATTCGCGAGCTGATCGACAGCGCCCACTACAAGCCCAACCTCGCCCGCTACAAGGTCTACATCATCGACGAGGTTCACATGCTGTCGAAGCAGGCCTTCAACGGCCTGCTCAAGACGCTGGAAGAGCCGCCCGAGCATGTGAAGTTCATCTTCGCCACCACCGAAGTGCGCAAAGTGCCGGTGACGGTGTTGTCGCGCTGCCAGCGCTTCGACCTGAAGCGCATCGACATCGAGGCGCTAATCGAGCATCTGGCCCGCATCGCCGAAGCCGAGGGCGCGACTGCCGAGCGGCCCGCGCTGGCGCTGATCGCGCGGGCGGCGGAAGGATCGGTGCGCGACGCGCTCTCCATTCTCGACCGCGCCATCGCCTTTGGCGGCAACGCGGTCCAGACCGATGCCGTGCGCGGCCTCCTTGGCTTGGCCGACCGCAGTCGCGTATTCGATCTGATGGAGACCGTGCTGTCGGGCGACGCCGGCGGTGCGCTGATCCAGCTCGACGCGCTTACCCGGGACGGCGCCGAGCCGGGCCAGGTCATTGCCGACTTGGCCGATGCGGTGCACGCCGTCACCGTGGTCAAGGCCGCCGGCGCGGCCAGCGCCGACCCCGCCGCCAGCGAAGCCGAACGCGCCCGTGCCGCCGATCTGGCCGGCCGGCTCCCCATGCCGGCGCTGGCACGCGCCTGGCAGATGCTGCTCAAGGGCTATGAGGAGGTGCGCGGCAGCCCGCGCCCGCAGGCCGCCGCCGATATGGTTCTGGTCAGGCTGGCCTATGCCGCCGATCTGCCGCCGCCAGGCGAGCTGGTCCGCCGCCTGGGCGAGGGCGCCGGAGCGAGCGTGCAGGCAGGCGGGGCCCCTGCGCCGAAGCCCTCGCGCCGGCCCGAGCCCGCCCGCGTCGAGACGCGCCGTGCCGAAGCGCCGCGCCCCGAACCCGCGCGCCCCGCGCCCCCTGCGGTTGAGGACAGCGAATCGCCAGAGCCGCCCGCGCCATTGCCTGAACTAAAAAGCTTCGAGGATGTCGTGGCCCTGGCCGAGGCTAAACGCGATCTCAAGCTCAAACATGCGCTGCTCGAGCAGGTGCGGCTCATCCAGTTCAAGCCGGGCACCATCGAGATCAATCCGCTGCCTCAGGCGCCTCGCGAGCTCGGCCAGGAGCTGATGCGCAAGCTCAAGGCCTGGACCGGGCGGGTGTGGATCGTGGCGGTCAGCGACCAGGAGGGCGCGACCCCGCTCGGGGTTCAGCGCCGCGACCAGGACGGCCGCGCCATCGCCTCCATTCGCGAGCACCCGGCGGTGAAAGAGGTCATGCAGCATTTCCCCGGCGCCCGCATTGCTGCGGTGCGGCCGGTGGCCGAGCCGGCGCCGCCTGCCGAAGGCGAGGACGAGCCGGAAGAGTTCAAAGAGGACGGAACCAACTAGATGAAGAATTTCGCCGAGATGATGAAGCAGGCCCAGCAGTTGCAGGGCCGCATGGCCGACATGCAGGCCGAGATGGAACGCACCATGATCGAAGGCCGCTCGGGCGGCGGCATGGTGGTGGTGACGCTGACCGGCAAGGGCGACATGGCCCACGTCAAGATCGACCCGTCCTTGGTCAAGCCCGAGGATGCCGAGATTCTCGAGGATCTGATCGTCGCCGCCCACAACGATGCCAAGGCCAAGGTCGAGGAGGCGATGAAGGAAAAGATGAAGAGCCTGACCGGCGGCCTGCCGCTTCCTCCAGGCCTGAAATTGTTTTGATGCATGGCACGCATCGCCGCAGGGCCTGAGATCGAGCGGCTGATCCAGCTGCTCGCAAGGTTGCCGGGGCTGGGCCCGCGCTCGGCGCGCCGCGCCGCGCTGCATCTCGTCAAGAAGAAGGAGCAGCTGCTGGAGCCGCTCGCCTCCGCTCTGGCCGAGACCCGCGATACCATCCTTACCTGCGACACTTGCGGCAATATCGATACGCAGAGCCCGTGCACGCTTTGCCGCGATTCCGCGCGCGACCGCTCGCTGATCTGCGTGGTGGAGGAGGTCGGCGATCTCTGGGCGCTGGAACGCGCCGCCGTGCTCAACGGACTCTATCATGTGCTCGGCGGCACGCTGTCGCCGCTCGACGGCATCGGCCCCGACGATCTCGCCATCGCCAAGCTGATCGAGCGCGCGCGCGATCCTAACGTCACGGAAGTGCTGCTGGCGCTCAACGCCACGGTCGAAGGCCAGTCGACCGCACATTATCTGATGGACCAGCTGGTCGACTGCAATGTCACCGTCTCGCGGCTGGCGCACGGCGTGCCGATCGGCGGCGAGCTCGATTATCTCGACGAGGGCACGCTGGCCGCCGCCGTCAAAGCCCGCAAGACGATGTAAGGGAAATGCGCAAGCGCAGTGTCGTCGTGAACGACAAGATGCAGCAGGGCTACCGCTACGATTTGAGTGCGCCGGCCGGGCGCAATTTCGATCCTGAGTTCAAGCCCGACTTGACGCCGCGCGACATGCTGCGGCTCGGCGTGTTCGGCGGCAAATACATGACCGACACGCGGGCAGAGTTTCCCGCCAGCTGGTTCGCCGGCGCCAAGCTCGCGCCCGAGCAGCGCGATTGCGCGCTCAATTTCTTCGGCGTCGACGCCAGCCAGCCTTTGTCGGTCTGGCGCGCCAAGGGCTGGATTCATCCCGACGACCCGCGCGGCTGGTTCCAATGGTATTGCCGCTATTATCTCGGCCGCCGCCTCCCCGAGGAGGACGCCCGTCAGATCAAACGCTGGAAGGCCATGCGCCGGCATATCAGCCAGATCGAGCGGAACTGCGAGCGCGGCGACATCTTCTGTCGCCCGCGGCAGCGGCAGGCCCTGCTGCATTGGGCCTATGACAGCCGCAAGTTATAATGCGCTTGGAGACGCGGGCTGACGAGGGCCGGTCCACAGCGCTTAACCTGATCGATCAAGTCGCGGCCTGCAACGTCTCGGTGTCGCCACCCGGCGCAAGTCGTGCGCATCGGCGGTGAACTCTCGACGAGGACACACCCGCTGCCGGTGTCAAAGTTCGAAAAGCGAGTGAATGGTGGCACCACGGGGCGCTACCCGTGGTTGTGAGCAAGCGCGAAACTGGCTACAAATCTTCTATGTGGTTGGTCTTTGTCGATACGAACATCTTGCTCGATCTCTACCGGCAAGGTGGGGACAGCGCAGAGCGTCAGTTACAAAAGTCCGTACAACCTCCTGCGCGCTCACGGAAAATCACTGACTATCAGGGGCCGTGCTCGCAAGCGCTTCATCCTAGGCTACCCTCCGCGAAAAGACGCCGACACTTCCATCGGAGATGCCATCAATTGGGAGTGGATTATTTCCTGCGCACAAGATGCGCCAGACAAACCCGACATCCTGATTGTTAGTAGGAACTCCGATTATGGGACGATGTGCGGCACTGAAGCCGTCCTCAATGACTGGCTTAAAGAGTTTCAAGAACGTGTGAGCAAGAAGAGAAAAATAGAGCTGACCAATAAACTTACATGCGCTCTTGGAAAACTTGAAGAGAGGGTACCGAAAGCCGACGTGGATGCAGAGGAAGCTATTATCCAGCAGGACGCCGGAGTCCGCCGTGCCTTAGAAATGTTTCTTCCTGAACATGATCTTCAAATCGACAATCGCCTCGCGGAGATTTTGGCAGGAATGAAGCTCCCGGCACTCGACGATCGTCTCGCGGAAATTCTGGCCGGACTGAAGCCGAGAAAGCCCGAAATTGACGAGGATAGTCACGGCTGAGTGTGTGGACTCTAGGCATCTTGATAGCGGCTTAGCTATTGCGCTCAGTCGGCTGCTCCTCCGTCCAGGGCGCCACCTTCAACAACAACAGCATGCCGGGAACAGCGACGATGGCGCACAGGACGAAGAACTGCGTCCACCCCACGGCCTCCACGATGAAACCGGTCGAGGCATTGGCCACCGTGCGCGGAACCGCGATGAAACTGCTGAACAGGGCAAATTGGGTGGCGGTAAAGGCCCGGCTGGTTTCGCGGGCCATGAAGGCCGTCAGCGCGATCGTGCCAAGGCCGACGCCGAGATATTCGCCGCTGACCACGACGAATAGCCCCGGCAGGGAATGGCCCGCCTGGCTCAGCCAGATATACGGAACGATGGTGAACAGCTGCACGAAGCCGAACAGCCACAGCGCCCGGTTGATGCTGACCTTGAGCATGATGATGCCGCCAAGCACGCCGCCGGCGATGCTGGCCCAAAGCCCGGCGACCTTGGCCACCGAACCGATCTCGCTCAGGCTGTAGCCCATGTCGATGTAGAACGGCGTCGCCAGCGCCGTGCCCATGTTGTCCCCCAGCTTGTAGAGAAACAAGAACGCCAGGATGGCCAGCCCGGCCTTGAACCCGCCGTCGCGGCTGAAAAACTCCACGAACGGGTCGATCACCGCCTCCCGCAAGCTGTGCGGCGCTAGCGCGTCGTCGCTCACTTCCCTGATCGTCAACGTGGTGATGATGCCGACCAGCATGAAGGCGCCGGTCACCCAGAACACCACCGTCCAGGGCTGGTGGTCGGCCAGAATCAGCGCCAGCGAACCCGGCACCAATCCGGATAGACGGTAGGCATTCACAAAGATGGATGTGCCGGTTCCCAGCTCATCATCGGCCAGCAACTCGCGCCGGTAAGCGTCGATGACGATGTCCTGGCTGGCGCTGAACAGGGCGACGATGAACACGACCCCGACGATCAGTTGAAGCGAGGTGGACGGATCGAACTGGCCTAGCACGCCGATCGCAATGAGCAGCACCAGCTGCGTCAGGATCGCCCAGCCCCGCCTTCGGCCGAGGAACGGCAGCTTGTACCGGTCCATCAGGGGCGACCACACGAACTTCCAGGTGTATGGCAGCCCAACCAGGGCGAACAGGCCGATGGTGGCAAGGTCCACTTGGTTGCTGCGCAACCAAGCCGGAACCAGGGAAACCAGGACATAGAGGGGCATTCCCGAGCTGAAACCCAGGAAGATGCAGGTCAGCATCTTCCGGGTGAACAGGATCTGGGTCCAGCTGCGCTGGGCTTCAGCTGTTTGGGTAGTTCCCTCGGTCCCCGTCATCGCCCGGCTAGATAGCAGGCTAGCGCCCTGCCGTCATGCTCCGCTGTCGCAGCCTGAACGCGGGAACCCGGAAAACGTTATGGTTCAGAAGACGGAAAGCGAAGGAGAGCGGCAATGGTGCGGGTCCTGGGGGTCGATCATCTGACCATCAGCGTCGGTGATTTTGAAAAGTCGAAGGCGTTCTATGCACCGCTGATGGCGTTCCTCGGCTTTGAGATCGAGGCCGAATATGACGGCATGATGGGCTGGTCCAACGGCAAAACGCTGTTCTGGATCGCCGCGGCCGACGCCGAAGGCAAGAAGCACACATACCGCAAGGGCGATATCGGCTTTCACCACTACGCCTTCCGCCTCAACAGCCGCAAAGACGTCGACGCGCTCCAGGCCTATCTCGATGCGCACGATGTGGAGATCGTCGATCCGGCCGGTGAGTATTACGAGGATTATTACGCCACCTTCTTTCTCGACCCCGACGGCATGAAGCTCGAAGGCATGAAATGGGGCGAGCGCCACGAGCAGGCCGCGCGCAAGCGCGCCGCCGCCAAAAGAAAGAAGCAAGCCGGGAAGAAGAAGCGCTCCTAGGCGGGGGTGCCGTCTAAGACGCGGCGCTTGAGCTCGGTGTCGCGGCCTTTGGATCCTGTGTCGGCGCGTGACCGCTGCGGCGCAGGATCTCGATGATCAGCGCGGTCGACCAGCCGATCAGCATGATGCCGTTCAGCGCCGTCATCGGTCCCAACAGATGCCAGTGCGGCAGCGGCAGCACGTCCCCATAGCCGAGCGTGGTGTAATTGCCGAAGGCGAAATAGACCAGATCGGTACCGGGCGGGGCCGCGCCAACCAGATCGTAGGCGTGGGCCCACACCACCACTTCGGCGAAATGCCCGGCCACCAGCAGCGTGCCGGTCGACACAATCACCAGCGTGTATTGCAGCACATGCGGGGCGAAGGAATCGCTCACCGAAACCCGCCGGACGGTCCACGCCACCCCCGCCAGCAGCACGGCATGGATGATGAGATTGACCAGGCTGGTCACGCCCCCGACCAGGATCGGGCCGAGCATGGTGCCGCCGATGAGGACTTGGGCTTCCATTCGATCGTTACTCCCCGGCCAGCAGATCGGGCTGGCGGATGATGCGGGGGCCGCCGTTGCGCCGCGGCTCGACACCCTCTCGCCTTTGGGGAGCGGGTTGGGGTGAGGGGGCTGGCGACGCGCCACTGCGATGCGCAATCTCCGGCGCGGGCGCGGTCTCCTCGAAGTCCAAATTCTCGATCTTGTTGCCGCGCGCCGCAATTTTCTCCGACGAGGTCAGGATTTTCTCGATGTCCTGATTGGCCTGGCCGAAATGACGCTGGAGATCGAGCACGCGCTCGCGGAAGCGGCTCATATCGTCCATCAGCTTTGCCACCTCGCCCTGGATGAGATGCGCCTGCTCGCGCATCTGCACGTCCTTGAGGATCGCCTGCATGGTCTGCACCGCCAGCATTAGCATGTTCGGCGCGCAGATCACGATGCGGGCGCGGTGCGCCTTCTGCACCAAGTCCGTAAAGTGCTCGCACAGATCGGCATAGATCGCCTCCGACGGCACGAACAGGATCGCGGTGTCCTGCGTCTCGCCGACGATGAAATAGCGCTCGGCCATGGCGTCGACATGACGGCCGACATCGATGCGCACGCGCTTGGCGGCGTCCTTCTTCTCCTCGTCGCGGCGCGCGACGCGGAACGCCTCGAAGCCTTCCAGTGGAAACTTGGCGTCGATCACTACGCCGGCGGTCGAATTGGGCATGTGCAGCAGGCAGTCCGGCCGCTTGCCGTTGGAGAGGGTGGCCTGGAAGGTGTAAGCGCCTTTGGGCAATCCGTCCTGGACGATGGTCTCCATGCGCATCTGGCCGAACGCGCCACGCGCCTGCTTGTTGGCCAGGATCTCCTGCAGGCCGACCATGTTGGTGGAGAGGTCGGTCAGGTTCTTTTGCGCGGTGTCGATCACCGCCAGCCGCTCGTTCAGCTTGGCGATCGATTCATGCGTCTTGCGCGAGGTCTCGTTGAGGTCGGTGCCGACCCGATGGGTCATGCGGTCGAGCCGCTCATTGACGGCGCGGGCGACGTCGCTCTGACGCGCCACGCTGATCTCGGCGAAGGTTTGCAGCCGCCCTTTGAGCTCGGCCAGCTCGCTCGAATGCGCCTGGGTCTCGTGCCGCCGCCGGCTCATATGCACGATCAGCGCGACCGCGAGCGCGATCAGCGCCAGGACCGCAAGCCCTGCCAGCACAAGCAAAACGAGGACGGGATCGAGCGTGACGCTCCCGACCTGAAGAGGCTCCATGGCCATGGGGAGAACCTATACCCCGATTCGTTCCTTTAGACCAAAAGGGGAACATCAGGCCCCGCGGCTGTCCTGGCGGGGGAGGGGCCCGGCGGCGAGCCAAGTCTTTGCCGTGTTGACCGCTTGGCCCAGCAACCTTATCTCAGCGCTTCAATGGCCATCCGTCGCATCCTCACCCTCCCTGATTCGGTGCTGCGTAAGCAGGCCAAGCCCGTCGAGCGGGTCGACGACGCGCTGCGCAAGCTGATGGACGACATGCTGGCCACCATGTACGACGCGCCCGGCATCGGGCTCGCGGCGCCGCAGATCGGCGTCTCGCGCCGCCTCATCGTCATGGACCCGGCCAAGGAGGAGGCGCCGCGAACCCCGGTGATCATGGTCAACCCGGAGATCATCGAGCGCTCGGCGGAGCTGCGGCTGCACGAGGAAGGCTGCCTCTCCATCCCCGACTTTACCGCCGAGATCGAGCGCCCGGCCACCACCCGGGTCGCCTATATCGACCGTGAGGGCGAGCGGCAGGAGATGGCGCTTCAAGGCATCTGGTCGACCCTGGTGCAGCATGAGATCGACCATCTCAACGGCGTGCTGTTCATCGATTATCTGTCGCGGCTGAAGCGCGACATGGTGGTGCGGAAATTCACCAAGCAGAAGCGCACCGAGGCGCTTTAGCATTGCCGTTCAGGTGACTCCGTCATGCCCGGCCGAAGTTCCGGGCATCCACGAATTTCTAGCCAAGCATCGAAGACGTGGATGGCCGGGACAAGCCCGGCTATGACATAAGAGCGCATGACCATGCGTATTATCTTCATGGGCACGCCCGATTTCGCGGTGCCGGCGCTTCGGGCCCTGCGCGACGCGGGCCACGAGATCGTTGCCGTCTATAGTCAGCCGCCGCGCGCGGCCGGGCGCGGCTTGGCGTTGCGCCAATCGCCGGTGCAGTTCGCGGCCGAGCAGGCCGGTCTGCCCGTGTTCACCCCGGAGCGGCTGAAAACCGCCGAGGAGCAGGAGCGCTTTCTAGCCTTCAATGCCGACGCGGCGGTGGTGGCAGCCTATGGGCTGATCCTGCCCAAGCCCGTTCTCGACGCGACCCGGCTCGGCGTCTTCAATATCCATGCCTCGCTGCTGCCGCGCTGGCGCGGGGCCGCACCCATCAACCGCGCCATCATGGCCGGCGACACCGGGACCGGTGTGTCGATCATGCGCCTCACCGAGGGGCTCGATGCCGGCCCGGTCTGCTTGGCCGAGCGCGTGGCGATCGGTCCCGAGATGACTGCCGGCGAGCTGCATGACGCACTCGCGCCGCTCGGCGCCGAGTTGATGGTCAAAGCGCTCCGCGAGCTCGAGGCGGGTTGCCTCGACTGCCGTTTGCAGCATGACGAGGCCGCCACCTACGCCCCCAAGTTCGATCACAAGGAAACGCGCATCAATTGGAAGCTGCGTTCACGTCAGGTGCACGACCGCATTCGTGGCCTGTCGCCTCATCCCGGCGCCTGGCTCGAGATCGAGCTGAATGGCAAGCGCGAGCGCGTCAAGGTGCTGCGCTCCGTTCTCGCCCAAAGTTCCGGCCTGCCCGGCACTTTGCTCGATGATCCTCTCACCGTCGCCTGCGGCGAAGGCGCGGTGCGGCTTACCGAGATTCAACGCGCCGGCAGGAAACCCATGCCGGCCGACGAGTTCCTGCGCGGCGTGAAACTTCCCGCCGGCACGGCGCTCGGCTAGCCGCCATGCCCCGTTACAAGCTCATCCTGGAATATGACGGCACGCCCTTTGTCGGCTGGCAGCAGCAGCACAACGGCCGGTCGGTGCAGGGGCGCTTGGCCGAAGCGATCAAGGCGTTCTCCGGCGAACAGACCGTGCCGCGCGGGGCAGGGCGCACCGATGCCGGCGTTCATGCCAGCGGCCAGGTCGCCCATTTCGATCTCGTCAAGGACTGGTCAACCAACAAAGTGCGCGACGCGCTCAACGCGCAAGTGCGGCCCGACCCAATCAGCGTGCTCTCCTGCGAGCAAGTCGGCGCGGATTTCGACGCGCGCCATTCGGCCACCGCGCGTCATTATGTGTATCGCGTCGTCAACCGGCGCAGTCCGCTCGCGCTCGACCGCAACCGGGCCTGGCAGGTCGTGCATACGCTCGATGAAGCCTCCATGCACGACGCGGCGCAAGCCCTAGTCGGCAACCACGACTTCACCACCTTCCGCTCGGCAGAGTGCCAGGCGGCGTCGCCGGTGAAGACGCTCGACCGCTTGGCAGTGACCCGCGACGGCGAGGAGATCAGGATCGAGGCGTCCGCCCGCTCCTTCCTGCACAATCAGGTGCGCTCTATGGTCGGCTCGCTGAAGCTGGTCGGCGAGGGCAAGTGGCAGGCTGCCGGCCTCGCCCGGGCGCTCGAGGCATGCGACCGCGCGGCTTGCGGCCCGGTGGCGCCGGCTTACGGCCTTTACCTTGTCAAGGTCGATTACTGAGAATGCCGCCTCTTTCCTTCGCTTGCCGCGAGGTTCGGGCTAAGATCGCCGCGGATTTCTGACGCTCGGACGGAGACTGGTCATGCGGACCGTCGCAATCTGCCTCCTCGCCGCCTTCGCCCTCGCGCCGGCGGCGCATGCCGCCTCGGCGCAGGACTGGGCCGACTGCACCTCGACCGATCTCGATGTCAGCCTCGCCGGCTGTAGCAAGATCATCGGGCGCGGCGACGAATCCAAGAGCAACATCGCCATCGCCTATTTCGATCGCGGTCTCGCCTATCAGAACAAGGGCAAGCACCAAGACGCGATCGCCGACTTCAATCAGTCGCTCAGGCTCAATCCTTCGGACCCGGCCGTCTATCGCGCCCGCGGCTATTCCTTCGCCCAGACCGAGGACTACGACCTCGCCATCGACGATTACAGTCAGACCATCAAGCTCAAGCCCGATTACCCGAACATCTATTACGACCGCGGCTGGACCTACGCCGCCAAGGACGATCACGCCCGGGCTCTCAACGACTATGATCGCGCCATCCAGCTGGTGACGGACGACCCGGACCTGTTCAACGGTCGCGGCAACTCCTTCGCCATGCTTGGCGATATCGACCGCGCCCTCGCCGACTTCGACAAGTCGGTCGCGATCAAGCCCGACTTCGCGCTCGGTCACGCCAATCGCGGCTGGGCGTTGGCGCGACAGGAAAAGCATGAGCAGGCGGTCGCCGCTTATGACGAGGCGATCCGGCTGGCGCCGGGCAATCCCGACAACCTCAACGATCGTGGCCTGTCGCTGTTCAAGCTGGAGCAATATGACCGGGCCATCGCCGATTTCGACGCCGCGCTCGCCATCAAGCCGGACCATATCCACGCCTTGCAGAACCGCGCCTGGGTTTATTGGCTGCAGAACAACCTCACCAAGGCGTTGGCCGATCTCGACGCCGCGCTCCGCATCGAGCCCGGCAATCTCGACGTGCTGAACGATCGCGCCGCCATCTTCGACGACAAAGGCGATTTCAACCGTGCCATCGCCGAATACGAGAAGATCCTGGCGACGCAGCCCGACGACGGTCGCGCGCTCAACGGCCGCGCCTGGGGCTACGCCCAGAAGGGCGAGCTCGACAAGGCGCTGGCCGATGCCGACCGCGCCGTGGCCCTGCTCGTCGATGAGCCGAACGCCATCCACACCCGCGCCTGGATCCACATGAATAAGGGCTCACTCGATCTGGCGCTGGCCGATTTCGACCGGGCCTTGACCATCGACCCGGCGCTGGCCGGCGCCTATGCCGATCGCGGCCGCGCGCACGAGCTCAACGGCGACCGCGATCTGGCCATTGCCGACTATCGCAAGGCCCTGTCGCTGAAGAGCCGCCAGATCTACGACGACAAGGCCAAGGCCGCGGCGAAGAAGCATCTGGCCGCGCTCGGCGCCTTAGCGCCCGACGCGGTGCTGCCGAATTCCCGCGCCGCCGATCACGAGGCTTCGGGCCCGAAGGAGCCGGGAAAGCTGAGCGCCTCGCCTTAGCGCTCCCAAGCGGACAGGCCCCCTCACCATTGATAGGGCGCAATCCTCGCCGCAGCTTCGGAATCCCAGGGCAGATCGAGCGCGTCAGGAGCTTCGTAATCGCCGGTCAAGGCTGATCGGGACCTGATGATCGAGGTGCATATCCTCGATGCGATCACACCGGACATACTGAGCGGCCTGAGATTGCTCGTTAACGGCCGACCCGTCGAATTGGAGATTGAGGCAACGACCCTCGGCACCTTTCTCGTGCGGGCCGCAGCACTTTCTCCCTCAAACAGCGTCGCCAACGATGTCTTGCGTGTCACCTTTCAGATAGAGGAAACGCTTAGGCCTTGCGACGTGCGGCCAGGGAGCGACGACCGCCGGCCGCTTGGCCTCGCGGTGAACTGGATCGAACTCGCGCCCAAGCGCTAAGCCTTCCGCTTCTGACCCGTAGCGGACATACCACCATGTGCAATTCGGCTTCTAGCTGACTGCGGGCGCAATAACTGACACCATGGTGCCTTCCAGTCCGCTCGACTTCTCGACTGTTGCCTTGAGCTGATGCGCCAGGGCCTCGACGATGCTCGTGCCAAGGCCAATGTGTGAGGGTTCGTCGGCCGCTTCCTTGGGCCCTGAACCATTGTCGGCAACCGAAAGACGCCAACCGGAACCTTGCAATTCGTAGCTGACCAGGATTTCG
>JBBQXL010000003.1:0-72134 GCA_038209695.1 Hyphomicrobiales bacterium
ACCCTCGCCATAGGAAATCTTGCGCACGGTGAAGTTCTCGTTCACCCCGCCGCCGGCGCGCCCGATGCACACGCCCTCATAGGCCTGCACGCGGGTGCGCTCGCCCTCGACCACCTTGACGCTGACCCGCACGGTGTCGCCGGGACCGAACTCAGGAATCTTGCGTTTCTTGGAGAGAGCGGCAGCCTGCTCGGCTTCGAGCTGCTCGATGATATTCATGGCAATAACCTTTCTCAGGACGCCTGCCTGGGCCTTAAGGCCTTGAGGCGAACGCCATTCTTTTTGATTGATCCGTGGTCTAGAAGCGCAGGGCTAAGCCGTGCGCCACGGGGGTGTTCCTAACGCAAGGTTGCGCCTCTGTCGATGACAATTCGCGCCGCAAGCCCTTCATTTGCAAGGATAGAGCGTGATCCAGTCCTGGCTCTCGGGCAGGAGAATCCTGGTGTGGTCGGCTTTGGCGGACAGGTCGAAGCTCAGCGTGCCGAAATGCACCGCATCGCCCTGCCGGCAGCGCGACTCGTAGGCCTCGGTGCCGCCGGGGGCGGGGGGCTGCAGCGCGCCGAGGATGCAGTGGAGACTGGGGCCGTCGATCACGCCGCGCCTGATGTCGAAATCAGGGTCGGCGCAGCCGTCGTCGGTGGTGGCGTATTTGCCGATCAGGTGGTCGGTCACCACCTGCGCATCCGCGGGCAAGGTCAAAAGCGCCGCCGCGCAAGCCGCCGCGATCAGCCTCAGCGAATTCCGCGCCATGCCGTCCCTCAGTCTGTCTCCAGGCTGCGAATATAGGCCACGACGTTGCGCAAGTCGTCTTGCTTGAGGATGATGTTGGGCATGGTGGGGTGGGAGCTTTGCAGCCAAACGCTGAGGGCCATTTCGGTCATGCCGGGCGTGTTGGCCACCGATTGGAAGGTCGGGGCTTCGGGCAGAGGCGAGAATTCCTCATTCGGCAGCACGGCGTGGCAGGCGGCGCAAACCTGCTTGGCGTAGGCCGCGCCGGCGGCGATGTCGGCATCCTGCGCGAAGGCCCCGAATGGGAAAGCGAGCAGCGTCATTGCCGCGAGAGCCAATCTATTCTTCATGCTCAGGCACCTCCTTTACGTATCGCGTTGATAGCATCTAGGGCGGGGTCCTGTCTGACCTCGATCAAGATTTACCGGCCTCCTCACCATGAGGACGTTCTGCCGCAGCGCGCTTCAGCGCTTCCGGTGCTTTTCCCATAGATCGGGGCGGCGCGCTTTCGTGAGTTTTTCCGCCTCATCGCGCCGCCATTCGGCGATTTTCTTGTGATCGCCCGACAGCAGCATCTCGGGGATGCTGCGGCCCTCCCACTCGCGCGGCCTTGTGTAATGCGGATATTCCAGCAGACCGGCGGCGAAACTCTCCTCGGCCAATGAGGTCTCGTTGCCGGCGACGCCGGGCAGGAGCCGCACGCAAGCATCGATCAGCACCTGCGCCGCCAGCTCACCGCCCGACAGCACATAATCGCCGATCGAGATTTCCTCGATATTCCGCCCGTCGAGCACGCGCTGGTCGATGCCCTCGAACCGTCCGCAGAGCAGGATGGCGCCGGGACCGTCGCTGATCTCGCGCACGCGGTCCTGCGTCAGGGTGCACCCGCGCGGTGACAGATAGAGCGCCGGGGTGCCGGGGCTCGCGGCGGTGCGGGCCGCATCGATGGTGGCGGCGGCGATATCGGCCCGCATCACCATGCCGGCGCCGCCGCCGGCCGGCGTGTCGTCGACCGAGCGATGCTTGTCGGTGGCGAAGTCGCGGATGTCGACGATCTCAAGTCCCCATTTGCCCTCGGCGAGCGCTTTGCCGGCGAGGCTCAGGCCTAGCGGTCCCGGGAACATCTCGGGGAAAATGGTGAGCACGGTGGCGCGCCAGGAAGAGCTCATGCCCGCGCTTCACCCATGCTGGCGCCGGGGCGCTCCTGTTTCAGCAGCCAGGTTTCGAGCTTGCCGATGCCCTTCATCTCGATAGGTCCGCGCGACTCTCCCTCGCCCAGCGCCTCGCGCACCGCGCAGGACACCTGAATCTCGCCGGGAATGCCGTTGGATTCCAGCCGCGAGGCGAGATTCACCGTCTCGCCCCAGACGTCATAGGAGAATTTATCGGCGCCGATCACCCCGGCCATGACCGGGCCGTCGGCGATGCCCACCCTGATCTTCAGATCGACGCCGTGCGCCGCGGACAGCCGGGCCACCAGCTCCGGCAGCAGCAGCGCCATGCGCGCGAGCCGCGGCAGGTGATCCGGCTGCGGGCTGCTCACGCCGGCGACCGCCATGTAGCCGTCGCCGATGGTCTTGATCTTCTCCACCCCATGCGCCGCCGCCAGCTGGTCGAACTCGGTGACAATGTGGTCGAGCAGAGCGACGGTGCGCGCTGCGCCGAGCCGATGGGCCAGCTCGGTGAAGCCGACCAGATCGCTGAACAGCACCGAGGCCTCGGCGACGCTGTCGGCGACCTTCTCGGTGGGGCGGGATTTGAGCCGCTCGGCGATCGCCTCGGGCAGGATGCTGATGAGCAGGGAATCGGCTTCGGCCCTGGCCCGGTCGGCCACGGTGAACGCGTAGAAGACCACCAGCGCGATGATGCAGAACGTGGTGGCGGCGGAAGATACATAAAGATTGGCGAGCAGGGCTGGGTCGGCGGCGATGTGGGCGCGCTCCGGCGGGAACAGAAACCACGCGGCAACATGCAACGCCACGCCGATGGCGATCACCGCAACCACCAGGCGCACGCGGGTCATGCCGTAAATGGCGAAGGCGACCGCGGCAACGATGATGTAATTGAGCTGGATGCCGGAATCGTGCCCGAGCTCGCGCACGAAGAAGAACAACGCGGTGAATTCAGCGGCAGCAAGCAGCAGCGTGGCGGCGATGTCGTTGATGCGGTGGGCGAGCGGCGCGAGCAGGGCGACCGCCATCAGCAGCAGATTGGCGAGGGTCAGCGGCATATAGGCCTCGCCGTAATAGGCAAAGATGCCGGCATAGATGGCCGAGAAGGCGGCGATCAGCAGCGCCATGGCATTGGCGATTTTCAGCCGCCGGCGCACGGGCCGCGAATAGCCGGCGGTGCCGAGCTCGACGAATCCAGCCAGCGGACCCAGCCAGGGGAAGAGATTGCGCTCGGTCATGACGTGGCACTCCACCACTGGCCCGGGCGTGGCCGGGCATCCATCACCACGGAAGGTGGCAGTCTACCAAGGGTGCCAGATTTAAAGGATTTCTACCGTCGCGGGAATGACAACGCGCGACGAGGTTACTCGATTAGGTCTTCCGGCGGCACCAGCACGATGCGGCCGCCCTCGATATCGACCTCGGGAACGGTGTCGTTGGTGAAGCGCACCAGCACGGTCGAGCCGCCGGCGGCCGGCTTCACCTCGATCAAATCTCCGGCGCCGAAATTATGGATGGCGGCAACCGTGCCGATCGGGGCGCCGTCTTGGCCGACCACGGCGAGGCCGATCAGATCGACGTGATACCACTCGTCCTCGTCGCGCTCGGGCAGCAGGGCGCGCTCGATATAGAGCTTGGTGTGGTTCAGCGCCTCGGCCGCTTCGCGCGTGTTCACGCCCTTGATGCGGGCGATCAGCGCTTTCGGCGTGACCCGGATGCTCTCGATCTCGACCCGGCGGCCAGCCTCATCCTCCAGCGTGTCGTAGCCGGCGATGGCGGCGGGCTCCTGGGTGTAGGAGCGCAGCCGCACCTCGCCCTTCAGTCCCTGCGCCGCGCCGATCTCGCCGAGCAGAAGCCGCTCGCGCGGCGCAGGCGCGTCCGGCTCGGATCCAGGCTCTGCTCGGCGCGGCGTCACCAAGCCTACTCGGCAGCAGGCTCGGCTTCGGCGGCGGGTTGCTCGGCCTGGACTTCAGGCTCGGCAGCCGGCTCCTCGGCCGGAGGCGGCGCGGCGGCGGCTTCGGCGGCGGCCTTTGCGGCGGCCTCCTTGGCGTCGGCGGCAGCCTTGACCTTCTCCTCGGCGGCGGTCTTCTTGGCTTCCTCGCGCTCGAGGCGTTTGGTGCCGGGCTTGCCCTTGTTCGGGTTCACCCGGGCGTCGCGCTTCTGGATGCCGACCACATCGAGAAACCGCAGCACCCGGTCGGTGGGCTGGGCACCGTGCGACAGCCAATGCTTGATCCGCTCCTCGACCAGCTTGACGCGCTCGACCGAGCCCTTGGGCAGCAGCGGATCGTAGGTGCCGACCCGCTCGATATAGCGCCCGTCGCGCGGGCTCCTCGAGTCGGCGATGACGATGCGGTAATAGGGCCGCTTCTTGGCGCCGGCCCGCGACAGTCTGATCTTCAGTGACATGCTTGCGTTCTCCTAGGTGAATTCGATCTCATCGCTTCTTGGAACCGGGCAGACCGGGCAGGCCGCGCGGCAGGCCGCCGCCGCGAAGTCCCGGGAAGCCGCCCGGCAGGCCGGGAAAGCCTCCGGACGGAAAAGGAGGCAGGCCGCCTTGCGGCACGCCGCCGGCGGGCAGCTCGGGCGGCGGCCCTGAGCCGAACAATGCGCCGAGCATGCCGCGCTTCTTGCCCATGGCCTTCATCATGTCGGCCATCTGGCGGTGCATCTTCACCAGCCGGTTGATGTCCTGCACGCTCGTGCCGGAGCCCGACGCCACGCGCTTCTTGCGCGAGGCATTGAGCAGTTTCGGATTCTTGCGCTCGGCCTTGGTCATCGAGCCGATCATCGCCTGCTGGCGCTTCAGGATCTTGTCGTCGAGATTGGCGGCGTCGATCTGCTTTTTGATCTTGCCGATGCCGGGCAGCATGTTGAGCACGCCGCCCATGCCGCCGAGCTTCTGCATCTGCTTCAGCTGTTCGGCGAGGTCGTCGAGGTCGAAGGCGCCCTTCTTGACCTTGCGGGCGATGGCTTCGGCCTTGTCGAACTCGACTGTCTCGATCGCCTTCTCGACCAGGCCGACCACGTCGCCCATGCCGAGAATGCGCCCGGCGATGCGCTCGGGGTAGAAGTCCTCCAGCGCGTCGAGCTTCTCGCCGACGCCGATCAGCTTGATCGGCTTGCCGGTGACGGCGCGCATCGACAGCGCGGCGCCGCCCCTGCCGTCGCCGTCGACGCGGGTCAGCACGATGCCGGTCAGCGCCACGCGTGCATCGAAGCTCTTGGCGAGGTTGACGGCGTCCTGGCCGGTGAGCGCATCGGCTACCAGCAGCGTCTCGTGCGGCTGGGCGATCCGCTCGATCGCGGCGGTCTCTTCCATCAGCTCTTCGTCGATATGGGTGCGGCCGGCAGTGTCGAGCAGCAGCACGTCATAGCCGCCGCGCTTGGCGGTCTCGACCGCGCGCTTGGCGATGGTGGTCGGGCCTTCGCCGGCGACGATCGGCAGCGTGGCCACGCCGGTCTGCTCGCCGAGCACGCGGAGCTGCTCTTGCGCCGCGGGCCGCCGCGTGTCGAGCGAGGCCATCAGCACTTTCTGCTTGTCGCGGGCGGTCAGCCGCTTGCCGAGCTTGGCGGTGGTGGTGGTCTTGCCCGATCCTTGCAGGCCGACCAGCATCATCACCACCGGCGGCGTGGCGGCGAGGTCGATGGCTTGGGCGTCGGAACCCAGCACCCGCACCAGCTCGTCATGGACGATCTTGATGACCATCTGGCCGGGCGTGGTGGAGCGCACCACCTCCTGGCCGACCGCCTTCTCCTTCACCGCGTCGGTGAAGTCGCGCACCACGTCGAGCGCGACATCGGCCTCAAGCAGCGCGCGGCGCACCTCGCGCATGGCTTCCGCCACGTCGGTCTCGGTCAGCGCGCCCTTGCGGGTGAGCTTGTCGAGGATGGCGCCGAGCCGCTCGGATAAAGTATCGAACATCAGTCAGTCAGTCTCCAAACGCACAACGCGCTCAAATAGGCCAGAGGCCGGTAGCGCAAAGCAAAAACGCACCCGCGGGCGCATCGCGCTGGCGGGTGTTGACCCCCCTGCCTCCCTTTTCTCGCGCTATCGGCCTCTGGCCTATTTGAGCGCTAGAACCATGTGCAGGGCGGCGGCTCTTCGAACGGAGCTGCCTTGAATTTCGGCCGGAATGTCGGCCACCCAAGGGGCCAAGTCAAGTCGCAGCGTGGGCGGTTGGAAAGAAATTGCCGTGGAAATGGAAGGGGATGGCGTGGGGCGCGGCGGCGCGGGCCACCTCGTTGAGGGTGGCGGCGTCGAGTACCAGCAGGAACGAGCGATCCTTGGCGAGGTCGAGCACGACAGAAAGCAGCACGCCGTCATCTTCGCGTGCGGCAGACGGGGAGGGCACGAATACCGGCTCGCCGGGATAAAGGCCGGCGGCGTGCCAGGTGGAGACCGTGCCGGTGTCGGCATCGATCTTGACGATGGAATCGAGGAAGTCGCCTTTGGTCAGGATGCCTGTGCCCCAGACATAACGATAGAACTTGCCGGCGTGGGCCTCGTAATTGATGCGGGGCAGCTCGAGCGGAATGTCCGCCAAGATACGGCGCGTGACCGGCGCATCGGCGGCGAAGGGTAGATGGAACCGGGTCAGCGTTCCGGTCGCGGTGATGGGCGCGCTTGAGCGCAGCCGCGCGAGGTAGAGCTGGTCGATGATGGTGGCGTCGGGATAGGTGATGACGTCGACGGCGAGACGATCGCCGTCGGCGAAGGCATTGACATGATGAAAGGCGAAACTGGCGTCCGCGGTGGCGGTGCGCACCAGCTTGCCCGAGTCCTTCTCGACGATATGAAACACCAGCCCGCGCTCAGGTTCCCAGCGATAGTTCTGGATGAACGGCTTGCCTGAAAATTTCAGCTCGATCGGGTTCACCACCAAGGGAAACTCGGTGAGCACGAGGTGATCCTCGCTCATGCCGAAGCTGTGCATGTAAGCGGGCCGCTCGACCGGCAGCTTGGCGATCACTGTCTGTTTGCCGTTATCGCCGATGCGGCAGAGGCGATAGCGGCTCTTGATGCCGAAATCGGCGATGTAATTATAATGGCAGGCGCGCTTGGCGTCGTAATGCGGGTGCGCGGTTGAAACCTGACCCTTCAACGCCCGGCGATAATCGAACACGCCAAGTGTCTTGAGCGTATCCGGCGAGAAGCGCATCGGCATCGATGTCTCGGTGAAGGCAACCGCCTGGCGCGCATAGTCCGAGACATTGACGCAGCAATTGTCGGTGAGCTTGGAATCGAAGATCGCAGCGACGAGGCCGAACAACGTGCGGCACGGGTCGGTGGCGAACTCGGCATAGGAGATCTTGCCGGTCTCCTGCGCGGCGCGGAACGCGTTGCTCTGGAGGAAGCAGTTGGCGTAGGTGACGCCGCCGCCGGTAAAGGCGAAGCGGTGCAGCATGGCCAGCCCGTCGAACCAATGATTATAGGTCCGGGGGCCCACCTCGAATTTGGAGGGTCCGGTGCGAAGGAGCGTGCCGGTCAGCCAGGCGGGCAGGGTGCCGGCGACCGGCAGCGCGACCGGCGCGTCGATTTCTTGGGTGAGCGAGCTGAAGCCCAGGCCATAGGGCAAAGCGGGTTTGTCGAGCATCGCGTCCTCGCCAGCATCAACGCGAGGAGCCTAGGCCACGTTCCTTAAGACAGGCTCAAGGCGGACGGCCAAATCAAGCAGGGCCTCGTCGCCGCCCTGCCAGCCGATGAAGGAAAGACCGACCGGGCAGCCTGCCGCCTCGGTCGCGGGAAGCGAGATTTGCGGCAGGCCGGCATGACCGGCGGGGCAGGTAAACCCTAGCGTTTCGGTGCGGAATTCGGCGACGGTGGCGCCGTCGGGGATGCCGCGTTCGGGCGGCAGAGTGGGCGTGGTCGGCAGCACGATCACGCTGCCCGGCTGAGCCATGAAGTGCAGGCGGTCGGTGATCTCGGCGCGCACCAAGCGGGCCGCTTCCGCCTCGGCAAAACTGATGGCGGCGGCCATGTCGAAGCGCTCCTTGATGCCGGGCCCCAGCTCGACAGTGTGGGAGCGGATGAACGGCAGCAGCGTGGACTGGATCTCGAAACCCTGAATGACCCGGAAGGCATCGCGCCAGGCGCCGATATCCGATCCGGCGAGGATTTTCCGCTCGGCCTGCGGCAGTGCGCGGCCGATCCGTGAGAACACCTGCCAAATCGCCGCGTCCACGCTGGTCTCGGCACGCTCGAAAATGTCTTCGGCTATGATCAGACGCTTGACCGGCGCGTCGACCCGCGTGCCGTCGAGCAGTACTTGGCCAAGAGTGCGGAACAGCTCGGCGTCCCGGGCGAGGAAACCCACCGTGTCGTAGCTCGGCGCCATGGCCGTCACGCCGTCCAGCGCTATGCGGCCATGCGTCGGTCTCAGGCCGTACAGCCCGGAGAACGACGCCGGCACGCGGATCGATCCTCCGGTGTCGCTGCCGAGCGCGAAATCGCACATCGACGCCGCCACTGCCGCGGCCGCGCCGCAGGACGAGCCGCCGGTTACGTGGCCGGGCGCGCGGGCGTTGACCGGCTGGCCGTAATGGGCGTTGGAGCCGAGCACGCTGTAGAAGAACTCATCGCAAATGGTGATGCCGGTGCAGGACGCGCCGGCTTCGAGCAGGCGTGCGATGACCGGCGCGGTGTCATGTGCCGGGGTGGCATGCTCGTAATAGTTCGGATTGCCGTTGCCGACTTTGCGGCCTTTGATGGCGAAAAGGTCCTTCACCATGAAACTGAGCCCGGCCAGTGGTCCGGCGCCGCTGCCCGCCAGCGGTTCCGTCAGCGTGTGAGGCACTAGGGCATGGACGGGGTCACGGTCTGGCACGGTGGTCATGTGGCTCCGAGGACGATGTGGTGATTGAGTGCGCTCGGTAACGCCCTATAACACGACGGCAATCGGAGGACAGTCGGTGCAAGGAGGACAGGGCCGGAGCTTGCCGCGCGCGGTGTGGGCGCTCGGCCTCACCTCGCTGTTGATGGATACCTCATCCGAGCTGATCCACGGGCTGTTGCCGGTGTTTCTGGTGATTACGCTCGGCGCCAGCGCCACCGCGCTCGGCGTGGTCGAAGGCATCGCCGAGGCGACGGCGCAAATCACCCGCGTGTTCTCCGGCTGGCTGTCCGACGCGCTGGCGCGGCGCAAGGCTCTGACCGTGGCGGGCTATGGCCTGGCCGCTCTGACCAAGCCACTGTTCCCGCTCGCCAGCACCATTGGGCTGGTTTTGCTGGCCCGGTTCCTCGACCGGATCGGCAAAGGCATCCGCGCCGCCCCGCGCGATGCGCTGATTGCCGATCTGACCCCAGCCGAGCAACGCGGCGCGGCGTTCGGCCTGCGCCAGTCGCTCGACACGGTTGGCGCCACGCTCGGTCCGGCCGCGGCCATCGGCCTGATGTATCTGTTCAACGACGATATCCGCACCGTGTTGTGGTTCGCGGTGATCCCGGCGGTGCTGGCGGTCGCCGTGCTGGTGTTCGGCGTCAAGGAGCCGAGCCGGCCGCAACGCAAGTCGCAGACCCCGATTCGAGCCAAAGACATCGGCGCGCTCGGCTCGGCCTATTGGCTGGTGGTGGTGGCCGGCGCCATTTTCACCCTGGCGCGATTCAGCGAGGCGTTTCTCGTTATCCGCGCCATGGATGGCGGGCTGGCGCTGGCTTGGGCGCCGGCGGTGATCGCGGTGATGAGCGTGGTCTTTGCCGCAAGCGCCTATCCGGCGGGGCGGCTCCAGGACAGAATCGGGGCGCGGCCGCTGCTGCTGGTCGGCCTGTTGGTGCTGATCGCCGCCGACCTCGTGCTCGCCTCCGGATCGTCGCTGCTCGTCATCTTTCTCGGCATCGGCCTATGGGGCCTGCATATGGGGCTCACCCAAGGCGTGCTGGCGGCTCTCATCGCCGCGACCGCGCCAGAGCGGCTGCGTGGCACCGCGTTTGGGCTGTTCGGCCTGGTCACCGGGCTCGCGGCCCTGATTGCCAGCGTGCTGGCCGGGCTCCTATGGGACCGGATCGGGGCCGGGGCGACCTTTGTGGCTGGCGCTGCCTTCGCCGCCACTGCGCTGATCGCCTTTTTGCTGGTCAAGCAAGATCCGGGCGGTGCTGGCAAGACAGGGGTCGCGCGCCCTATATAGCGGCAAAGGCAAGGCTCCCATGCAGACTGACGCGATCTCCTTCCGCAAGATGAACGGGCTCGGCAACGACTTCGTCGTGCTGGACGCGCGGGCCCGCGCGTTTGCGCTCAAGCCCGACGCGGTACGCGCCATCGCCGACCGGAAAGAAGGCATCGGCTGCGACCAGATCATCGCGCTCGAACCGTCGGAGCAGGCCGACGTCTTCATGCGTATCTGGAACGCCGATGGCGGCGAGGTCGGCGCGTGCGGCAACGCGGCCCGTTGTGTGGCGGCGCTGGTCGCCGCCGAGCGCGGCGGGAACGCGGTCAGCATCGAGACGGTGAGCGGCGTGCTCGGCTCGACCGTCAACGACGACGGCAGCGTTACCATCGATATGGGCGCGCCCCGCTTCGCCTGGGACGAGATACCGCTGGCCGAGCCGTTCCACGACACGCGCGGCATCGAACTTCAGATCGGGCCGATCGACGATCCGGTGCTGCATACGCCGTCGGTGGTCAATGTCGGCAATCCGCATTGCCTGTTCTTCGTCGATGACGTCGAGGCCCACGATCTCGCCCGGTTCGGGCCGATGCTCGAGCATCACCCGCTGTTTCCCGAGCGCGCCAATATCTCTCTGGTGCAAGTACTCGGTGATGAGGCGATCAAGGTCCGCACCTGGGAGCGGGGTACCGGCCTCACCCGCGCCTGCGGCACGGCGGCTTGTGCGTCCGCCGTGGCGGCGGCGCGGCGCGACTTGACCGGCCGCAAGGTCAAGGTGACCCTTCCCGGCGGCGACCTCCTGATCGAATGGCGGGAGAGCGACGGCCATATCCTGATGACCGGCCCTTACGCGCTGGATTTCGAGGGCACCCTGCCGGCCGAGCTGTTCGGCCAAGCCTGCGTTTGAGCTGCTCTCCCCCTACAGGGGGAGGGATTTCGCCAAAGTTTCATGTTAGAAGCCGCCAATGTCCGATCTCGACATCATCACCTTCGGTTGCCGGCTCAATGCCTATGAATCGGAGGTCATGCGCGAGCATGCCGCCGCCGCCGGGTTGACCTCGGCGGTGATCGTCAACACCTGCGCGGTGACGGCGGAAGCGGTGCGTCAGGCGCGCCAGGCCATCCGGCGAACCCGGCGCGAGCGGCCCGACGCCATGATCATCGTCACCGGCTGCGCGGCGCAGATCGATCCCGGCCGCTTCGCCGCCATGGACGAGGTCGATCACGTCATCGGCAATCAGGAGAAGCTCGAAGCCAAGACCTTCGCGGGGTTCGGCATCGACGGCACCGGGCGGGTGGTGGTCAACGACATCATGTCGGTGACGGAGACCGCCTCGCATCTGCTCGAAGGGTTCGGCTCCAGAGCGCGCGCCTACGTGCAAATCCAGAATGGCTGCGACCATCGCTGCACCTTCTGCATCATTCCGTTCGGCCGCGGGCCGTCGCGCTCGGTGCCGGCCGGCGAGGTGGTGGCGCAGGTGCGGAAGCTCGCCGAGAAGGGCTATGCCGAGATCGTGCTGACCGGGGTCGACATCACCGCCTATGGCAAGGACCTGCCCGGCGAGATGACGCTCGGCAAGCTCACGCGCAGCGTGTTGAAGCTGGTGCCGGAGCTGCCGCGCTTGCGGCTGTCCTCGATCGACTCGGTCGAGGCCGATCCCGCGCTGGTCGCGGCCATCGCCGAGGAAGAGCGGCTGATGCCGCATCTGCATCTGTCGCTGCAATCGGGCGACGATCTCACGCTGAAGCGCATGAAGCGGCGCCATGTCCGCGCCGACTCGGTGGCGTTCTGCGACGCCATGCGCCGCGCTCGCCCCGACCTGGTGTTCGGCGCCGATCTCATCGCCGGCTTCCCCACCGAGACCGATTCGATGTTCGCGAACTCGCTCTCGCTGGTCGACGATTGCGGACTGACCTTCCTGCATGTGTTTCCCTATTCGGCGCGCGAAGGCACGCCGGCCGCACTCATGCCGCAGCTTCATGGCGCGATCGTCACGCGGCGCGCGGGCGAATTGCGCGCCAAGGGCGTCGCCGCGCTCAAGCGCCATCTCGAAGGCGCCAAGGGCCGGCACATCGAGGTGCTGATGGAGACCGAGGGGCAGGGGCGCTCGGCCGATTTCACGCCGGTGCGCGTCGCGGCCGAGGAAGGCGCCGGCGCGCTGATCGAGGCGGTCGTCGCCGGCGACGACGGCGCCGCATTGATCGCGGTGCGACCATGAGCGAGGGCACCACGCCGAGCCTGTTCAAGCGCCTGCTTGGCGTGGGCGATCCGTCGAAGCCGGTCGAGCCGGCCAAGAAAGCGCCGCCGTCCGACGTACCCGAACGCACCCCGTCGCAGGCTCCGGTCAAGAAAGAGCCGCCGGCTGACCGCCCGGCCGAGAAGGAGCGGCCCCAGCGGAAGGGACCGGCGATCGCCGCGAAATCACCCACGGCCAAGCCGAAGGACAAGTCCAAGGCGGCGCTGGAGCCCGCGCGCAGCTGGTTCGATCAGCTCCGCCACGGCCTTGCCCGCACCTCCAATGCGCTGTCCGACAATCTCGCCGGCGCGCTGACCAAGCGGAAGCTCGATGACGAGACGCTCGACCGGATCGAGGAGGTCCTGATCAAAGCCGATCTCGGCGTGGCCATGGCGGCGCGCATCCGCTCTGCCATCTCTAGAGGCCGCTACGAGCGGGGGCTCGACGCGGACGCGGTGCGTGAAGTGGTGGCGTCTGAGGTCGCCAGCGTGCTTGAGCCGGTGGCGAGCGACTTTGCTCTCGCTGCTGAAGCTCGTCCCCATGTGTTCCTGGTGGTCGGGGTGAACGGCACCGGCAAAACCACGACCGCCGCCAAGATGGCGCATCAGTTCAAGCGCGGGGGGTTCAGTGTCATGCTCGCCGCCGCCGACACCTTCCGGGCCGCGGCCATCGATCAGCTCAAAGTATGGGGCGAGCGCGTTGGCGCGGAGGTGGTCGCCAAGGAGGTGGGCGCCGACCCGGCCGGCGTGGCCTTCGAGGCGCTGGAGCGCGCCCGGGCCGAAGGCGTCGATGTGCTGCTGATCGACACCGCCGGACGGCTGCAAAACAAATCCGACCTGATGGCCGAGCTGGCCAAGATCGTGCGGGTGCTGAAGAAGATCGATCCGTCCGCGCCGCATGGTGTGATCCTGGTGCTCGACGCCACCACCGGACAGAACGCCATCGCTCAGGTCGAGATCTTCAAGGAGATCGCCGGCGTCACCTCCCTGGTGGTGACCAAGCTCGACGGCACGGCGCGGGGCGGCATTCTGGTGGCCATAGCCGAGCGCTTCAAGCTGCCGATCAACGCTATCGGCGTCGGCGAAGGGCTCGACGATCTCAAGCCGTTCGACGCGCACGACTTCGCCCGCGCCATCGCGGGAGGAAAGAGCGCGAATGAAGAAGCCGCCTAAGCGCAAATCCAGCGCACCGCCGCAGGACACTGCCGCGCCGCCCGCGCTGCTGCCCAAACTTGCCATCGAGCTCGGACCGCTGCTGGTGTTCTTCGCCGGCAACGCCATCGGGGGCATTTATGCCGGCACCGCCGCCTTCATGGTGGCGACCGTAATCTCTCTCGCGGTCGCCCGGTTCCGCTACCACAAGATTCCGGTGATGCCGCTGGTCAGCGGCGTGATCGTGTTCGTGTTCGGCGGGCTTACCCTCTATCTCCACGACGAGACCTTCATCAAGCTCAAGCCGACCATCGTCTATTCGATGTTCGCGCTGGTGCTGCTGGCCGGGTTCATCTTGCGCAAGCCGGTGCTCGAGCTGCTGTTTGGTCCGGCGTTCACGCTCACCGAGGAGGGCTGGCGCAAGCTCACCCTGCGCTGGACGATGTTTTTCGTCGCCATGGCGATCGTCAACGAGCTGGTTTGGCGCAATGTCTCGACCGATGCCTGGGTCAGCTTCAAGGCGTTCGGCTTTCTGCCGCTCACCTTGCTGTTCGCGCTCGCCCAGATGCCGCTGCTCCAACGTCACGGCGAGCCGCCGCTGGCCGATCCCGAGGCGGAAAAGCGAACCTGAGCCGTCGCTTAACGTTATCCCCGGTGTATCGGACGGCCGTCCCTTGCAAGGGAATTGGGCCATACCGATATCTGTCGCGCCGGAGGGAATGCGCGGGTTGCAGGGAACTTGGCTACCCCGCACTACAACCTCTCGTTTGCGGTAAGCCCTTTTGGGTTGTAAAAGGAAACGAAGCGCCCTTGAGCAGCAAGGGCTAGCTTTAGGGAGATACACGTTTTACTCGAGTAAAACGGTGGCAAAATGGTCAAAGGAGGCAAGGACCTCGACCGCTCGGCGATGCATTTGCTCCATCGCGCGG
Organism: Hyphomicrobiales bacterium; assembly: GCA_038209695.1. Taxonomy (GTDB): domain Bacteria; phylum Pseudomonadota; class Alphaproteobacteria; order Rhizobiales; family Methyloligellaceae; genus Methyloceanibacter. Next base: position 14,322 of record JBBQXL010000003.1, read on the forward strand.
GCCAATGCGCGGCGGACATGTTTTCGTCCGAAGCGCGCACCAGTGGTCTCACTCCTCGCCAATTCGCCGTGCTGATGGTGGTCGCCGACGAAGAAGGGCTGACCCAGACCGATCTGGTCGAACGCACCGGCATCGACCGGTCCACCCTGGCCGATATTGTCGCCCGGCTGCTCAGCCGGGGATTGATTCAGCGCCGCCGCGCCAAGGAAGACGCCAGGGCCTACGCCATCAAGCTCAGCCCCCAGGGCGTCAAGGCGTTGCGCGAGGCCCAGCCCGGCGCCGCCGCAGCCGATCAGAAGCTGCTGGCCAATTTGCCGCCCGCCAAGCGGCTGGACTTCCTCGAATCCCTCAACCTGATCGTCTCCGCTCTGCGCAAATAGCGGCCGCTAGCCTTGCGGCGTGCTGCCCGGCGGCGTGAGTAGCGGCAGGATCTTGTCCCTGATGGCGCTCTCGGTCAGGGGGCCGACATGCCGATAGGCGATCTTGCCGTCGCCGGTGATCACATAAGTCTCGGGCACGCCATAGACACCGAAATCGATGGCCACGCGCCCCGAGGCGTCGGCGCCGACATGCGAATAGGGATTGCCGTAGCGGCCGAGGAAGCGGCGCGCCGAAGCCGGATCGTCCTTGTAGTCGATGCCGTACAGCCTGATGCCCGGCTGTTGCTGGGCGAGCGCGAGCAGCAGCGGATGCTCGACCTGACATTCGACGCACCACGAGGCGAACACGTTGACGATGGTCGGCTCGCCCTGGGCGAGATCGGAAGAGGTGAAGCCCGGCACGTCTTTGCCGTCGGCGCTCAGGCCGGCGATCGGCGGCAAGGTGAAGTCGGGGACTTTCTTGCCGATCAAGGCCGAGGGCAGCCGCGAGGGATCGCCGCCCTGGAGCGCGTACCAGAACAGACCGGCCAGCACGGCGAAGATCAGCAGCGGGAGGGCCGGCCCCAAGCGCCGTAAGGCCGGGGTGCGAGTTGAGTCGGTCATTTGCCACGCTTCCGCGGCGTCTTGCTTATCTTGGCGGCGGCAGGCTTGGCCGAGCGCCGCCTAATGCCTCTGCGCTCGAGATCGGCGAGCAGGCGGCGCTGCTTGCGGTCATCGGCAACGATGAACAGGGTGAGCGCCGCAACCGCGACGAAGGTCACGCCATAGGCGGCGACGATGAAGCTGGCATGCGGGCCGAGATCAACCATCTCAGGCCTCCACCAGAGCTTCGCGCTCGACTTGGGCCAGCTGCATGGCGCGCACGCGGCGGCGCAAAATCTCGGCGCGCATGGCGATGAGATGCAGCAGCACGAACAGCAGTGTGAAGGCGATGGCCATGACCAGCAGCGGCCACAGCATAGAGGGATCGATGGTCGGGCCGCCGAGGCGGACGATGCTGGCTGGCTGATGCAGCGTGTTCCACCAATTCACCGAGAATTTGATGATGGGGATGTTGATGGCGCCGACCAGAGCGAGGATCGCCGCGGCGCGCCCCGCTCGGCCCGGCTCCTCGATCGCCTGCCACAGCGCGATCAGGCCGAGATAGAGCAGGAACAGCACCAGCACCGAGGTGAGCCGCGCGTCCCACACCCAATAGGTGCCCCACATCGGCTTGCCCCACAGCGAGCCGGTGACCAGCGCAATGAAACAGAAGGTGGCGCCGATCGGGGCGGCGGTTTGGGCGGCGACATCGGCTAGAGGATGCCGCCAGATCAGAGTGCCGAGGGCAGCCGCGGCGATCAGCATATAGCCGAACATGGCGAGCCAGGCGGACGGCACGTGAACGAACATGATCCGGACGGTCTCGCCCTGCTGGTAATCTGGCGGCGCCACAAAGAACGACAGATACAGGCCGGCGCCCAGCAGGATCAGCACAAGCGTCGCGAGCCAGGGCACGATGGCGTCGACCAGGCTGAGGAAGCGGGTGGGATTGGCGAGGCTGATCATTGGGGGTGATCTATGCGGTTTAGGGCGAGGTGGCAATGCGGCGGGGGAGGCTGATTTATCCCTCCCTAGAGCAGCTGCCGTAGCCGCCAGGCAATCCAATCACTATAAGAATTTCGGGTGCAAGTGGTTGTTATGGGCGCTGTTATGCATGTCGTCTTGTTGCTGCAGCTGCTGATCCTGGTGGTGGTGGCCAATGGCGCGGCTGTCGCCGCCAAGAAACTCCTCGGGGTCACATTTGCCCGTCCGCTCGACGGCGGCGCGCTGTTCGTCGATGGCAGACCCGTATTGGGGCCGGCGAAAACCATACGCGGACTCCTGGCGTCATTGGTGGCGACGTCCATCTGCGCGGCGCTTATCGGCCTTGGTTGGGAGATTGGAGCACTGATCGCGGGTTTTGCCATGGCCGGCGATCTCTTTTCCAGCTTCGTCAAACGCAGGCTGCACTTCGCATCGAGCAGCATGGCCATAGGCCTCGATCACATTCCGGAGTCCCTCTTTCCCCTCCTGGCCGGAAGGTGGCTGCTGCAACTCAGCATGTTCGATGTTGTGGCTGGAGTGACAATCTTCGTCGTGGGCGGATTGGTGCTGTCGCCCATTCTGTTCAGGCTGAATCTTCGCGACGAGCCCCATTGACGGCGAGCGTCAGCGCGATGAGTGGAGGTGATGCAGGGTGATTTCCGGACGGCAGTTGAAGCGCACCGGGACGACGGAGGACCCTGAGCCCACCGACGTGTAGCCAATCATGTCATCGTATGTCCAAGCCCCGGCGCCCATGGAGCGCGGCAGGACTGAATCCAGCGTAATCGGTATGCCGCCCGGAAGGCAGATCTGGCCGCCATGGGTGTGGCCGCTCAGCATGAGATCGAAGCCGAACTCAGCAGCCTGCCGATAGACCTCCGGGGTGTGCGAGATCAGAATCGAAAACTTGTCGCGGGGTATCGCGGCAGCCGCCTGTTCGATGTTGTCCGTTCCGTAGAAATGGGCGTCGTCGATGCCGCCGAGATAAAGGCGCTCGCCACCGCGCTCAATAGCGCCGCTCTCGTTGAGCAAGGTCTTAATTCCCATCGCCTCCAGGCCCGGCACCAGGCAAATCGTGTCGTGATTGCCGAGCACGGCATAGATCGGGCCCTTGAGGGCGGCACGTATCCGCGCCAGTCCGGCGAGCGTGGTGTCGTATGGACCCCAAGTTGCTCCCCGGTAGTCGCCCGTTAGGACGCAGATGTCGTAGCGCGCCTCATTGACGAGCTTGACCACGCAGTCCATCGCGGCTGCGCTCATCTCGATATGAAGGTCACTCAGATGAAGGACGGTGAATCCGTCGAAGGCCTTTGGCAGGTGCGGCGATTCAATCCGATTGTGCCGAATGTCGACCCTTGCCGCATTGCGAATGCCTCGACCATAGAGGCCCGTCGCCATCAGGACGGCCCGGATCACGACGTGCGACAGCGGAAGGTTTTCGAAGTGAAAAAAGTTTATGCCTTGACCGAAGACCTGCGCCTCATGGTCCTTCTCGATTTCGAGGCGCCGCCGTGCGAATTGCGGCCCGAGACGCTGCTCGAGAGTGGTCAGAATATCCTGGGTCACCATTGCCTATGCAGACCTGAGAAGAGTGATCACCGCAAGGCGGTGCGGAGCGCCGCGGCGGCGGCGAGGGGGGCGAGGACGATGGAAGCGAGGCTCAGCGCGCACAGCATCAGCAGCGGCGGCCAGGGCGAGGCCGGGCCGGTGATCGCGGCCGAGGCCGTGGCGACGCCGAAGATCAGCACCGGCACGTAAAGCGGCAGCACCAACAGCGCCAGCAGCAGACCGCTGCGGCGCAAACCCAAAGTGAGGCTCGCGCCGATCGCCGCGACGAAGCTCACCGCCGGCGTGCCCGCCAGCATCGAGAGCACCAGCAAGGGAATCGCTTGCACCGGCAGATTGAGCAGCAGCCCGAGCACCGGCGCCAACAGCGCCAGCGGCACGCCGGTGACCAGCCAATGGGCGAGGCTCTTGATGGCGGCGATCAGCGGCAGCGGCAACGGACCGGTAACCAATAGGTCGAGCGCGCCGTCCTCGTAATCGTTGTGGAAGATGCGATCGGCCGACAGCAGCGCCGCGAGCAGCAGCGCCACCCACAGAATGCCCGGCGCGATGCGGGCGAGCAGATTGAGATCGGGGCCTAAGCCGAGCGGGGTGATGGCGACCACCACGAGATAGAAGCCGAGCGCGGTGCCGACCGCGCCGCCTTCGCGCCAGGACAGCGTGAGGTCGCGCTTGAGGAGGGCGAGCGCGGCGCTCACGACACGCGCTCCTGACCGAGGGTGAGCCGGTGCGCGAATTTGGTCTTGAGCGCGACGTGGCTCGCCACGATGGCGATACCGCCTGCAGCGAGGTGATCCTTGATGGCGGCGTCGAGCAGGATGAGCGAGGCGGCGTCGAGCGAGGTCTGCGGCTCGTCGAGCAGCCAGATTGGGCGCTGTGTCGTGAACAGGCGGGACAAAGCCAGCTTGCGCTTCTGCCCGGCCGACAGCAGGCCGGCGGGAAGGTCGGCGAGGGGGCCGAGCCCGAAGGCGGCAAGGGCGGGCGCGACGCGTGCGCTATTCGCGCCGAAGAACTCGGCCCAGAAGGCGAGGTTCTCGGCGACGCTGAGGCTGGTCTTCACCGCATTCAGATGGCCGACATAATGACAAAGCTCCGGGAGCTCGGCGTCGGGACCGGCGCCCTCAAGGCGGAACTCGCCCGCCGCCAGGGGCAGGAGACCCGCCACCTGGCGCAACAGGCTGGTCTTGCCCGCACCGTTAGGCCCGGCGACGAGGAGCGCTTGACCGGGCGCAAGCCGAAAGCCGAGGTCGCGGAACACGATCCGGCCGCCGCGCTGGCAGCTAAGGTTGAGGGCAGCGAGGCCGATCCGTTCAGGCATTTGCTCAGGTTTTGCGCAATTTGAGACTGGGAGAGGCAGGTTTGCCCGCGGGCCTCAAGCCCGCCAAAGTTCTCTTCGCGTCATTGTCTCGTTGCCGCAAGGGCTTTTATAGTGGTTTGGAACGCGCAGTTCGGTGTCACCTTCGCGCTCGAATCCCTGACATTCGGCACCGGGCCCGTGCATTGGCCACACCTTTGCATGCGCCTTGACTGACGCCTTCCCGAAGGAGACCCACTTGACCGCGGCATGTGAACCCTCGCTCGACAGCTTCAAATGCCGCCGCACTCTCAAAGCCGACGGTGAGAAATACGATTATTTCAGCCTGAAGGAGGCCGAGGCCAACGGGCTTCCCGGCATCTCCAACCTGCCGTTTTCGCTCAAGGTACTGCTCGAAAATCTGCTGCGGCACGAGGATGGCAGGACGGTCACCGCCGACGACATTCGGGCGATGGCGCTATGGCTCAACGACAAGAAGAGCGATCGCGAGATCGCGTTCCGCCCGGCGCGGGTGCTGATGCAGGATTTCACCGGGGTGCCGGCGGTGGTCGATCTCGCCGCCATGCGCGACGCCATGGCCCATCTCGGCGGCGACCCGAACAAGATCAATCCGCTGGCGCCGGTCGATCTCGTCATCGACCACTCGGTGATGGTCGACGCGTTCGGCTCGGACCAGGCCTTCCAGATCAATGTTGACCGGGAATATGAGCGCAACGGCGAGCGCTATGCCTTCTTGCGCTGGGGCGCGGGCGCGTTCGACAATTTCCGCGTGGTGCCGCCCGGAACCGGCATCTGCCACCAGGTCAATCTCGAATATCTGGCGCAGACGGTGTGGACCAAGAAGGCCAATGGCGGCAACCCGGTGGCCTATCCCGATACGCTGGTCGGCACCGACAGCCACACCACCATGGTCAACGGGCTGGCGGTGCTCGGTTGGGGGGTCGGCGGCATCGAGGCCGAGGCCGCCATGCTCGGCCAGCCGATCTCGATGCTGATTCCCGAAGTGGTCGGCTTCCGCCTGACCGGCGAGCTGAAAGACGGCGTCACCGCCACCGATCTGGTGCTGACCGTCACCGAGATGCTGCGGCGCGCCGGCGTGGTCGGCAAGTTCGTCGAGTTTTTCGGCGTCGGCCTCGCCAATCTGCCGCTCGAGGACCGCGCCACCATCGCCAACATGGCGCCGGAATATGGCGCGACCTGCGGCTTCTTCACGGTCGACGAGGAGACGCTATCTTATCTCGAGGCGACCGCGCGCAAGGGCAAGCGCATCGCGCTGGTCGAGGCCTACGCCAAGGCGCAAGGCATGTACCGCACCGCCAAGACGCCCGACCCGGTCTTCACCAGCATGCTCCATCTCGATCTCAGAGATGTCGAGCCGTCGATCGCCGGGCCGAAGCGGCCGCAGGACCGCGTGCCGCTCGCCCGCGCCGCTGTCGCCTTCGCCGCGGCGCTCGACAAGGAATACGGCAAGAGCGCCGAAGCCGGGAAGCGGGTGCCGGTGAAGGGCAAGAATTTCGATCTCGGCCACGGCGACGTGGTGATCGCCGCCATCACCTCCTGCACCAACACCTCAAATCCGTTCGTGATGGTGGCGGCGGGGCTGCTGGCCAAGAAGGCGCTGAAGAAGGGGCTGAGCGTGAAGCCCTGGGTCAAGACGTCGCTCGCGCCGGGCTCACAGGTGGTGACCGACTATCTCGACAAAGCCGGGCTGCAGCAGGACCTCGATACGCTCGGCTTCAATCTGGTCGGCTATGGCTGCACCACCTGCATCGGCAATTCCGGGCCGTTGCCGGAGGAGATCTCCAAGACCATCCATGAGCACGGGCTGGCCGTCGCCTCGGTGCTGTCGGGGAACCGCAATTTCGAGGGCCGCGTCAATCACGACGTGCGCGCCAATTATCTCGCCTCGCCGCCGCTGGTGGTGGCTTACGCGCTGGCCGGCTCGATGACGGTCGACCTCGTCACCGAGCCGCTCGGCTTGGGCGCCGACGGCGAGCCGGTCTACCTCAAGGACATCTGGCCGTCGGCTAAGGAGATCGCCAAGACCGTGCGCAAGGCGGTCAAGAAGTCGATGTTCAAGAAACGCTATGGCGACGTGTTCCGCGGCGATCCCGAGTGGCAGGCGATCGCGGTGAAAGGCGGGCTCACCTATGAGTGGGGCGCCGACTCGACCTATGTGCAGAACCCACCTTACTTCACCGGCATGTCGCTCACGCCGTCACCAGTGACCGACGTCGAGGGCGCGCGCATCCTCGGCCTGTTCCTCGACTCGATTACCACCGACCACATCTCGCCGGCGGGCGGCATCAGGAGCGATAGCCCGGCCGGGCGTTATCTGATCGAGCACGGCGTGGCCGTCCACGACTTTAATTCCTACGGCTCGCGGCGCGGCAATCACGAGGTGATGATGCGCGGCACCTTCGCCAATACCCGCATCAAGAATCAGATGGTGCCGGGCGTCGAGGGCGGGGTGACCGTTCACTACCCCTCGGGCGAGCGGTTGGCGATCTACGACGCCGCCATGCGCTACCGGGACGAGGGGGTACCGCTGGTGGTGTTTGCCGGCAAGGAATACGGCACCGGCTCGTCGCGCGATTGGGCGGCGAAGGGCACGCGTCTGCTCGGCGTGCGCGCCGTGATCGCCGAGAGCTTCGAGCGCATTCACCGCTCGAACCTGATCGGCATGGGCGTGCTGCCGCTGCTGTTCGCCGAGGGCACGTCGTGGCAATCGCTCAAGCTCAAGGGCGACGAGCGCGTGAGCCTCAAGGGCCTCACCGAGCTCAAGCCGGGGCAGTGGCTCGAAGCCGACATCACCTACGCCAATGGCGAGACGCGGGCAGTGCCGGTAAAGGCGGCGATCGACACGTTCGATGAACTCGACTATTTCCGTAATGGCGGCATTCTGCACTATGTGTTGCGGGGCCTGGCCAGGGACGCGGCCTAGTCACTCACCCAGTCACTCAGTTGTGACCCCCCGTGCGCGTTTTTTGCCGGAATTTCCGGCCCGCTTCCTGCATGCTAGGAGCCATGAGATCTCTTTGCCGTTTAAGCACGGGCGCGCTGATCGCGCTCATCGTCGCCGCCTTCGCCGTAGCGGCCAGGGCGGAGCCGCCCAAACCCGCGGGCCAAGATAAAGCGGTGATCGAGCTGTTCACCAGCCAGGGCTGCTCGTCCTGCCCGCCGGCCGACGCGCTGCTGGCCGAGCTCGGCAAGCAGCCGGGCCTCGTCACGCTGTCTTACTCCGTCGATTATTGGAACTATCTCGGCTGGCGCGACACGCTGTCCAGCCCCGCCAATAGCGGCCGCCAGCGGGACTATGCCAGCATGCGCGGCGACGGCATGGTCTACACGCCGCAAGTGGTGGTGGACGGCATTCTCCATGTGAACGGCAGCAACGAGGCGGCGATCGAGATGGCGATGCGGAACGCGACCAAGCGGCTGCAGAGCGTCAGGGTGCCGGTCAGAATGCATGCCGAAGGCGACACGCTGGTGATCGGCATCGGCGCGGCGCCCGACACTTCGGATAAGCGCTCGGCGACAATTTGGTTGGCCATCGCCAAAGACGAGGCCACCGTGGCGATCAGCCGGGGCGAGAATCGCGGCAAGACGCTCAGCTATTATCACCCGGTCAAGGAGCTGACGCCGATCGGCATGTGGGAGGGCGAGGCGATGACGCTTCGCCTGCCGCTGAAGGATCTCAAGTCCATGGGCGGCGACTGCTTGGTCGCGCTGCTCCAGGTGGAGAATGCCGGGCCGATCCTCGGCGCGGCGCAATACGACCGCATGTAGTTGCCCCGCGCGCCGCGCCGCGGCCCGGACCAATCCCGCAAAACCTGCTGTTGAGAGAAGCTACCCCGCCAAAACAAAGGGCCGGCTTGCGCCGGCCCATTTGGCCACCCGTTCGACTGAACGGCTCCGCGATGGAAGTGGCCCGGTCCGAGAGAAACCCCGGGGGGGCTGGGGGGCTGAGATTCCGAAGCCTCTCTCAATTGGACCGGGCCGAGAGGCAACGGTGCCCATGATACGGGTCTTTTGGGCGTGGCAACGGCTGAAACTAGGCCGAACTGTGATTCATGTTTCGTTATGTTACAGTTGGTGTAGCGGGCCGGATCGGCTTGAATTTCCCTAACGCTCGGCTCATCATGAAGGTTCGGTTACAGGAGGCGCGTGTTGAGCGACGCGGAACCTATAGTCTTGCCGCTGGCCCGCCGGGCCGGCGGCGAAGCACAACATTCCGAAGGCCGGCGGGGCGACATCGCCTTTGATCGCCGGGAACTCACCCAAATCCTCAATGTGTACGGACGCAAGGTCGCCAGCGGCGAATGGCGTGACTACGCCATCGACATGATGAAAGAGAAGGCCGTGTTCTCGGTGTTCCGCCGCGCGTGCGAGACCCCGCTCTACCGCATCGAGAAGGCGCCGCGGCTTGCGCGGCGGCAGGGCGCCTATAGCGTGATCGCAGCGACCGGGCTGATCCTGAAGCGCGGGCACGATCTGGCGCGAGTGCTGCGCGCGCTCGACCGCGGTCTGCGCCTGGTCGAAGCCTGAGAACGTTAGGCGGCGCAGCTGTCCGGTATAGCGGCCCGGTCGAACTGACCGAAGGCATCGAGCGCGTGGCTCGCATACATCACGGCCGGGCCGGCCCCCATATAGATCGCCATACCGAGAGCTTCGGTGACTTCGCCGCGGGTGGCGCCCTGTTGCAGCGCCGACTTGACGTGGAAGGCGATGCAATCGTCGCACCGCAAGGCGACGGCGATGGCGAGCGCGATCAGTTCCTTGGTCTTGGCGTCGAGCGCGTTGGGTGCGAGTGCCGCCTGCGAGATGGCGGTGAAGGCCTTCATGAGCTCGGGCGTGGCTTGGCGCAAATCCCGTAAATGGGGCGACAGCTCTTTCGTCATCTCCGGCCAATCTGTCATTTCGCTCTCTCCGAGTCTGAATGCCTCAGCCTAGCGGCGCACTCTTGCCGCAGCCTTGACCTCGATCAAAGAAAAGGCCCCGGCGCTGAACGCCGGGGCCTCATGGTGTTGCGGCTGATGCTGGATCGCGTCTAGCGGCGGCCGCCGAACAGCGACAGTAGCATCATGAACAGGTTTATGAAGTCGAGATAGAGCCTGAGCGCGCCCATCACCGCCTTGCGGCCGGAGACGGTGCCGTCATCGCCGGCGAAATACATCTCCTTGATCTGCTGGGTGTCGTAGGCGGTCAGCCCGGCGAACACCAACACGCCTATCACCGAGATGGCGAATTGCAGCGCGGTCGAGCCGATGAACAAATTCACCAGCATGGCGATGATGATGCCGATCAGGCCCATGAACAGGAACGAGCCCCAGCCAGACAGATTCTTGCTGGTGGTGTAGCCCCACAGCGACAAAGCCCCGAACGAGGCGGCGCTGATGAAGAACACCCGCGCGATGCTCTCATGGGCGTAAACCAAAAAGATCGAAGAGATCGAAGCGCCCATCAGCGCCGCGAACACCCAGAAGGAGATCTGGGCGGTGCCGAGGCTCATCGAGTTGATGCGCGCGGAAATGAAGAACACCATGGCCAGCGGGGCGAAGATCACCACCCACTTGAAGGCGCTGGCGAACATGAAGGTGCCGAACGCGGTCAGCTGCAAGCCGCCCGAGCCCTGCTCCACCGACATGGCAAAGATCAGGTAGGCCACCACGCCGGTGATGGCTACGCCGCTCGCCATGTAATTGTAGACGCGCAGCATGTAGGCCCGGAGGCCCTGGTCGACGACGCCCGCCTCGGTGCGTCCGACCGTCGTGCTTTGCGGGTAACGTCTGTCGAGATCCGCCATTTTGGAGGGTCCTTTCCCCTTAGCTGCTTGGATGGTTCAAGATCGGCATTTTGACCAGGAATATGGGGGTTTGAGTCTAGCGACGCAAGATGACGGCGCGGTGTCCGCGTTAACCGGTCGCCGCCTCATTCGGCCCGGAGATAGGGCGCGGCCTTGGCCGACAGCACGCGCCAGGTGGCGATGGCGCCGATGGTCAGCACGAAAACGAGCGCCAGCAACACCGTCTCCGCCGCCGCCAGCGGCGAAAACACGAACGTGATCTCGAACGCCCATTTGCACAGCGCCCAGGCGGTGAGAGTGGCGATCAGCACCGCCAGCGCGGCGGTGGCGAGGCCGAGCAGGCCGAATTCGAGCAACTCGGCGCGGATGATGCGCAAGCGCGTGGCGCCCAGCGTCTTATAGATCACCGCCAGATATTTGCGCCGCTCCTGCCCGGCGGCGACCGCGCCGGCCAGCACCGCCGCGCCGATGAGCAAGGTGACGCCGGCGGTGGTGCTGATGGCGGTCATGACTTTGCCGAGCAGCGCCTTGGCGGCATCGACGATGTCGCCGACCTTGATGGCAGTCACCAGCGGGTAGGCCTCCGACAGCGCCTGGATGACCTTGCCTTCCCGCTCGGGCGCGGTGCCTTTCGGAAACTCGAGCGTGGTCAGCATGCGATGCGGCGCGTCCGCCAGCGTGTTGGGCGAGAACACCATGACGAAATTGATGGCGAGCGACTCCCAGTCGATCTTGCGCAGCGAGGCGATGGTGGCTTCGACGTTGCGGCCGAGAATATTCACGGTGATGCCATCGCCGAGCTTAAGGCCCAGCCCCTTGGCCATCTCGGCATCGAACGACACCAGCGGCGGCCCGGCATAGCCCTTCGGCCACCACTCGCCCGCGACGATGGTCGAGGACGGCGGCACGGCGTCGGTATAGGTGAGGCCGCGGTCGCCGGCGAGCACCCAGCGCGAATCGGGCGCAACCTCGATCTTCTCAACCGGCACGCCTTTCAGCGCCACAATGCGCCCTCTGAGCATGGGCGCATCGTCGAGCTTGGCATTCGGCTCGATGGCCCTGACTTTGTCCTTGAAGGCGGCCAGGTCGGCGGCTTCGACGTCGAGGAAGTAATAGGCCGGCGCATCGATGGCGATATTGCTTGAGATCTCGGTGAGCAGCGAGCGGTGGATCAGCGCCACGGCGATCAGCAGGCCAAGGCCGAGTCCGAGCGACACGGCGATCGACCGGGCCAGTGAGCCGGGCCCAGAGATGCTGGCGAGTGCAAGAGCCAGCGACGGCGGCCTGGTGCGCCGGAACTTCGCGGCGTAGCGCTGCAACAGCAGGCCGAAGCCGCTGAGCAGGAGGAAGGCCGCCACGATGCCGACCGAGATCGAGGCGGTGATGGCGCGCTCCTCCGAGGCGGCGATGGCGAGCGCGAACAGCGCCAGTCCGGCGGCGACCGAACCCGCAGCATAAGGCCACGGCGAGCGCTCGTGCTCCTCGGTGAGATGGGTACGCATCAACACGGCAGGCGACACGCTGGCGGCGCGGCCGAGCGGCCACAGCACGAACAGCACCATGGTCAGCAGGCCGGCCAAGGCGGCGGTTAGCAGCGGCAAGGGATGGGGCTCGACCGCCAGGCTGATGGGCAGCGAATCGGCATAGATCGCGGCGATGGCGGCGGGGGCGAGCGCGCCGAGCAGAAGCCCGATGGCAATACCGACCGCGGCGAGCAGCAGCGCCTGGATCAGATAGACCGCCAGCACCAGGCGCGCCGGCGCGCCGAGGCATTTGAAGGTGGCGATGATGTCGCGTTTCTTGGCCATGTAGCTCTGAATGGCATTGCCGACGCCGATGCCGCCGAGCAGGAGCGCGGTCAGCCCCACGAAGCTGATGAACTGGGTGAAGCGTCCGGCGTCGCGGCGGAGCGACGGCGCGGGATCCATCCAGTCATTGATGGCGAACCCGGCTTGGGGAAACTTGGTCTGAATATCGGTGCGCGATGCGGCGATGGCGTCACGGTCGGCGGCGCGCGCTTCGGGCAGTTTCACCCGGTAGGTCCAGCGGATGAGGCTGCCGGGCTGCACCAAACCGGTGCTGTCGAGCGTTTCGCGCGACATCAACAGCTTCGGACCGTAAGCGAGGCGATCGGCAAGCCGGTCGGGCTGGTCGCCGAGCACGCCCCCGATGGTGACTTTGGCCTCGCCGATCTTGAGCGGGCTGCCGATGTCGAGACCGAGGCGGTCGAGCAGCGCGCGTTCGACCAGCACCACGCCGGGGAAGCGCCACACCAGCCCGGCATTGTCGGGCTTGGTGATCGAGACCGCGCCATAGAGCGGATAGGCATCGTCGACCGCCTTGACCTCGATCAGCGCGCTTTTACCGCCTTCGGCCCGGGCCATGGCGCGGAAGCTGGCCGACTCACTGACTTGGCCGAGCGCCTCGAGCGCCGCCCGCTCGTCCGGATTGGCTTGACGGTGGATCAGCTCGAAGGAGAGATCGCCGCCGATGAGGAGGCGTCCCTGCCGCGCCAAGGCCTGGTCGAACGCCGCCGCCAGCGAGCCGATGGCCGCCACGGCGGCGACGCCGAGGGCGATGCACAGCACGAACACGATCAGACCGCCGGCGCCGGAGCGGAGCTCGCGCATGGCGATGGTAAAGGCCAGCGGCAATCGGAAACGGGCGGAAGACGGCGAAGCGGTTGCGCCAGCTGCGATCACGACGCGGCGACCTTGCGCTTGGCGCCGGCGCCCACAATACGGCCATCGGCGACGCTCACGATGCGGTCACAACGTTTGGCGAGGCTGCGGTCGTGGGTGATCAGCAACAGCGTGGCGCCGGTCTTCTCTTTGAGCGCGAACAGGAGGTCCATCACCTGCGTGCCGGTGGCGAGGTCGAGATTCCCGGTCGGCTCGTCGGCGAGGATCAGGGCGGGGCTCGGCGCCAGCGCGCGGGCGATGGCCACCCGCTGCTGCTCGCCGCCGGACAATTGGCCGGGGAAATGGGATTCGCGATGGGACAGCCCGACCTCGTTGAGCGCCTGGCTGGCGGTGGCAAACGCGTTGTCCTGGTCGAGGAATTCGAGCGGCAGCGCCACGTTCTCGAGCGCAGTCATGGTCGGCACCAAATGGAAGGACTGGAACACGATGCCGATATTGGCGGCACGGAGACGGGCGAGACCGTCCTCGTCGAGCGCGGCGTAGTCCGTGTCCATGACTTCGACGCGTCCGGTGGTGGCGCGTTCGAGCCCGGCGACCACCATCAGCAGCGTCGACTTGCCCGAGCCGGATGGCCCCACCACGGCGATCGCGTCGCCGGCGGGCACGCTCAGATCGATGCCACGCAGAATGGCGACCGGCCCGGCGCGCGACGGCAAGGTCACGTGCAAATCTTCGAGCTTGATTGCCGGCACGCGGCGCTGTTTCAGAGTGTGATCCATGGGCGGGGGCAAACAGTGATTTCTTTTTTTGCGCTACCGCTTCGCTGCTTGAGCGCAAGTGCTGACAGATGGCATGTGGATCGGCAATAGAGAAGGGTAAAGAGGTCGAAAAGATGAAACGTGCCGTCGCCATTGTCTTCGCCATGCTGGTTGCAGGCCTTGCGCTTGCGCCGCTGCACAGGATTGAGGCAAGCCCAAGCGTGCCCGTGATCGTGGCGTTCGGCGACAGCCTGACTGCGGGGCTTGGCCTGCCGCAAGACCAGGCGTTCCCGGCACAACTGCAAGCCGCGCTCAAGGCGCGTGGGACCGAAGCCCGAATCATCAATGCCGGGGTGTCAGGCGATACCGCGGCGGCCGGGCTGGCGCGGCTCGACTGGGCGCTGCCCGACGACGCCAGCGCCATTATCATCGAGCTGGGCGGCAACGACGCGCTGCTCGGCGTTCCGCCCGCGGGCACCAAGGAGGCGCTGGAGAAGATCATCGACAAGCTGCAGGCGAAGGGACTGCCGATCCTGCTCGCAGGGATGGAAGCGCCGCGCAACATGGGCACGAATTATGTGGACCAGTTCCGCGCCATCTATACCGATCTCGCCTCCCGCCACGAATTGATCTTCTATCCGTTCTTTCTGGAGGGCGCGGCGCTGAACGACGACCTCATGCAGGAAGACGGCATTCACCCCAACGCCAAGGGCGTGGCGGTCATCGTCGACAACATGCTGCCCAAGGTCGAAGAACTGCTGGCCAAGGTCGAAGCCGAGGACTGACGCCTTGCTTTCCTCCATTTCCACGTCATCGCCGGGCTTGACCCGGCGATCTAGGGGCTGCCTGCTCTGAGCGTGCTGCCCTGGATGCCCGGCTCAAGGCCGGGCATGACGAAGAGGGGAACGCTGGCCCGCCGGCACGGAAAGCATTACAACGGTCGATCTTCGCGCGCGGGGGCGCAGCTCGGCCTTGGCCACCATCTATGATCTCAAGCCGCAATTTCAGGCGCTGCTCCGGCCCATGGCCGCGGCCCTGGCCAGAAGCGGCATCAGCGCCAATGACGTGACGCTCGGCGCGCTGCTGTTGAGCGCGGCGCAAGGCGCGTCGCTGGCACTGATGCCGGGCTCGGCCTGGCCGCTGTTGGCGCTGCCGGTGATTCTGTTCCTGCGCATGGCGATGAACGCCATTGACGGGCTGATGGCCAAAGAGCACGGGTTGGCCAGCCCGGCCGGCGCGGTGCTCAACGAAATCTCCGATGTGGCTGCCGACGCGGCGCTTTATCTCCCCTTTGCGCTGATCGCGGGGGTGAACGCGCCGCTGGCCGTAAGCGTGGTGGTGGCTGGCATTATCGCCGAGATGACCGGCGCGCTGGGGCCGATGATCGGCGCGGCCCGGTGCTATGCCGGGCCGTTTGGCAAGAGCGACCGCGCCTTCGCCTTCGGCCTGCTGGCGGTGCTGATCGGCGTCGGGCTCGCGCCCGGTCTGTGGAGCACGCTCTATCTCGCCGCGCTGCTGGTGTTGTCGGCGCTGACCATGCTCAACCGCGCCCGCGCCATCGTCGCCCAAGCCAAGGGCAAGGCAGCATGAGCTTGTTCCTCGGCCTGCCAGCCAACGTGGTCTACGCCACCGCCGGCATCTATGCCGTACTGGCGCTGGCGACGGCGATCGTCGCGGGGCTGCGCTGGCGCAATCCCGGCGAACGCTATGCCGAACTCACCGCGCGGACCGATTCGTGGTGGTGGATGATCGGCGCGTTCACGCTTTGCGTCCTGGTCAACCAGACTGTGGCCGTCATCTTCCTCGCCTTCATCTCTTATCTGGCGTTGAAGGAATATCTGTCGCTGATCCCGACCCGGCGGATCGACCGTAGCGTCCTGCTGTTCGCCTATCTCGCCATTCCCATCCAGTTCTATTGGGCGGCGATCGACTGGTACGGCATGTTCATCGTGTTCGTGCCTGTGTGGATGTTCCTGTTGTTCCCGGCGCTGATGGCGCTCGAGGGCGAGACCCAAGGCTTCCTGCGCGCGGTCGGCACGCTGTCCTGGGGGCTGATGCTGACGGTGTTCGCGCTGAGCCACATGGCGTGGCTGCTGGTGTCAGGCGACAAGATCAACCCGATCGCCGGCGGGGTGGGGCTGCTGTTCTTTCTCGTCGTGCTGACCCAGTTCAACGACGTGGCGCAATATACCTGGGGCAAGCTCTTCGGCCGGCACAAGGTGACGCCCTCGGTCAGCCCGAAAAAAACCTGGGAGGGGCTGATCGGCGGCGTCGCCACCACCACATTGGTCGCCGCGCTGGTCGGGCCTTACCTCACGCCGATGGACTGGCCCTGGTCGGCGCTGGCCGGCACCATTCTCGGCGTCTCCGGCTTTCTCGGCGACATCACGCTGTCGGCGGTGAAGCGCGACCTCGGCGTCAAGGACACCGGCGGGCTGATCCCCGGTCATGGCGGCATCCTCGATCGCGTCGACAGTCTAACCTACGCCGCGCCGGCCTTCGTGCATTTCATCCGCTATTTCTTCTATCCATGAGCCAGAACCCGATCACCCGGCTGCTGCGCTTTCTGTTTTTCGCCGTGGTGGTGCGCGCGGTGATCCTGGTGGCGCTGGGCCTGACGGTGCGGCACCGCGAACGGCTGCCGAAAGACGGGCCGGCGGTGCTGGCCGGCAACCACAACTCCAATCTCGATGCGCTGGCGATGATGTCGCTGATGCCGCTCCGCCTGCTGCCGAAGCTCAGGCCGGTGGCGGCGATGGATTATTTCTACACCAGCAAATTGCGCGGCTGGTTCGCCAACAATATCGTCGGCATCATCCCGGTGAAGCGCGGCAGCGGCAAGGACGGCGGCAACCCGCTCCAACTCGCTGAGGAGGCGCTTGACCGCGGCGAGATCCTGGTGATCTTTCCGGAGGGGAC
Source organism: Hyphomicrobiales bacterium (assembly GCA_038209695.1). Lineage (GTDB taxonomy): Bacteria > Pseudomonadota > Alphaproteobacteria > Rhizobiales > Methyloligellaceae > Methyloceanibacter. The sequence goes on from JBBQXL010000003.1 coordinate 31,274, forward strand.
GCGCGGCGAGCCGGAGACGCTGCAAGCGTTCAAGAAAGGCATCGGCCATCTGGCGCATGCGCGCCCCGACGTGCCGGTCGTGCCGGTGTTCATGCATGGGCTCGGCAAGGCGCTGCCGCGCGGCTCGATGCTGCTGGTGCCGTTCAATGTCAGGGTGGTGGTCGGCGAGGAGCTCTACGGTACCGACAGTTATGCCGAATTCGTGTCGAAGCTGGAGCGGTCGATGACCGAACTCGCCGCGGAAGAGAAGCTCCCAGCTTGGGAGTAGGCTCAGCCGACCTCCACGTTTCCAGAAGCCGAAGCGGCCGGCGACATGGCCTATCGACGGGCGCGGCGCCTCGTAGCGCCAGGCCGCGCGCCTATGACGCTGGCCGTCGAGCACCACATCGTAGAACTGGACGCCGTGCGGACATTGAAGATCCGAGGGCGTCTTGTCCGCTCGCTCCAGCAGCTCGGTCCGCACATGCGCGTTCGGGAAATAGTGATAGCCGCCATGCGCGACGATGTCGTCGCTGTCGGCGATCACCCAGCCTTTCAGCGCGGCCTTCATGCGGGCCTTACCAGCCGGGATTGGTGCAGCGGATGCCTTTGGGCTTGATCGAGGCGATCTGGCCGGTCTCGAGCGAGATCTCCCAGGCGCGCCTGACGTCGGTCCACCATTCCTTGTCCTCGTTGCCCTTGGCTTCACCCATGAATTTCAGGGTGGCGTCGTCGCCCTGCACGCAGGCGATGGAGAGCAACACGTCCTTCTGCGCCTTCGGCACGATCAGCGCGTCGGCCACCACGAAGGCGGCCGGCGCGGTGGCGCTCGCCTTGGACACTTCGCGGCTGGTCAGCACCAGATTGGCGCCGTCCTCGCGCTGATATTGGCGCACATAGACGGGCGGCGCGACCAGGCCGCCGCCGAGATCGTCCCAGCCTTCGACATCGAGCTCGTCGTGATAGGTCTTGCCGATAAAGCTCTTGGCGAAGGTCACGTCGGCGGATTCCTCTTCGCTGGGCTGCTTGGGCTCGGCCAGCGCGAGCGCCGGCAACAGCGCGGCAAGCAGACAGCAGGACAGAGCATGATAGATGCGGCTCATGAATGTTCCCTCGGCACGAGCGATGATGCGGCCCACAGTCTAATCATAATCGTGACGAAATCGGCACCGTCCGGCGTGGGTTACACCCAGAGACAGAAGGGCCGGCCCAATCGGGGCCGGCCCAGCACTCTCCGTGTCGGCTGGCTCACCTCGGGACTGAGCTCTCCCCAGGCGGCGAGCAGGTCTTGGTCTTGCCATTCCAAATGCCGCCGTTCTTGCGGCATTCCTCACCGGGATTGGATTTCGGCTGGCAGGTCTTGCCGTCCCACTTGCCACCTTTCGCCTTGCAGATATCGGCCGGGTTCAGGCAGGTTCGGCCATTCCAGATGCCGCCATTTTCCTTGCACTTGTCGCCGGGATTGGATTTGGGCTGGCAGGTCTTGCCGTCCCACTTGCCACCCTTGGCCTTGCAGATATCGGCCGGGTTCAGGCAGGTCCTGCCATTCCAGATGCCGCCATTCTCCTTGCACTTGTCGCCGGGATTGGCCTTAGGCGGCTGGCAGGTCTTGGTCTTGCCGTTCCAGTCCCAGCCCTTGTTCCGGCATTCCTCGCCCGGGTTGGGTTTGGGCTGGCAAGTCTTGCCGTCCCAATTCCAGCCTTTGGCCTTGCACTCGTCGGCCGGGCTCTTGCAGCGCTTGCCGTCCCACACGCCACCCTTGCTCCGGCATTGCTCACCCGGATCGGGTTTGGGCTGGCAGGTCTTGCCGTTCCAGTCCCAACCTTTCTTCCTGCATTCATCGGCGGGGTTGGTCGGCTGCGAGCACCGTCCGTGATCCCAATTCCAGCCCTTGGCCTTGCACAAATCGGCCGGGCTGAGGCAGGTCTCGCCGTTCCAGCTGCCGCCGCTCTTCTTGCACTCGTCGGCAGGGTTGGACGGCGGCGAGCAGGTCTTGGTCTTGCCGTTCCAGTCCCAACCCTTCTTCTTGCACTCGTCGCCGGGATTGGTGGGCGGCAGGCAGCGGCCGTCATCCCAGGTCCAGCCCTTGGCCTTGCAAAGATCGGCCGGAGTCAGGCAGCGCTTGCCATCCCAAGTCCAGCCCCGTTTGCGGCACTCCTCGCCGGGGTTGATGGGCGGCACGCAGCGGTGGGCGTGATCGTTCCACACCCAGCCTTTGTCCTCGCACTCCTGCTCAGGATTCGGCGGAGGCAGGCAGCGGTCGGTCCGGTCGTTCCAGATCCAGCCTCTGTCCTCGCACTCATCCTCGGGGTTGGTGGGCGGCACGCAACGCTTGCCGTCCCACTCCCAGCCCTTCCGCTCGCATTCGTCGGCTGGATCGATCGGCCGCACGCAGGACTCGGTCTTCTCGCTCCAAACCAAGCCCTTGTCCTCGCACTCGTCCTCGGGGCTTTGCGGTTTGACGCAACGACCGCTCTTGTCGCGCTCGAAGCCCTTGGCGCAGATGCACTGGCCTTGATCAGTGCGCACTTCGTTCTTGCCCGGCTCGCATTGCGGAGGCGTCTTCGGGCAGTGCCCGCTCTTCGGCACCGGCTTGCCGTCGGGGCAGAGCTTGGGCTCGGTGACGGGCGGTTCGGTCAGACCGACGCACTGGCCCTTCTCGTCGCGGATGAAGCCTGACTTGCAGACGCAGGCCCCGCTCTCGCTGCGGAGCTCGTTCTTGCCCGGCTTGCATTGCGGCCGGTCGGGCTTGACGCAGCTCTTCGACGGGATATTGCCCGTCGCCGAGGCGGCATCGTCGCTGGCATCGCCGTTGAACCGCGTGCCGGCCGTCGGGAAGGTCATGACGGCGGCGTTCTTGAGCTTGCAGTGCGGTCCGTCGGGCACGGTGGCCGTCACCGCCATCTCGACGCTCTCACCCTTCTGGAGTTCGACAATTGGGTGCGTGCACTGGTAGTTGGCGCCGCCGCCCGGGCAGCCCCAGGGCGCCGAGAACGTGACCGCGTTCGGCGCAAAGCCGAGCTGCTCGCTGATCTTGATCGGGCCCTTATAGGGGTCGGGACCGAGATTGGTCACCTTGACCACGTACTCGCAGCGATAGCCGCCGTCGGAGGCCACGCAGTCGCCCTTCGCGATCTTGGTCGTCTTGAGATTGGTGGGATCGCACGTGACGATGGTGGTGCCGTCGGGAAGCTCCCAGAACATGAACGCGTCGGCGATGGCGGTGTCGCTATCGTCGCCGGCGAAGAAGTTCCAGGGCGTGCCGCCGCCGGGCACCGTGAGCGTCGCGGTGTTCGGCATGCCGCACCCGGCCGCCTCGAGCGGGGCCAGCGGGATGGTGGCGGTGACCGGCACGGTGATCGAGCCGCCCACCGGGATCGGCACCGCGATGGCGGCGCCACAGGTGGTGGGATGGGCCCCGAGGCAAACCCAGGGCGCCGGGATGACGGACAGCGTGGCCGCGGCGGGGATGTCATCGGTGAAGCTGATGGCTCCCAAATGCGGGGACGGCCCATCGTTGAAGATCTCGATCTCATAATCGCAGGCGATGGTCGCGGCTCCAACCTTGTAGCAAGCGCCGCCATGCAACGCCGTTTTCTCGAGTCTGAGATTGGTTAAGGGCGGGGGCCCGCCGACCGGCACCCAGGCGCAGCTCACCATGTTGTGGTGAGCGCTTGGCGCGAGCGGCAAAGCGGGCGGCACCGCGCCGGGGGCCGACAGCGCGAAACAGTTCTGGGCCCAATAGGCGGGCGGCGCGGGCGGCATGGTCACGGTGATGTCGAAGGCTTTCGACTCGCCGGGCGCCAGGGTCAGCGCCGCGGTGCACGAGAAGGCGAGCCCGCCCGGAGCCGGCCCGCAGCCGAGCGCCGGCACGATGCCGGTGATTGGCGGCAGCAGCGCCGTGCCGTCCGGCAGGAACATGGCGTCGGTAAATTGCACGTCGCCGCTGAACGGAAAGGCCCCGCCATTGGTGACGGTCACGGTGAAGGTGCAGTCGGCGCCGGGCAGGCACGCCGCCGGCGCGGTCTTGGTCACACTGATATCGGTGCCGCCTTCGTCGCAGGCGGTGTCGTACCAGGGCGCACCGAGCTCGGCGCAATTGAGGAAGCCGAAATTGCCGGCGGCGAACAGCGGGCCGGTATCGAGGAACACCTGGATCGAGCGGGTCTCGCCTGGGTCGAGCGCGTCGGCCGGCAGGCTGCACCACAGATCGGGGGTCGGGGTCGGCGAGCAGAACCAGTCGGGACCGTCGGGGGTCACGCCGGTGACGATCACCGCGCCGCCGGCGCCAGGGCCGGAGATCAGGGTGGCGGCGTCATAGAGATCGATCGGGTCCGACGGAGTCTCGCCGACATTGGTCAGGGTGATCTCGCAATGGATCTCGTCGCCAAAAATGCCGGGATAGCATTCCTTGTCGATGTAGATGCCGGGCTCGGAGAGATCGGCCTCCTCGTCGGGCGGGAACGACTCCTCGCCGGGTTCTTCCGGGAAGGGCAGCGGCTCGGGCTCGGCCGCGGTGCGCTTGTCGCACGGATTGAAAATGGCGATGTCGCCGACATGGCCATAGACGTCGGCGTCCAGGAACAGGCCGTCATTGTCGACGAACCAGCTGTCGTAGGGCGGCACATTGGCCGGGCGCACCGCGCCCTTGTCGTTGCCCTGCAGCCCATGGATGATGCGCGCGCCGCCTTCATAGACGCGGTCGCCCTCGCCCTCGCGCAGGTGCTCGCCGGTGGTCCACAACGTGGCGCGGCACTGGTTGTAATTGATGTTGCCGTCGGCATCGTAGCCGTAATTCAGGGCGATGCCGCCTTCGGTCGAGCGGTGCGGGTCCTTCAGCCCGATGGCGTATTCGTCAGGCTGTTCCGACCAGCGCTCCTCCCTCTCGTCCCAGACATAACGCAGCACGTCCGCGGCCTCGGGCTTGGCGAACACGCTGTAATCGTAGCTGCCGACGATCTCGCCGCGCTGCGCCAGATAGACCGTGCCGGCGCCGTCGAACACGATATCGGTGACGATATTGTCGCTGGGCGTGTCCGCCACGGCAAACTCGAACCGCGCATCGTCGGCAAAGCTGCCGTCGTCGTTGAGGCCGACCGACCAGATCTGCGGACCTTCGGCGGTCGAGTAATAGACGCGCTGGTCGTGCACCGCGACGGCAAACACGGCGCGGCGTTTGTCGGCGAAGCCCCAGCTGGCGGGATTCTCGATGTCGAATTTCGGGCTTTCGATGCCCATGCGCTGCGCGGCGTCGTAAGCGACGGGCTCAAGCTCGTCCTTGGGCCGGCCGGCGGTGCCATGGTCGAACGTACCGCGATCGCTGCCGTCGAGGCCGAGGCGATGGATGAGCCCGGTCTCGAGGTCGGTGACGAACAGCTGCTTGCTGGCTGGGTCGTAGGCGATATCGCCGAGGCCGGGGCCGGCATTGTCCTTGCCGTCCTGCTTGATGTTGGCGAGCAGCGAGATGACGCCGGTGGAACCGTCGATCTTCCACACCGAGCTGGGCGTGCCGCCTTTGCCGAACTGGCCGGGCATCCAACGGGCGCCAAGCTCGCCCTTGACTAGGCGATCGCCGTCAGGGGTAACGATCTGCAAGCCGAACAACGAGGTCGCGGTGACATAGATGTTGGGCGTCGCATTGGCGTCGTCGCCGTCGAGCGTCACGCCGAACACCTGGCCGATCTCGCCGGCGGTAGCTTGAAACTTGATCGGGGCGTTGGCGACCTGGCCCTCAGGCGGGCCGCCGAGCGTGGTCAGGTCGAACACCTGAAGCGTGGCGCCGTTGACATCGATGAAGGTCAGATCGAGCGGGTGGAGGTCGGCCGGCACCTCGCCCAGTTGGCGTGCGCCGGAAAACGCGGTGACGGCCGCGTCGCCGCGGGTCATGAGCGCGGTGTCTTGCGCGCCCGCGCTCAGAGACAGGGAAAAGGTCGCGGCGAGGCCGACAAAAACGGCGCACAGCCATCGTGCCGCCGGCAAGATCGTGCAATCGCCCATGATCGCTCTCCCAGGATGGGGGGAAGTGAGAGGTGTCGGCACGCTCTGTCGGCCGATTATACACTGCGTAGCTTGGTGCGGGCCGTAAAAGCTGGCGCATTGGGCGATCGACATGGTGGGTCTCCTGGTCAGCGATGGCACGATGGTCTGGACCGTTAGTCGCGCCAACCCGCAAGGAGGTTCACGGAGGGATCGGGGCACCGCTGCGCCAGGGTTAAGAGCCGGATTTAGTTGTTGAAATCTCAGTTCGGCTGTCCGCCCGGGCGGGGCTTGCCTGTTCATTTGACGGCCGATCTGGCATGTTTCCCCACCATGCCGCCGGCGCCTTGAACCTTTTGGCCGCGCGCGGCGTCCAAGGTTTCGCGAGCGGCGATGATGCCCATGCCAGCGCATGCCGAAGAGCGAGCCCTGCTGAAGGCCATCGCGGCCGGCGACGCCAAGGCATTGGAACGTCTCTACGCTCGCGCCGAGACCCGCGTGCTCCGCTTTCTATTGCGCATGGTGAAGAGCCAAGCCATCGCCGAGGAGCTGTTGAACGAAGTGTTCCTGAGCGTCTGGCAAAACGCACAGCGCTATGAAGGACGATCCGAACCGATGACCTGGATGCTGTCGATCGCCCACAACAAAGCCATCAGCGTGCTGCGCAAGCGCACCGAGGTGCTCGGCATCGCCGAGGAGGCCGGCCGGAATCTCGAGGCGGACGAGGACGCGCCCGATGTCGCCGCGCAGAAGCAAGACAAGAGCGCCAAGATCAAAGCCTGCATTGCCGAGCTGTCCGCTGACCACCGCGCGATCCTCGATCTGGTTTATTACCAGGATCAATCGGTGGCCGAAGCCGCCGAGGTGCTCGGCATCCCCGAGGCCACGGTAAAAACCCGCATGTTTTACGCGCGCAAGAAGCTGTCGGAGCTGCTTCTCGAGCGCGGCATCGACCGAGGATGGCCGTGATGAGCGACCAACAGCCCAACGGACTGAGCGAGCGCGACGAGATCGAGGCGCTGCTGCCGTGGTACGTCACGGGCAGGCTCGACGCGCGCGAGCGCGCGCGGGTCGAACGCTATGTGCGGGAGCATCCCGAGGCCGGTGCCCATCTCGCACTGGTTCGCGAGGAGAGCGACGCCACCATCGACGCCAACGAAGCGATCCCAGCGCCGGGGCCGCAGGCGCTCGACCGGTTGCGGGCCAGCATCGCCGCCGCACCCCGGCGCCAGCGGCTGGGCTCAAACTGGGGCGACCTCGCCAATCGGTTCAGCGATTGGATCGCCGGTCTCGCCCCGCCGCAGCTGGCGCTGGCGGCGGCAATGGCGGCGCTGCTGGTCATGCTGCAAGCCGCGGCCATCGGCTCATTGGTGATGGAGCGCGCCGGCGCTCCCGCCTATCAAACCGCCGGCGGCGAGCAGACCACTGGCAAGAGTACCGAGTTGCTGGTCGGGTTCGCCGACACGGCAACGATCGGGGAGATCGCCGCGCTGCTGAAGCAACTCGATGCCGTGGTGGTCGATGGACCGCGCGCGGGGCTCTATCGCTTGCGCTTGCCGGATACCGGGGAGGACGGCCGCAAGGCCGCGATCGCGACGCTGCGTCAGTCTGGGGTGGTCGTTTCTGTGCTGCCGCAATGAGGTCGTGATGCGCGTCATCGCCCTCTGGTTGAGCGTGCTGATGGCAGCGTCGACCGCCAACGCGGCGCCGGTCGCGCGGCAAACTGACCACGGGCCCTCCGTGGTGATCCCGGTGGGCCAACGGACCGGCCCGCAGTCGGATTCTTCCGCAAATAGATCGACCGTACCTCATCGCAATCCCTCGGGGGGCACTTGGACCGGCCCGCAAATCAATCCGGGCTGTCCACAAGGGACGCTCGGCAAATGGCCGCTATGCGTGACCGTCAACCCGCCAAAATGCCCGAAGGGCACCAAGGGCAAGTGGCCGGACTGCGAGAAGATCGTGCGGTCCTGTCCCGAGGGCACGACCGGCAAATGGCCAAAGTGCAAAACCAAGCCGATTGCGAGCTGCGCCCAAAAAGGCATGATCGGCAAATGGCCGAAATGCCGCGAGCCGGACAAGCCCGACATTGCCGTCAAGCCATGCCCCGACGGCCATGTCCGCAAGGGCAAAAAATGCGTGGAGCTGACCAAGGACGATGGCGGCAAAAAGCCACCGCGCGTGGTGAAGGGCGAGAGCGCGGGCCCAGTTCCGCCGGCCATCGCCGCGCTGATCGCCAACGGCCCACATCAGCCGCGGGAAATCCTGGTGCTGGTCGATGCCGGCCGGGCCAGCGAGATCGCCGCGCGGCTGGCCGGCCAATACAATGTCAGCGCCGATCCGCGGCTGCTCATTCCGCTGATCGATGGCGCGCTGGTTCGCCTGCTTCTGCCGGCCAACCGCTCGCTCGAGGCGCTGCTCGAAGCGCTCAGCGCCGATCCCGATGTCGAACTGGCGCAGCCCAATTACGACTACCAAGTCAGCAAGGCGACCGTCCGACCGCAGGCCGTGCCGCAATATGCCGACGAGACCATCCGGCTCGACGAAGCGCACCGCCTGGCGCGTGGTTCGGGCGTGATGATCGCGGTGATCGACACGGCGATCGACGGCGCGCATCCGGAGCTTACCGGGGCGATCGCCGGCATGTTCGACGCGGTGGGCGAGGGGCCGTCAGCGCCTGAGCCGCACGGCACCGGCATCGCCGGCATCCTGGTGGCGCATGCCGAGCTTATGGGCGTGGCGCCCGAAGCCAAGCTGCTCAGCGTGCGCGCCTTCCGTGGCGGCACGAAAGATCCCGCGCAATCCACCACGCTCCGGCTGTTGAAGGGCATCGATTGGGCGTTCGATGCCGGCGCCAAGATCATGAATATGAGCTTCACCGGGCCGATGGATCCGCTGCTCGAGCGCGTCATCAAGGCGGCTTCGGGCAAAGGCGTGATCTTCGTCGCCGCGGCCGGCAATAACGGGCCCAAGGGGGCGCCGGTCTATCCGGCGGCCTATCCCGAGGTGATTGCCGTCACCGCCACCGACGACAAGGACAGACTCTACGTCAAGGCCAATCGCGGCGACTACATCTTCATCGCCGCGCCGGGCGTCGACATTATCGCGCCGGCGCTCAAAGGCGGCTACGAGCTGTCGTCTGGCACCTCGATGGCGGCCGCTCATGTGTCGGGCGTGGTGGCGCTGCTGCTGGAGCGCGACGGCCAACTGGATTGGTCAAAAGCCCGGGACATCTTAGCGTCGAGCGCGCGCAAGCCTGACGGGTCGAGCAAGGAAGACGCGTTTGGCGCCGGAATTCTCGATGCGGCCGGCGCGCTCGGAGAATCGCCTTAGAATCTTCTGCTTTCCCTTCGTGGCCAAGGCGGCGACAATCCCCGCCTCACCCCCCATCCCTCGTAGCCTGCCCCTCATGGTGAACCGCCTGCCGCCCACGAGAACCTTATGCGCCGCCGGATTGCTGTCGCTCGGCCTGGCGCTGACCGGCCTCGGCGCCGCCTGTGACACCGAGCCGCCGCTTTCGGCCGACCCGCGCCTCGACGCGATGATCGGGCAGATGATCATGGTCGGCTTCCTCGGCGACAACGAGCGCGACGCCGGCGTGAAGGCGGTGCGCGATCAATTGGCCAAAGGCACGGTCGGCGGGGTGGTGCTCTATCCGGAGAACATAGGTTCGGCCAAGGAGCTCCGCACGCTGACGGCGTTCTTGCGCAACGCCAAGTCCTCGCTGGTGCCGTTCATCGCCGTCGATCAGGAAGGCGGCAAGGTGCAGCGGCTGACCGGCCGGAACGGTCACCGCTATTTTCCCTCGGCCGCGAGTGTCGGCAGAAATCCGAGCTATGCCGTAGGCGACAGCGCCGAGAAGCTCTATGCGTCAATGGCGGCGGACGAGGCGGAGGCCGGGTTCAATCTCAATTTCGGCCCGGTGGTCGACCTTAACGTCAACCCGGCCAATCCGGTGATCGGCCAGCGTGATCGAAGCTTCAGCGCCGACCCCAATACCGTCGCCGCGATGGCCAAAGCGTTCATCATCGCCCATCGCGAAGCCGACATCGTCACCGTGGCCAAGCATTTCCCCGGTCACGGCTCGAGCCGGGTCGACAGCCATAAGGCGCTGGCCGATGTGTCGCAGAGCTGGCGGGAGATCGAGCTCGAGCCGTACCGGGCGCTGGCCAAGGACGGCATGCTCGACGCGGTGATGATCGGCCATCTCTATCATCCGACCTTCAGCGACGGCGCCAAGCTGCCGGCTTCGCTGTCCGCCCGCGCGGTGCGCGCGCTGCGGGATGAGTCGATCGGCTTCGACGGCGTGGTGGTGAGCGACGACATGGAGATGGGCGGGGTAAGCCACGACTATTCGTTCGAGGAGCGGGTGATCAAGGCGGTCAATGCCGGCACCGACCTCCTGATGTTCTCCAACGTCCAGACGCAAGACGTCGAGCTCGGCCCCAAGATCCACGCCATCATCGCTAATGCGGTGCGCGACGGCCGCATCTCGCGTGTCCGCGTCGAGCAGGCCTACGGCAAGGTCAGCCGATTGAAGCACCGGCTGATGGCGCACGATTTAGCCGGGACGAGGGGCGACGCGTCTCAGTGATAGGCGTCGTGCTCGGTGGCGTCCCAGAACACGTAATAGGAATAGGCGGTGTAGCCGAGGATGACGGGCAGGATGGGGATCGCGCCATAAAGCATAAAGAGCTGCGAGTCGGGCGCCGCCGCCGCCTGCCAGATGGTGATGTCGGGCGGGATGATGAACGGGAACAGGCTGACCGCCAGCCCGGTGTAACAGAGCATGAAGATGACGATGGCGAGCAGGAACGGCATGTAGCGCTGACGCCGATCCAGCGCCCGCCACAGCGCCACCACGCTCACCGCCGTCACCAGCGGCACCGGGCTCAGCATCACCATATTGCCGGGCGAGAACCAGCGCGCGGCGATTTCGGGATGGAGGAACGGCGTCCAGACGCTGAAAATGGCGATGAACCCCGCCAAGGCGATCAGTGCGGAGCGGGCCACGCCGTAAGCCCATTCGCGCAACGCCTCGTCGCCTTTCATGATCAGCCACAACGCCGAGAGCAGCACATAGCCTGACAGCAGCGCGATAGCGGTGACCACCGAGAACGGGGTAAGCCAGTCGAAGGCGCCGCCGGAGAATTTGTTGTCGGTGACGGCGAAGCCCTGGACGAAGGCGCCGATGACGACGCCCTGCATCAAGGCCGCGACGATCGAGCCGCCGGCGAAGGCGAAGTCCCAGAGATAGCGATAGCGCGTGGACTTGAAGCGGAACTCGAAGGCTACGCCGCGCAGGATGAGCCCGATCAGCATCAGGATGATGGGGATGTAAAGCGCCGGCAGCATCACCGAGTAGGCGAGCGGGAAGGCGGCGAGCAGTCCGCCGCCGCCCAGGACCAGCCAAGTCTCGTTGCCGTCCCAGAACGGCGCCACCGAGCCCATCATGGCGTCGCGGTCCTTGTGCGAGGGGGCCAGCGGGAACAGCACCCCGAGCCCGAGGTCGTAGCCGCCGAGCAGCACATAGAGAAACACCGCGAGCGCCAGGATCGCCGCCCATACCAGCGGCAGGATCACGGGCAGGAACTCGGTCATCTGGCTGGCTGTCTCGGTCATGGGTTTCCTGACGCTGCCATGGGCCGGTGGGACATATCCGCCTCGCCCTTCTCGGGCACCGGCGAGGTCTCGTCAGGACCGCGCTGCACCAGCTTGCCAATGTAATAGAGGCCGGCGCCGAACACGACGCCGTAAACCAGCACGAACAGAATGAGCGAGGTGAGCACGCTGCCGCCCGGGACCGGCGAGACGGCGTCGGCGGTGCGCAACACGCCATAGACGGTCCAGGGCTGACGCCCGACCTCCGCCACGAACCAGCCCGACAGCACGGCGAGGAAGCCGAGCGGCGAGACCAAGACCATGGTGCGCAAGAACCAGCGGCTGCCATAGAGCCGCCCCGTCAGCCACAGGATGGAGCCGACGATGCCGACGGCGATCATGATGATGCCGATGCCGACCATGACGCGGAAGGCGAAGAACGGGATGATCGGGTTGGGCCGGTCCTCGGGCGGAAACGACTTCAGCCCTTTGATCTCGCCGTTCCATTCATGGGTCAGGATCAGGCTGCCGAGCGCCGGGATCGAGATCTCGTAATTGTTCTTTTCGGCCTTGGGATCGGGGATGGCGAACAGGATCAGCGGGAAGCCCCTGTCGGTATCCCAATGCGCTTCGAGCGCGGCGATCTTGGCCGGCTGATATTCGAGCGTGTTCAGTCCATGCAGATCGCCGATCACCAGCTGGAGCGGCGCCAGCCAGACCAACAGGCTCAGCCCCATGCCGAGCATGATCCGACCATGCAGCACGCTCCTGTTCCGCAAGATGTACCAGGCGCCGATCCCGGCCACGATGAAGGCGGTGGTGAGATAGGCGGCGGCGACCATATGGGCGAAGCGGTAGGGGAAGGACGGGTTGAAAATCACCTGCCACCAATCGGCGACGTGCAGCACGCCCATATCGTCGATGCGGAAGCCGGCCGGGGTCTGCATGAAGCTGTTGGCCGATAGAATCCAGAAGGCCGAGATGGCGGTGCCGAGCGCCACCATGAGGGTCGCGAAGAAATGCACCCCTTTCGGCACCCGCTTCCAGCCGAACAGCATGATGCCGAGGAAGCCCGCTTCCAGGAAGAAGGCGGTCAGCACCTCATAGGACAGCAGCGGTCCGATGACGTTGCCGCCGCGGCGCGACAGCTCGCTCCAATTGGTGCCGAACTCGTAGGACAGCACCACGCCGGAGACCACGCCCATGCCGAACGACACGGCGAAGATCTTGGCCCAGTGCTGGGCGATGTGCATGTAGATCGGCTTGCCGGTCTTGAGCCACAGCGCCTCGAGCACCACCAGCCAGGCGGCGAGCCCAATGGTGAAGGACGGAAAGATGATGTGGAACGAGATGGTGAACGCGAACTGGATGCGCGACAGCAGAAGCGGGTCGAGTTCAGGCATCGTTGAGACCAGCCTTGGTAGCTATGCCACGCGTGCGCGTTTGCGACTCGCGTTCCAAGGCCAAGCTTAGCCCTCTTGCCCGGTGGCGCAAAGGCGCTGCTCGGCCGCACGCCGGAACCGCCTAAATCCGCTGCTCGCCGAGACGGACAGGATGGCGGGGACCGGCGGCAGCGCCCTGGAGCCCATCCGAAAGCCTCGATCTCGAACCGGCACAGCTCGGCCACCCGGGCCGCTGTCTCGGCGTCGTAATAGTCGGAGAAATGCGCTGTGGCCCAAGCTTAGCCCAGCCCCGGGTCGGGCGCAACCGGCGAACGGCGCCTCGTGGCGCGCGCCGGACTCGGCGCAAAAGCCGTGGCGGCAACCCAGGCCGGGCATTACATAGGCGCAGTATTGGCCGGAGCTCGCGTGCCATGCCGGACCAGGAGGCGCAGTTTCTGGATGCTCTCTATCTGGGCGTTCGCGATGTTGCCGAATTCGACGAGGCGCTGGCGCTGCTTTGCGGCATGTTCGAGGTAAATTCGGCCGCGTTGATCGATTTCGACGCCGCTCGTCCGGAGGTCTCCGCACAATCGGCGATCGGCATCTTCAGCGGGGAGGTGGTGCGCCGTTACGAACGTGAGTTCGCTCACCTCGACCCGGCCCCGCCGGCCTTCATGAAGCAGCCGGCCGGTACCGCGACCTCTACATACCGGCTGCTGCCGGAGGAGACGCGCCGGCCCGGCGTATTCTTTGCTGAGTTTTTTCGGCCGCTCGGGCTTGAGGAATGTCTCGGTGGCACGTTGGCGAGCGCAAATGCCCGCTTCGCCATGATCGGCCTCCAACGCGGGCCCGACCGGGCGACGCTCGACGATGACGATATCGCCAAGCTCGAACGGTTGATGCCGCATCTGTGGCGCGCGCTTCAGCTCAGGCGCTCGTTTTTCGCGCTCGACCGCCGCGCCGCAGCCCTTGAAGAGGCTTGCGACCGGCTTGCCGCCGGCATGGTGGGTCTCGACGAAGCGGGCCGCTCGCTGTTCGCCAATGACGCGGCGCAGCGCATGTCGGTAGAGGACGATGGCCTGGCGCTCGACCGCGGCGGCCGTCTCTATGCGGTCGATCGCGCGGCCAATCATCGTTTGGCTGAGCTGCAGCGCGACGTTGTGGCAGGCGGCTCGGGCGGCCTGGTTCGCGTGCCGCGGCCGCATGAGAAGCCAGCCGCTGTGGTGATGGTCGCGCCCCTGGTGTTGGGGGAGGGGCCGGAGCCCGGGCGCCGGCGCGGAACGCTCTTCGTGATCCACGACCCGCTCCACCGCGCGCCGACCGTGCCGCAGCTGGTGGCCGAATTGTTCAGGCTACCGCTCGGCTCGGCCGCTCTGCTCGCGGCGCTTGCGGCGGGGGAAGAGCTCACCGACTATGCCGCGCGCGCCGACATCTCCATGAACACGGTCCGCTTCCACCTCAAAACGGCTTACGCGCGCACCGGCGCGAGACGCCAAGGCGATCTGGTGAGGCTGATCACCGCCGCGCTCAGAGATCTGGTCGACCACCGCGCGGAATCATAGGCGCAGGGACTTGGGCCAAAGCCGCGCTGAAGGTCGCTGGTTCCTTGGCCGTTGGCCGGAAACCGGGCTTTGACGGGCTGAACGGTGTTATGTTATATCATCGCGCATGAACGCTGCCCATCACCACCACGAGCCCAAGCTGTCGCGCAATCAGAGCGAGATCCTGTCCTGCCTGCGCAAGGCCAAGGAGCCCATGAGCGCCTACGCCATCCTCGACCGCGTCAGGACCTCAGGCATCTCCCATCCGCCGACCGTCTACCGCGCGCTGAACGACCTGATGCAGAAGGGGATGGTGCATCGGCTCGAGTCGCGCTCGGCCTTCATCGCCTGCGGCCACGGTGCTTGCGACGGCAAGTTCGCCTTCGCCATCTGCCGCCAATGCGGGAAGGTGGTCGAGATACTGCTGTCCGATGACGACCAGGCCGCTTTGCTCGCTCTGGCGCCGGACGAGATCGCGCCCGACCAGGTGACGGTCGAGATCGCCGGCCTGTGCGAAGCGTGCCGGCCGGCCTAACGCCACGCCCAGAGAAGGACTGCGAGATGCAGCGGGGGAAAGTTCATCGGCATGTGGCGCTGGTCGCCGCCGAGGGTGACGCGCCTGGAGCGATTGCTCCTGTCACGCCGGCCGCAAGCGGCTTGTCGCTGTTGCGCCTGTCGGTGCCGGCGCGGCTCGCCATCGTGGCGATCGCTTCGGCGTCGCTGTGGGCTGCCGTGCTGTGGGCGTTGAAATGAGCATGGGCGCTCCCGAGCCGGCCATCGTGTTCCGCGATCTGACGCTTGGCTATGACCGACACCCGGCCGTGCATCACATCACCGGCGAGGTCGAGCGCGGCGCGCTGCTCGCCATTGTCGGCCCGAACGGCGCCGGCAAGTCGACCTTGCTCAAGGGCATCATCGGCGAGCTCAAGCCGCTCGGCGGCAGCCTCACCCGTGACGGCCTCAGGAAATCCGACATCGCCTATCTGCCGCAACAGATCGAGATCGACCGCAGCTTTCCGATCTCGGTATTCGACTGCGTGGCGATGGGGCTATGGCGCAAGATCGGCGCCTGGCGTGGGTTCGATGGCGCGCGCGAAGCCGAGGTTGGTCAGGCGCTGGCGACCGTCGGGCTGCAAGATCTCGGGCACCGCCCGGTTGGTGCGCTGTCCGGCGGCCAGTTCCAGCGGGTGTTGTTCGCGCGGCTGCTGCTGCAAGACGCTGCGCTGATCCTGCTCGACGAGCCGTTCCGCGCGGTCGACACCAAGACGATAGCCGATCTTATCGCGCTGATCCTGCGCTGGCACCGCGAGGGACGAACCGTGCTGGCCGCGCTGCACGACATCGAGCAAGTGCGCGCGCATTTCCACGAAACTCTGCTGATCGCCCGCGAAGTGGTGGCCTGGGGCGAGACGCGCCAAGTGCTTAGCCCCGCCAATCTCGCCAAGTCGCGGCAATTGGTCGAGGCCTTCGACGAGCACGCGCATATCTGCGAGCGTGACGAGGGGTCGCGCAGGCGGCTGCCGGCATGATCGACACGATCGTCGGCCCCTTCATCGAGTTCTCGTTCATGCGCCGGGCGCTGGTCGGCTGTCTGGCGCTGTCCATCGGCGCGCCGCCGATCGGCGTGTTCCTGATGCTGCGGCGCATGAGCCTGATGGGCGACGCCATGAGCCACGCCATCCTCCCCGGCGCGGCGGTCGGCTTTCTGGTTGCCGGGCTGTCGCTGCCGGCGATGTCGCTCGGCGGCTTCGTCGCCGGGCTTGCCGTGGCGCTGGCGGCGGGCGCGGTCGCACGCACCACGATTCTGCGCGAGGATGCGAGCCTCGCCGCCTTCTATCTGGTGTCGCTGGCGCTTGGCGTGCTGATCGTTTCGGTCAGAGGCAGCAATATAGACCTGCTGCACGTGCTGTTTGGCACAGTGCTGGCGCTCGACGATGCGGCGCTGATTCTGCTCGCCGGCATCGCCACGATCTCGCTGTTCGTGCTGGCGGCGATCTACCGGCCGCTGGTGCTCGAATGTTTCGACGCTCAATTCCTGCGCTCGGCCAGCAGTCTGAGCTCGCCCACGCATTTCACCTTTCTGGTGCTGGTGGTGCTCAATCTGGTGGCAGGCTTCCAGGCGCTCGGCACGCTGATGGCGGTCGGCATCATGCTGCTGCCGGCGGTCGCCGCGCGATTCTGGGCCGAGGAATTGTCGGGAATGATCGTGGTCGCGGTGCTGATCGCGTTCCTGTCGAGTCTATCGGGGCTGTTGCTGTCCTATTACGCGAATGTGCCGACCGGCCCGGCGATCATCCTCACTTGCGGCGTGTTCTACCTGCTGTCGATCCTGGCTGGCGCGCGCGGCGGGCTGATCTACCGCCTGATGCCGCGCAAGCATCTGGAAGCCTGATCCCCTTCGACAGGAGTCTCGCGTCATGCGAAATCGTCTGGTCATGCAAGTTGGTCTGGCGCTCGCCATGGTGCTGGGATGTGCCGGCAGCGCCGACGCCGCCGACGAGATCAAAGCCGTCGCCTCGTTCTCGATTCTCGGCGACATGGTGCGCCAGGTCGGCGGCGACCGGGTCGAGGTAGTGACCCTGGTCGGGCCTGACGGCGACGCGCATGTGTTCAGCCCGACCCCGGCCGACGCCAAGACGCTCGCCTCGGCGCAGGTGTTCTTCGTCAACGGCCTTGGCTTCGAGGGTTGGATGGAGCGGCTGGAGACATCGTCGGGCTTCACGGGCAAGACGGTGGTCGCCTCGACCGGGGTCAAGCCACGCACCATGGTCGAGGAGGAAAGCGGCACGCCCGAGACCGTCACCGATCCGCATGCCTGGCAGGACCTCGCCAACGGCAGGCTCTATGTCACAAATATCCGCGACGGGCTGATCGCCGCCGATCCGGCCGGCCAGGCGGTGTACGAGGCCAACGCCGCCAAATATCTCGGCGAGATCATGCAGGAGGACGACGCGGTGAGGGCGGCGCTGGCGAAGCTGCCCAGTGATCGGCGCAGCATCATCACCAGCCATGACGCGTTCGGCTATTTCGGCGCGGCTTACGGGCTGGAGATCGTCGCCCCGGAAGGCGTCAGCACCGACAGCGAGGCCTCGGCCCAGGACGTGGCCAAGATCATCCGCCAGATCAAGGCCGAGCACATCCCGGCGGTGTTCATCGAGAACATCACCGACCACCGCCTGCTCGACCAGATCGCGCGCGAGACCGGCGCCAAGATCGGCGGCACGCTCTATTCCGACGCGCTGTCGCCGCCTGACGGGCCCGCGCCGGATTATCTCGACATGTTCCGCCACAATGTCGGCGCGCTGACCGCGGCGCTGTCGAGTTAGGGCTCACCCACGCTGAGAGTCTCCGATGGCGGCTGCGCATTCGAAATGGCTGAGGGTTGCGGCCGTGGCGGCGCTGGCGGCGATTGCTGTCGCCACCCTCGTACCGGCGGGCTGGCAAATTCGCCTCGGGCTGCATTGGCTGGTCGAGCATTTCCTGGCTTATTTCGCCGTAACCTCGATGTTCTGCCTCGCTTGGCCGCGGCCGATAGCGGTGGCGGCGGTGCTTCTGCCCGTCGCGATTTTGCTGGAAATGGCGCAAGCCCTGACCCCTGACCGCGTTCCGGACCCGGCGACGGCCCTCAGCGCGGCGACCGGCGTGGCAATCGCGGCGCTCCTCGCCGACCTGATTTTGGTCCACGGCAAGCGGCGGAAAGCCTAAGGGCCTCGGCCGCTGGCGCGGCCTCGCCAAATGTGATGTATCCTGGCCCCATGGAGACCAAGCCACGCCGGCGCGCCATTCCGGTCAGGATCGGCTACGTCACGCTCGGCGGCGACGCCCCGATCGTGGTGCAGTCGATGACCAACACCGACACCGCCGATATCGAGGCGACCGCCGCTCAGGTCGCGGCGCTGGCGCGGGCCGGCTCGGAACTGGTGCGCATCACCGTTGATCGGGACGAGGCCGCCGCGGCCGTGCCGCATATTAAAGAGCGGCTCGACCGGCTCGGGGTCGAAACGCCGCTGATCGGCGACTTTCACTATAACGGCCACACGCTGCTGAAAGAGCACCCTGCCTGCGCCGCCGTCCTCGCCAAATACCGCATCAATCCCGGCAATGTCGGTTTCAGGGACAAGCGCGACCGGCAATTCGCCGAGATCGTGGAGATCGCGATCGCCAACGGCAAGGCGGTGCGCATCGGCGTCAATTGGGGCAGCCTCGATCAGGAGCTGCTGACCCGGCTGATGGACGAGAACGCGCTTCAGCCTGAGCCCAAGGACGCGCGCGACGTAATGCATGAGGCGATCGTGCAGTCGGCGCTGATCAGCGCGGCGCGGGCGATGGAGCTCGGCCTGGGGGCAGACCGCATCGTGCTGTCGGCCAAGGTGTCGGCGGTGCAGGATCTGATCGCGGTCTACACGATGCTTGCCGCCCGCTCGGAGCTGACGCTGCATCTCGGTCTGACCGAGGCTGGCATGGGCTCCAAGGGCATCGTCGCCTCGTCGGCCGCGCTCGCCGTGCTGCTGCAGCACGGCATCGGCGATACCGTCCGCATCTCGCTCACGCCCGAGCCGAACGGCGACCGCACGCTCGAGGTCAAGGTGGCGCAAGAGCTGCTGCAAAGCATGGGCTTCCGCGCCTTCGTGCCGCTGGTCGCGGCGTGCCCCGGCTGCGGGCGAACCACCTCGACCACGTTCCAGGAACTGGCCCGCGACATCCAGGATTTCATCCGGGAGTCGATGCCGGAATGGAAGCGCCGCTATCCCGGCGTCGAGACGCTCACCGTCGCGGTGATGGGCTGCATCGTCAACGGCCCTGGCGAATCGAAACAATCCGATATCGGCATCTCCCTCCCCGGTACGGGAGAAGCGCCGGCGGCCCCGGTGTTCATCGACGGCAAGAAGGTGGCGACGCTCCGAGGCCCCGGTGCCGCAGCCGAATTCAAGCAGATGGTGCTCGACTATATCGAGCGCCGCTACGGCCAGGGCGCGCTGGGACGCTCCGCGGCGGAATAGGAGACACGCAATGCGCTTGCGGTCGTTCGGGCTTCTGGCGCTTTTGCTGTTCTGTTCCCCATCGCCTGCCGAAGCCGCACCCCCTGACCAATGGTTGGGTTGCTTTGCCCGCGTCTATGACGCCGCCCATCTCGCCAAGCATGAAGGCCAGCTCGTCAGCGAGATCAACGTCCTTGTTGCGCCCCGGAAACCTCCGAGCGACAACGACATGGGCTTCTATCTCGCCAAGGTCTCGGCGAAGTTCCGCGACAAGCCCGAGACCTACACCAATCGCGAAGGCTCCCGGTGCGCCGTCATTGGGGCGGCTGGCGACAGGCTCCTCTGCTTCGGCAGGACGACGCCGAGGGCAGCTTTTGGCTCGAACGGTCGGGCCAGAACCTCTTCTTGCGCATGCATGACCTCAATCAGGACCTCACGCTCGTTCCCGGCTCCGACACGAGCGCCTTCATCAGGCTGACGCCGCAGAACCCCGAGCATCAATCGTTCCTGCTGAAGGCGGCATCGCCCGAGGCGTGCGCCGGCCGATAACGCTCGGTGCTACGCAGCCTTGTTCCAAAGCTGGCACCAGCCGTCGGGACTGATGTCGCCCTCGACCGCTTTGCAGGCGTTGGGTTTTTCAAAGAAGCTGCACTCGGCGCATTTTTGACCGTCCTTGGGACTGTCCTGATATTGCGCCAGGTCCTTGCTGACCTTTTGCTGGGCGCGAGCCGGATGGCCACCGAACAGCGTTGCGGCGTTGGCCAAGGCCGTAGCCCAAAATAGTGACAGCAGCAGATTTCGTCGGGAAGGACCGTGGGTTTCAGTCGTCTCAGGCGAGGCAACGCACGTAGATTTCTGTGATTTTCGACCCATGACATGCTTCATTGCCCAGTGATGGAGAGAAGACTTGAATTCTCAATCGGGCGATTTGTTCCGTTGGCGTCCTACCCGCGAGTCTCCGACGAGCTAGCCGTCCGCAATCGCGGCGCTGGCGAGATTCACCATCAGCGCCAGCACGGTGACGTTGAACACGAACGCCACGATGCTGTGCAACACGACCGTCTTGCGGATTCGCCTTGACGTGACCTCCACGTCGGCAACTTGCGCGGCGGTGCCGATGCCGAACGAGAAATACACAAAGTCCCAATAGTCCGGGGTGTCGTCGTTCGGAAATTTGAGACCGGCGCCTGCGCCCTGGCGCTCGGAATAATATTCGTGGGCATAATGCAGGGCGAAGATAGTCTGGATGAAGCTCCAGGACAGCACGATGGTCACGAACAGAAGCAAGAGGTCGGGCAGCGTGTGGGTCGCGTGACCTGGAGTGGTCCCCAGCGAGACGATAATGGCGACCATGCTCAACGCCGCGGTGATGATGACCAGCATCAGAATGGCTAGGCTGCCTTCGTCCTGAAGCGCCGCCTGCCGCCGGATATGGGCCGGGTCGTAATGAGCGAACATAAAGAAGGTCGAAGCGAGGTAGAGGGTGAGCCCGATATCCCAGCCGATCAGCAAGTCGGTGTCGATGCCGAGCGGCCATGCGTTGGTCTGGGCGCCGGCTGCCCAATAATCGAACGCAGTGACCACAGCGATGGCGATCACGCCGGCCAGGAACGAGAGAAACAGCCGCGGGCGCACGATCACGATGCGGATCAGCCAGGGCCACTTCTTGCTGGGGACGTGCCGCCGTCGGGCCATCGGCCGATTGAATCCCGAATCGCGCGCCTACTCAAGCGCGGCGTTCGGCGACGAAGCGGGCAGCTTGGACCAGGGTGGGAGCCTTGCCGCCGAACCGGGCCAGCGCGCTTTCGGCCTCGGCGACCAGGCCGGCCAGATGGGCGCGAGCCGGGTCGACGCCAAGCAGGGCCACCAGCGTGGCCTTGCCGCGGGCTTCATCCTTGGCCACCGCCTTGCCGAGCGCTGCCGCGTCGCCTTCGGCATCGAGCAGATCGTCGGCGAGTTGGAAGGCCTGACCGAATAGCGACGCATAAGCGATGAGCGCGTCCCGCTCGGCCGGTGAGGCACGCCCGAGCACGGCCCCGGCCTCGCAGGCGAAACGGAACAGGGCGCCGGTCTTGAGCGCCTGCATGCGGGCGACGTCGGCGGCGCCGAATCCTTGCCGGTCGGCACTGAGATCGAGCGCCTGGCCCTGCGCCATGCCCTGCCAGCCGCCGGCCTTGGCCAGCAGCAACACCAGTTCGGCGCGGATGGCGGGATCGGCGTGGGTGCTCGGGCCGCTCAGGATTTCGAAGGCCAGCGTCAGCAGGGCGTCGCCGGCCAGGATGGCGGTCGCCTCGTCAAAGGCGATGTGCAGGGTAGGGCGCCCGCGCCGCAGCGCGTCATCGTCCATCGCCGGCAAATCGTCATGCACCAGAGAGTAGCAATGGACGCATTCGAGCGCGCAGGCGGGAGCAAGCGCATCGTCCTCGTCCACGCCGAACAGCCGCGCCGATTCGATAAGGAGAAACGGCCGCAACCGCTTGCCGCCGCCCAGCACCGCATAGCGCATGGCCTGGCCCAGCCCGGCCCCATTGTGGTCGGGAGCCTGGCTTTGCGGGAGCAGGCGGTCGAGCCGTTCCTCGACGGCGCCGGCGACGCGTTCGAGCTGGTTGAGAAAGGACATCCTGGGGAAAGCGTGAAAATAGCGGCTCTCTGCCGCAAAGGGGCGGTAATCCTTACCCTAATACGACGTTGCTCGATGCGGCAACCACGAGGTAAAAGGCGAGGTCATGGCGATTCAAGCGGTCTCAGGTGAGCGCACCGGCAAGCGCATCAGGAGACGCCAGAGGCACCCGTGGCTCAGGCGCGTCGCGCGCGTCCTGCTGTTCCTCGCCGCCGCCGTGATCCTCTCCATCATCGCCTTCCGCTTCGTCAATCCACCGACCACCAGCGCGATGATGCTCAACCGGCTGACGGGCGGCACCGTGCGCCAATCCTGGGTGCCGATCGAAGATATTTCGCCCGATCTCGCCCGAGCGGTGATCGCCAACGAGGATGGCCAGTTCTGCAACCATTGGGGCGTGGATTGGGGCGCGGTGAGAGAAGCGGTCAAGGAAGGCGGCGGTCTCAGCGGTTTCCGCGGGGCGAGCACCATCCCGATGCAGACCGCCAAGAATCTTTATCTGTGGAATGGACGCAGCTATGTGCGCAAGGCGCTGGAGGTGCCGCTCGCCTATCTGCTGTCGCTGGCCTGGCCGAAGGAGCGGGTGATGGAGGTCTATCTCAACGTCGCCCAGTTCGGCCCCGGCATTTACGGCGCGGGGGCGGCGAGCCGCCATTATTTCCACAAGCGCCCGGCAGACTTGACCCGCAGCGAGGCGATCCTGCTGGCGGCGGCGCTGCCAAATCCGCGCTTCCGCAATCCGGCTAGGCCGAGCCGGCATATGCTGCTCATCGCCAGGGTGATCGACCGGCGCCTGCCGATCCTGGCGCAGCGCTCCGGCTGCATTTGAGCAAGATAGGTTTTTTGCGCAATCGGCCCCTGGCCAGCGCCGAGGATTGCCACTATAAGGGCGGGCTCCAAGGCCCCGCTACCCTCGCGGGCCGCTGATAGGGTTTCACCATGGCTGTTCCGAAACGAAAAACCTCGCGCATGAAGCGCGGCAACCGACGGTCGCATGACGCATTGGCGGCGCCGACTTATGTCGAGGATAAGGATTCCGGCGAGCTGCGCCGGCCCCATCACATCGACCTGAAATCGGGCCGCTACCGCGGGCGCCAGGTGCTCGCCGTCAAAGAAGAGAAATAACAGCCCGATAGGCTGAACGGCCCGGCACGCTTGCTCCCTGCAAGCTTTTGTCAACCAACCCGGGCGAAAGGCTCCCTAACACCGGTCCTTGCTGTCTTACTCGCGCGGTCTCGTCCGCGCGAGCAGGCTTTCGCTTTTTTTAAGCCTTGTCGCCTATGGTCGGGCGGATAAGCGAGGCGCCAAAAAAGGCGCCCAAGCACAAAACAGCGGGATGATAGGGCGTCTAGTGAGTGCATCCTCGAAGGAGCTTGCCCAAATGGGTCAGGTGCCGCCCGCGCCGGCTAAAGGCGCCGGCAGCGTGCTGGAGTTCGGGCAAGCGGACTCAGGCATCGACGGCAATGACGACGGGTCGGGCGCGGACCAAGGGCCGCTCGACCTCGAGCAGCTCCTGACCACGGGGCGCGAGACGGCCTATCGCTGGGACTTCGCCAGCGACCGGATCGACTGGGCGGCCAATGCGGAAGCCGTGCTCGGCGTCCCCGGCATCGACAAGATCGCCAAAGGGCGCGCCTACGCCCTGCTGGTTGACCCGGAGCAGGCCGGCGCCCGCTATGACGGCATCGCCGGCGGTCCCCATGTCGCGCCAGGGACAGAGCTGCGCTACTGCCTGCGTTATCGCTTCCTGCCCGAAGGGCGCCGCGGCCGCGCGGCGCTGTGGGTCGAGGATACCGGGGTCTGCTCGATCGGGCCGGAGGGCCGGCCGAGCGTGGCGCAAGGCACGCTCAGGGTGATCAACGACCGCCGTGAGCGGGAGGAACGCATCCTCTATCTCGGCAGCCATGACGAACTCACCGGGCAGCTCAATCGCACGCGGCTGACCGAAGAGCTGACCCGCTTTCTCGGCAGCATCGGCCAAAACCCCGCCACCGGCGCGTTCCTGCTGGCCGGCATCAACGATCTTACTCTGGTCAACGAGACCTATGGCTACGATGTCGGCGACGAGGTCATCACCATCGCCGGGCGCCGTATGGGTCGCGCCCTGCGCGGCAGGGATTGCATCGGCCGATTTTCCTCCAATAAGTTCGGCGTCGTGTTGCAGGATTGCAGCGCGGAGGGGGTGGAGACCATCGCCCGCCGCCTGATAGCTACGGTCCGCGACAGCGTTATCGATACTAGCGTCGGCGCGGTGGCCGCCACGATCTCGGTGGGGGCGGTGTTGCTGCCCGAACATGCGGCCAGCGCGCAGGGCGCCATCGGCCGGGCGCTTCAGGCGCTCGACATCGCCCGCAGCAGTCGCAGCGACCGCTTCAATCTTTATGTGCCGTGCGAGCGCCGGGACTCCGAGCGCCGCCGCGCCGTGGGCATTGCCGACGAGATCGTCCGCGCGCTCAACGACCGCCGCATGATTCTGGCGCTGCAACCGATCGTGACCTCGCGGAGCCACGAGCCCGAGCTGTACGAATGCCTGCTGCGCATGAAGCGGCTCGACGGCTCAATCGCGTCCGCGTCGGAGTTCATCCCGGTGGCGGAGCAGTTCGGCCTGGCCAAGCTGGTCGATCACCGCGCGCTCGAGCTGGCGGTCGATCTGCTGCGCTCGATGCCCGAGATCAAGCTGGCGCTCAACGTCTCGGCGGCGACCGCTACCGATCCGCAATGGCTGAATGGGCTCGAAGCATTCGCCGGAAAAGATGCCAGTCTGGCCGCGCGGCTGACCATTGAGATCACCGAGACCGCGGCCATCTCCGACCTGGAGGAGACCGCCAAATTCGTGGCGGCGCTGAAGGCGCTCGGCTGCCGCGTGGCGCTCGACGATTTCGGCGCCGGCTACACCTCGTTCCGCTCGCTGCGGCTGCTCGGCGTCGATATGGTCAAGATCGACGGATCCTTTATCCAGAATCTCGGCACTCAGGCCGAGGACGAGCTGTTCGTGCGCACGCTGATCGACCTCGCCAAGAGCTTCGGCATCACCACCGTGGGCGAATGGGTGGGCGACGAGAAGACGGCGAAGATCTTGGAGAAAGCGGGCATCTCCTACATGCAGGGCTATTTCTTTGGCGTGCCCGAACTCACCAAGTCGACAGCTGTGGCAAAGCCGGCGAGCTAGCTCGCGTCGGCGAGGTGGGCGGCGAGCGCCATCAGTTCGGCGTCGTGGATGCCGGCCTCCTCGAGATGGCGCACCGTGTTCAGCACATAGTCGATATTGCTGCCCGAGCCGCCGACCGCGGAGCGCACCAAGCGCGCTTGGGCTTCGGTCGAGAGCCGGCCGGCATATTGCGGGTGGGCCCGGTCGACCACGTAGCACAGCGCCTCGAGCTCACGGTTCGAGCCGTCGAGCAGGCTCACCGGCCTGATGGCTTCCAGATAGACGTCGGTGATTTGCTCGCGCTGGCGCAGATAGTCGAGCGTCGGCGCGACTTTGTCCGGCGCCACGCGGAACGCGACCCCGCGGCAGGCGCCGCCGTCGTCGAGACCGAGCACCAGGCCGGGATGGTCGTGAGTGCCGCGATGGTGGAAGGAATAGATGCAGAGCGAGCGGTGCGCGCCGATCAGGGCAGCGGGGACTCGCTCGCTGAACTCGAAATCGGGCCGCCACATCAGCGAGCCGTAGCCGAACACCCAAATCTCAGTCATCTGTCCCGCGATTGGCCCTACAGGGGGCGAATGGAATAGATCAGCTCGCCCTTGAACTTGCCCTGTTCCGGCACCCACGGGAAGTAGATGACCCATTGCAGGTGCACCGTCTCGCCAACATTCTCCAACCCGGCGAACGGCTGGGCGAGCTTGGCGGTCATGTTGACTACGTCGAGAACGCCCTGGGGCCCGATCACCAGCGCCTGCGGAACCCACTCCGATTCCACCAAGGAGCTCAGGAATACGCGGTAGAAGGCGGTGGCCTGCTCGTGGCCGACCCAGCGCTGCCCCGTCGTGACCAGCTCCATCACGCAATCGCCGGTGAAGACGCTGAGCATGGTTTTCATCTTTGCCGCGAACACATCTGCGGTGAACGGCTTGAACAGGACTTCCTCGGCCTGAACGTGGGTCAGCCATGCGCGCCTGACGGCGTCGTATTCCTCAGGCGTGACCTCCCAGGTGATCGGCTGGCCTTTGAAGCGGGGATCGTTGAGCAGCTCGGTGACCGGGTCTGTGCTCATTTCCGTCCTTCCTGCTGGGAACGTGCGGCGCCGCCCCGATCCTAGTCCTCGTGGCCGTGCGGGCGGCCGAAATCGGCGTCGGCGGTATCCTGACCGGCGTCGATGATGGAGCGGCGAATGGCGCGAGTGCGGGTGAACAACTCCTGCAGCGCGTCGCCGTCGTCCCAGCGGATCATGCGCTGGAGCGCGGCAAGGTCCTCGGAAAAGCGGCCGAGCATCTCCAGCACGGCCTCCTTGTTGTTGAGGAACACGTCGCGCCACATCACGGGATCCGACGCGGCGATGCGGGTGAAATCGCGGAAGCCGCCTGCGGAGAATTTGATCACCTCGGATTGGGTGACCTCCTCGACATCGGCGGCGGTGCCGACGATGTTGTAGGCGATCAGATGGGGAATGTGGCTGGTGATGGCCAGCACGATGTCATGATGCTCCGGCGTCATGGTCTCGACCTTGGCGCCGAGCAGGCGCCAGAAGGCGGCGAACTTGTCGACCGCCTCGGGGTCGGTACCTTCGGGCGGGGTCAGGATGCACCAGCGATTCTCGAACAATTCGGCAAAGCCGGCATCGGGACCGGAATGCTCGGTGCCGGCGACCGGATGGGCCGGAACGAAATGGACGTTTTTAGGCAGATGCGGGCCCATGTCACGCACCACCGAGCTCTTCACCGAGCCGACGTCCGAAACGATAGCGCCGGGTTTTAGATGGGGTCCGATTTCCTTGGCCACCGCGCCGCAGGCGCCGACCGGAACGCAGACGATCACCAGATCGGCGCCTTCGACCGCCTCGGCATTGGTCGCTACCACTCTGTCGGCGAGGCCGAGCTCGACGACGCGCTGGCGTGTCTGCGGCGAACGCGACGACGCCACGATCTGCCGCACGGCGCCTTGCGCGCGTGCGGCTCTGGCAATGGACGAGCCGATCAGCCCGAGGCCGATAATGGCGATGGTATCGAACAGCGGCTTGGCCATCAGGCGGCGCCGTTGCCGGTCATGAACGACGACAGCGCGTCGATCGCTGCGCGGTTCTCGTCCTCGGTGCCGATGGTCATGCGCAAGCAGTCGGGCAGGCCGTATTCCTCGACCCGCCGCAGGATGATGCGGCGCTCATGCAGGTACTTGTCGGCGGCTTGCGCGGACTTGCCGTTGGCTGACGGAAAATGCAGCAGCAGGAAGTTGGCGACGCTCGGCGTCACGCCGAGACCGACGCCCGACAGCGCCTCGGCCACGCGGCCGCGCCACAGCTCGTTATGCTCGGCACCGCGCTGCACCCAGGCCTGATCTTCCAGCGCCGCCACGCCGGCGGCGATGGCGGGGCCCGAGACATTGAACGGGCCCCTGATGCGGTTGAGCGCGGCGGCGATCTCGACCGGGCAATAGGCCCAGCCGATGCGGAGCGAGGCGAGTCCATAAATCTTGGAGAAGGTGCGTGTCATCACCGTGTTGTCGGTGGTGGCGACCAGCTCGATGCCGGCCTCGTAGTCGTTCCGGCGCACATATTCGGCATAGGCCGCATCGAGCACGAGCAGCACGTCGGGCGGCAAGCCTTCGCGCAGGCGCTTCACCTCGTCGAACGGCAAATAGGTCCCGGTCGGGTTGTTGGGGTTGGCGATGAACACCATGCGCGTGCGCGGGCTGACGCACCCCAGAATGGCGTCGACGCTCGCGGTGAGGTCGGTCTCCGGCGCCACCACCGGGGTCGCGCCGCGCGCCATGATGGCGATCTTGTAAACCAGGAAGCCGTGCGCGCTGTAGATCGCCTCGTCGCCTGCGCCGAGATAGGCGCCGGCGAGCAGGTTCAGCAGTTCGTCGGAGCCCGCGCCGCACACGATGCGGGCGGCATCCAGCCCGTAAAGCTTGGCGATCGCCTCGCGCAGCGGCCGCGCCGAGCCGTCGGGATAGCGCGACAGCGCGGCGGCGGCGGCGAGATAGGCCTCGCCGGCGCGCGGGGACGGCCCGAACGGGGTCTCGTTGGAGGAGAGCTTGATGACCGGGTGCGCGCCAGGGAGCGCGCTCGTGCCGGGCACGTAGGGCGCGATATCGAGAACGCCCGGACGGGCGCGTGGGCCACGCTTGGCGGCCATCTGGTCTTGCTCCTCGGCGGGTGGTCGCGAAGGGCCTCTCATAGGGCCATTCCTTGTGGCAAAGCAAAGAAAAGATTGACTTTCAACGGCAAGCTCCTAGCTAACGCCGAATTGTATAATTTTGCGGCAAGATGCCGGGCTAAGCGTAACCGTGGTTGCAAGACATGAGCGAAACCCCGACGGCGCAAGCCTTCACCGACCATTCCTTGCGGTTGGCGCAGATCGCCAACCCGCAGAGCGAGATCGTGCACTTTCCCCCGCACGAGCCGCTCAAGCTCGACTGCGGGGCCGAGCTGTCGCCGTTCTCGATCGCCTACCAGACCTATGGCGAGCTCAACGAAGCGAAATCGAATCTGGTGCTGGTGTGCCATGCGCTGACCGGCGACCAGCACGTGGCCAACATTCATCCCGTCACCGGCAAGCCTGGCTGGTGGGAAACCATGGTCGGCCCGGGCAAGCCGATCGACACCGACCGTTATTTCGTGCTGTGCGCCAACGTGATCGGCGGCTGCATGGGCTCGACCGGGCCGAGTTCGATCAATCCTGTCACCGGGCATCCCTACGGGCTCGACTTTCCCGTGATCACCGTGCGCGACATGGTGCGGGCGCAGGCGCGGCTGCTCGACCATCTCAACATCCCCGACGTGCTGTGCGTGCTCGGCGGGTCGATGGGCGGCATGCAGGTGTTGGAATGGGCCGCGACCTATAAGGACCGCGTGTTCTCGGCGGTGCCGATCGCCTGCGCGGCGCGGCACTCCTCGCAGAACATCGCCTTTCACGAGGTAGGTCGCCAGGCGGTGATGGCCGATCCCGATTGGTGCCAGGGCCGTTATCTCGACCAGGGCACGAGTCCGCGCAAAGGCTTGGCCGTGGCGCGCATGGCCGCGCACATTACCTATATGTCGGACGATGCGCTGCACAACAAGTTCGGCCGCAATCTCCAGGATCGCGACAAGGTCACGTTCGGCTTCGACGCCGACTTCCAGGTGGAGAGCTATCTGCGCCACCAGGGCTTGAGCTTCGTCGATCGCTTCGACGCCAACTCCTATCTCTACATCACCCGCGCCATGGACTATTTCGACCTCGCGGCGGATCACGGTGGCGTGCTGGCCAACGCCTTCCAAGGCACCAAGACACGCTTCTGCCTGGTGTCCTTCACCAGCGACTGGCTGTTTCCGACCGATGAGAGCCGGGAGATCGTCCACGCGCTGAACGCGGTCGCCGCCAATGTCAGCTTCGTCGAGCTCAAGACCGACAGCGGCCACGACTCGTTCTTGCTGCACGAGCCTGAGCTGTTCGACACCATCCGCGGCTTCTTGAGTGCGGGCGCGCTCAAGCGCGGCATTGCGGGGGCGGAAGGATGGCTGCCGTGAACCTCAACGTGCCGCCTCATGCGGTCCGCGCCACCGACACGAGCCGCGTCGACCTTCTGCTGATCGCCGAGATGGTGAGCCCCGGCGCGCGGGTGCTCGATATCGGCTGCGGGGACGGCACCTTGCTGCGCTTGTTGGCCGAGAAGCGCGGCGTCGACGGCCGCGGCATCGAGCTCAGCCAAGCGGGCGTGAATTCGTGTGTGGCGCAAGGCCTGTCGGTGATCCAGGGCGACGCCGATACCGATCTGGTCCATTACCCGGACCACGCCTTCGACTTCGTCATTCTGTCGCAGACTATTCAGGCGACCTACTCGCCGCGCCATGTGCTCGAACAACTCTTGCGCATCGGCAAGCGCGCGGTGGTGTCCTTTCCCAATTTCGGCAATTGGCGGGTGCGCACCCAGCTGATGTTTGGCGGCCAGATGCCCAAGACCGACAATCTGCCGGACCGCTGGTACGACACGCCGAACATCCATCTTTGCACCATCAAGGATTTTCTCGGTCTGTGCGATGACATCGGCGCCAAGGTCGAGCGCGCCGTGGCGCTCAACGCCTATGGGCGGAAGCTCGGCGTCTCCATGCCGCTATTCGCGCAGAACCTGTTCGGCGAGCAGGCGGTGTTCCTATTGTCGCGGTAAGGCGCGCGAGGTCACGGCGCCCGCCGGGACCGGCACGATGCGGCGGCGGATTTTGCTGGTCTCGCGGGCGGGAATCGCCGCGTAGACCTGCTTGGTGGCCTCGACCATGATCACGCCGGAGAAGGTCGGCCACAGCACCAGCCCCAAGCGCTCCCAGAACAGCGGCCATTTGAGCAGGATACGCCAGCTGAACGGCGGCATGTACAGCGCGTAGTCCCAGTGCTCCGGCGAGAACATGGCCTCCTTCAGCAGGCGGGTGAGCTGACTGCGGCTGAACGGGCTGCCATAGCCGAACGGCGTGGTGTCGACTCGGGCCCACAGGCCGCGGCGATTGGGGACGATCAGCAGCAGGCGGCCGTTCGGCGCCAGCACCCGCCACAGCTCGCGCAACAGATCGAGCGGCTTCTCCGACCATTCCAGCATATGCACCAGCACGATGCGGTCGGCGCCCTCGTCGATCAGGGGCAGCTCGGCCTCGTCGACCAGTACGGTCGAGGACTGGCCGCGCTGGGGCCAGGGCACGGCGCCGAGTCGCGCCGGCATCAGCGCACCGAGAGACTCCGCCTCCGTCCTGAACGATGCGAGATAGGGTATAGCGAAGCCGAGCCCGAAGGTCCGGCAGGCCCGGAGATCGCTCCATCGCGCCCGCAGGCGCTGGCCCAGCAGCTTGCGCACCACCACGCCCAACGGGCAGGCGTAGAATTTCTTGAGATCGACGGCGTCGAGATGCATGGGCGATGGTCACGGCTCACGCGTTTAGACTTCGTTCTCGACTTCCCAGCCCGGCATTTCAATCCCTTTCGCGGAGGTGCTAGGGTCGCTCCCCTGGGAGCGAAACGGAAGAGCGCAGCATGGCGAGATTAGAGGTCTACCAATATCCCACGCGGAGCGACAATTACGGCGTGTTGCTCCACGATCCCGAGACCGAGGCGACGGCGGCGATCGATGCGCCCGACGCCGAGGAGCTGCTGGCGGCGCTGCACGAGAAGGGTTGGGTGCTGACCCATATCCTCGTCACCCACCATCATCACGACCACACTGCCGGCAACACCATCGTCAAGCGCATGACCGGCTGCACCATCGTCGGCCCGGCCAAGGAAGCAGGCTCGATCCCGGCGCTCGATGTCGAGGTCAAGGAGGGCGACAGCGTCGAGATCGGCGGCATCAAGGGCAAAGTGATCGAGACGCCGGGCCACACCAAGGGCCATGTCAGTTATTATTTCCCCGACGACAAAATCGTGTTTGTCGGCGACACGCTGTTCTCGGGCGGCTGCGGCAAGCTGCTGGAGGGCGACGCCAAGATGATGTGGGCCAGCTTGCAAAAGCTGATGCAGTTGCCGCCCGACACCAAGCTCTATTGCGGTCACGAATATACCAACAATAATTGCCGCTTCGCGCTGACGGTCGAGCCCGAGAACGATGCGCTGCGCGCACGCGCCGCCGAGGTTGCGGCGCTGGCTGAAGAGGGCGAGCCGGCGTTGCCGACCAGCATCGCGCAAGAGCTTGCCACCAATCCGTTCCTGCGCCCGTCGAGCCCCGCCATCCAGAAGCGGCTCGGCATGGAGGGGAAGCCGTTGGCCGAAATCTTCGGCGAGATCCGGCGCCGCAAGGACAGGTTCTAGGCGTGACCGCTCCACTGACTGCTGACGAGGTGATCGCGCAGCTCGCGCTCAAGCCGCATCCCGAGGGCGGCTGGTTCCGCGAGACCTTCCGCGACGAGCCGGGGCACAAGGGCCGGCCGCACTCGACTGCCATCTTGTTTCTGCTGAAGGCTGGCGAGGTGTCGCGCTGGCACAAGGTCGATGCCGCCGAGATGTGGCACTGGCATGGCGGCGCGCCGCTGCTGCTCGAGATCAAGCACGATGGGACGCGTCACGAATATCGGCTCGGCGCGAATCTACTGGCGGGCGAGCATCCGCAAGGCATGGTGCCGGCCGGCGCCTGGCAGAGCGCGCGGAGCTTGGGCGCGTGGACGCTGGTCGGCTGCACCGTGGCGCCGGGCTTCGACTTCTCGGGTTTCGAATTGGCGCCCGACGGCTTCCAGCCCTAAGCCCTAATCCATGAATTGGCCGCCGTTGATGGTCAGGGTCGAGCCGGTGATCCAGGCGGCCTCGTCGGCGGCCAGGAACACCACGCAGCGGGCGACCTCATCGGCCTCGCCCAGCCGGCCGACCGGGATCTGACCGACAATCGCCTTCATCACGTCTTCCGAGACGCCCGAGAGCAGGTCGGTGGCGACATAGCCCGGCGCGATGGCGTTCACGGTGATGCCCTTGCGGGCGCTTTCCAGCGCCAGCGCCCGGGTGAAGCCGATCACGCCGGCCTTGGCCGAGCAGTAATTGGCGAGGCCGAGCTGGCCCTTCTGGCCGTTGATCGAGGAGATATTGACGACACGGCCGAAGCCCCGCTCGCGCATGCCGTTGATCACCGGCCGGGTCATGTTGAACAGCGAGTCGAGATTGGTGCGGATCACCTGCTCCCATTGCTCGTGGGTCATCTTCTGGAGCATGGCGTCGCGCGAGATGCCGGCATTGTTGACCAGCACCTCGACCGGGCCGACCTCGTTCTCGACATTGATAATGCCTTGCTCGCAGGCGACATAGTCGCCCACGTCCCACTTGAACACCGGGATCTTGGTTTCCTTCTTGAAGGCCTTGGCGGCGTCGTCGTTGCCGCCGTAATTGGCGGCGACCTTGTAGCCGGCCTTTTTCAGAGCGTGGCAAATGGCGGACCCGATGCCGCGCGTTCCACCCGTGACTAAAGCCACCCGTCCCATGAGCTCCTCCCTTTGAAGCGCTCTTCGCGGCGCTTCATTCTGCATTCAACGAGAATGTCCTCGCGGAGAACCCGCGAGGACGCGAAATGCGACTTAACCTGAGCGGGATCAGTCCCGCTCAACGCACATGGCGATGCCCATGCCGCCGCCGATGCAGAGCGTGGCGAGGCCCTTCTTGGCATCGCGCTTCTGCATCTCATGCAGCAGGGTGACGAGCACGCGCGCGCCGGAGGCGCCGATCGGATGGCCGATGGCGATAGCGCCGCCATTGACATTAACCTTGCCGCTGTCCCAGCCGATGTCCTTGTTCACGGCCAGCGCCTGCGCGGCGAAGGCCTCATTGGCCTCGATCAGGTCGAGGTCGCTCGGCTTCCAGCCGGCCTTTTCCAAGGCCTTGCGGGAGGCCGGGATCGGACCTGAGCCCATCACTTTGGGATCGACTCCGACGGTCGCCCACGAGGCGATGCGCGCCAGCGGCTTGAGCCCGCGCTTCTTGGCTTCCTTGGCCGTCATCAGCACCACGACGGCGGCGCCGTCGTTGATGCCCGACGCATTGCCGGCGGTGACGGTGCCTTCCTTGTCGAAAGCGGGCCTGAGCTTGGCCGCGTCCTCCAGCTTGGCGCCATCTCGGATATATTCGTCCTCGGACACCACGGTCTCGCCCTTGCGGGTCTTGATGGTAACGGGAGCGATCTCGTCCTTGAACTTGCCGGCCTTCCTGGCGGCTTCGGCCTTGTTCTGCGAGGCGGTGGCGAACTTGTCCTGCTCCTCGCGGGTGATCTGCCATTGGCGGGCGACGTTCTCGGCTGTCACGCCCATGTGGTAGCCATTGAACGCGTCCCACAGACCATCCTTGATCATGCAGTCGATGAACTCGATGTTGCCCATCTTCTGCCCGTTGCGGAGGTGGGCGACATGGGGCGACAGGCTCATGCTCTCTTGCCCGCCGGCGACCACGATATCGGCGTCGCCCGCGGCAATTTGCTGCGCGCCAAGAGCGACGGCACGCAAGCCTGAACCGCACACCTGATTCACGCCCCAGGCGGTCGCCTCGATCGGAACGCCGGCAGCCATCGCCGCCTGGCGGGCCGGGTTCTGGCCCTGGCCGGCCGTCAGCACCTGGCCCAGGATAACCTCATCGACATCAGCCGGGTCGACCTTGGCCCGCTCCAGCGCGGCCTTGATGGCGACTTCGCCAAGGGCATGCGCCGGCAGGCTCGACAGCGCGCCGTTAAAGGAGCCAACCGGCGTCCGGGCCGCGCTGACGATGACAATCTCTTCCTCTTTCATTCTTCGCTCCAACTACCCCAGGGGACCAAGGTCATAACGTAGTGATTCACTCTATGGAAGCCTACGGTGGGGGCCCGTCAAGGCTCGCGACGAAGCCTCTGGTGCTGTGCACAAAGAACGTGCTACTGATCTCGCAGTTGCGGCATTAAGCAACCTTGGGACCGGGCCCCAAGGCGTAGGAGCGCTAAACACGTGGCAAGGGACGCTGAGCAAGAGAGCCGACCGGTCATTATCAAGAAATACGCCAACCGCAGGCTCTACAATACCGACACAAGCACCTATGTGACGCTCGAGGACTTGGCCGAGATGGTCAGAGGGGTGCGAGACTTCGTTGTCTACGACGCCAAGTCCGGCGAAGACCTGACCCACGCAGTGCTCACCCAGATCATCGTCGAGCAGGAAAGCCGGGGCACCAACCTCCTGCCGATCGGTTTTCTGCGCCAGCTCATCCGCTTTTATGGCGACAGCATGCAGAAACTGGTGCCGAGCTATCTTGAATTCAGCCTCGATTCGCTGACCCGCCAGCAAGAGCAATATCGCCGGCGCTTCGCCCACACCTTCGGCACCGCGGCGTTCGACGCGATGCAGGAGCAGGTGCGCAAGAACTTCGCCACGTTCGAGCGCGCGCTCGGCCTGTTCAGCCCGTTCTCCGCCGCCGACGGCGATGGCGCCAAGACCCAAGCCGCTGCCGGGACCGAGCGCGAGGAGACCAAGGGCGCCAACAGCAAGCCGAGCGAGGATGAGATCGCCACGCTCAAGGCCGAACTTATCGCCATGCAGCAGCGGCTCGAGCAACTGTCCCGCCGCTAGCCGGAACAAGCCGCGCTTCTCACGCAAGCCGCTAAAGCCCGGCGAGCACGCCGACCCCGCCGAAGATGAGCGCCATGCCGCCGAGCTGGGCGAGCGAAATCGTCTCCCTCAAGATCACCCTGGCAAGGATGACGGTGACGGCGCTGAAGGCCGATGACGCCACCGTCGCGAAAGCCGGGTTGGATAGACGTCCGGCAGCGACAATGATGCCGAGCGCCGCCACGTCGAGGCAGCCCATCACACCGAGCAGGGGCAGCCAGCGCATTGGCAGCTTGAGGGACGGTGAGCGCCACAGATAGATCGTGCCGATGGCGACAAACCCGAATACGCGCGCAAGCCATACCGTCTCGACCTCGCCAATGACCGGCGCCGCGTGCTGTCCGCTCGCCAGCGACACGGCAAAAAGGAGGCTCGCGAGCACGGCGAGGCCCAGCACGCTCTTCAGCTTGCCCGGCTGAAGCACGCCTGATGTTTCATAATGTGCTGCACTCCGCGACATGACCACCACGCCGGCCATCACCGCGGCGACGGCGAGCCATTGCGCGAGGCTCGGCCGCGCGCCTTGGACCACGGCGAAGATCATAGCGGGCGCCGGGAACGATCCGGTGATCGGGGCCACGATCGTGATGGGGCCGCTCGCCAGCGCGCGTAGAGCGCCAGCGTGCCGAGCGCGAAGCACACGCCGCTGAGCGCGGCCAGCCAAATCGACGGCCAGACGATGGTGATGGCGACATCGCCAAGCAAAAGCCACGCGCTGAGGGCGACGAGTCCCGCGCCGGTGACCACGAGAACCGTGGGAATTGGGCCGACCGCGCGGCTCGGGCAGCGGGCGAGAAAGTCGTT
This sequence comes from Hyphomicrobiales bacterium, assembly GCA_038209695.1. GTDB lineage: Bacteria > Pseudomonadota > Alphaproteobacteria > Rhizobiales > Methyloligellaceae > Methyloceanibacter. The sequence continues at coordinate 67,379 of JBBQXL010000003.1, forward strand.
GAGGCCCCAGGCGACCGCCGCCACCAAGCCGAACAGGGCGGAGTTCATCGGCCGTGCGTGCGCTTACGGGCTGTTGGCTTTGACGAGGTCGTCGCGCGCTTGTTCGAGATGCTCGGTGATCAGCGCGAACGCTCCTTGCGCGTCGCGCTCATGCAGCGCGTTGAAGATGCTGCGATGCTGGCGGTTATAGGCGGCGATCACTTCGGGCGTCAGGATCTTCTCCTTCATCGCGTCCCATTGGGCGTGCAGCCGCACATGGTTGATCTGGCGGCACACATTGATGAGCAGGGGATTGCCCGAGGCGTGCGCGATCAGGAGATGGAATTCGCCATCCCATTTGGAAAATTCGTCCTTGTCGCCAACCGAGTCCTCGGCGTGGGCCAGCACCACTTCCATGTCGTCGAGGCTCTGCCGGGTGGCGTGCAGCACGGCAAGCCGGGTGGTGAAGGGCTCGACGGCGAGTCGGGCTTCGATGAGCTGGATTGGGCTGATCTGATCGATCAGTTCGACGGTCCGCCGGGGCGAGGCGGCGGGCGCGCCGACGAAGGTGCCGCTGCCGAGGCGGCGCGACACCAGCCCGGCCTTCTCGAGCTGGTCGAGCGCGCGGCGCACCGTGCTGCGCGCGGCGTTGAAGCATTCGGCCAATTGCCGCTCGGGCGGCAGGCGGTCGCCTTCGCTATAGGCGCCGGTCTCTATAGCGCGCTGGAGATAGGCCGAGATGGCGCGAGGCCCGCGATGCGGCTTGTCGAAACTGGCGAGTACGGGCTCCGCTGGCGGGATGCGCTGCTCACTCATGGTCACGCAGCTCCTGGCTCAATTGGGCCCGCTTTGGACCCATTCGCAAAAATTGGTTTACAATCGGTCCGCACCTTGCGTTAATGGGTAGCGCGAGGTTCAAGCAGCAATGTGTCCTATTTCTCCGATCGGGTCCACTAATAGGGACCAAAGACGGACCAATTTTTGCCGATGGGTGCCCGCATGAGCGTACCGCAGGCGACCAAATACGCCATTATCGGCGCCGGCATCCACGGCCTCAGCACCGCCTACCATCTGGCCCAGATGCTGAAAGCGACCGGCAAGGGCTCGGGCGCCGATATCGTCATCGTCGACAAGACGGCGGTCGCGGCGGGCGCCTCGGGCATCGCCTGCGGGGTGGTGCGCAACAATTACTTCCAGCCAGCGATGCGCGAGCTGATGGCCCACTCGGTCGAAGTGTGGGAGAGCGATCCCAAGTCCTATTCCTATCATCCGGTCGGCTACATGCAGATCAGCCCGGAATGCATGCGCCAGGACGTCGCTTCGATCTACGAGCAGCAGCGCGAGATCGGTTACGAGTCGGTGTTCATCGACGGTGCGGAAGCGTCTTCCCGCTACATGAAGGGCCTGTTCGACGATTGGCAGGCGCAGGGCATCACTTCGGTGCTGCACGAGAAGCGCGGCGGCTATGCCAATAACCAGGCCAGCATGCATGGGCTTGCCGCCAAGGCCGAGGCCGAGGGCGTGCGCATCCTGCCCGGCGTCGAGGTGCAGAGCTTCGAGTTCGGCTCGAACTCAGGCGCGGTGACCGCGCTCAATACCAATCACGGCCGGATCGCCTGCGAGACGGTGGTGGTCGGCGTCGGCCCGTGGGTCAACAAGATCTGGACCATGCTCGAGCTGCCGAAGGCGATCACCGTCAAGGCCAACGGCAAGGTGCGCGACGACGTGCCGATGTGGAAATTCTGGTGCCTGGAGGAGGGCACGCTCGGCGTCGATCCGCTGATGCACCGGACCAATGACGGGCGCTTTCCCCCGGTGCTTCATGTCGACACCGACGCGCCGCTTTATTCCGACCGCGACGGCAAGCTCATCACCGACAAGATCTGGGGCATCTATTACAAGCCCGATTTCAATTTCGGCGGGGTGCAAGGCGGCGCGTCGCCCTACAAGGTCGAGCAGGATCCCGACCAGGTGGCGGTCGATCCGTACGGGCCGGACTCGCCGGAATTCGTGGTCGGCGAGGATTTCATCGATATGTGGTGCTCGGCGCTGGCGCATTGCCAGAAGCGCTTCGAGGGCCAGATGCCACGCTACAAGCGGGAAGAGAATTCGGGCGGGCTCGGCTGCTTCACCCCGGACAATTTCCCGGTGTTCGATGTGTTTCGCGAGAATGTCTATGTCATTGCCGACTCCAATCACGGCTATAAGATGATCGGGGTGGGCAAGCTGGTGGCGCAGGAGTTGGTCGGCGAGAAAAGCGCGCTGCTCGAACCGTTCCGGTTCGCGCGCTTCGCCAAGGGCGAGCTTCACCCTACTTCGCACAGCCCCTTTCCGTGGAGCTGACGGGAGTGGTATCGGAGTTTGGCGTTTTGCAGTGGTAAGCGGGAGAGTGGCATGGAGCACCGCGTCGAAACGGAAAAAGGCAAGAAGGCCAAAAGCTCAGGGCCCATGGATATCGAGCGCTTCGTCGAGGCGCCGGGCCGCAAAGAGCTCGTCGCCGAAGTGCGGAAGAAGATCGACGCGCTGGGCATCGAGTATCTCTATCTGCAATTCATCTCGGTGACCGGCCGCATCTGCGGCAAGGGCATCCCGGCGGATCATTGGGAATCGGTGGCGGAGAAGGGCTTCCAGCTCGTCTACGGCGCCACCATGAATCTGTTCCTCAACCGGCGCGGCGACTATCTCGGCTATGGGCCCGAGGCGGCCGAACTGGTCGGCATTCCCGAGCCCGAGACCTTCATGCAATTGCCGTGGGACAAGCGGGTGGCGCGGCTGTGGTGCACGCTGTTCCGCAATCGCGAGGAGCGCACCGACCCGGGGGCGTACCTTACCGCCGATTCACGCGGCAATCTCCGCCGTCTGCACGAGCAGTTCCAGAAAGCTCACGGGCTCCAGCTGCGCCACGGCACCGAGCCGGAGATGATGTGGCTTAAGAAGGGCGAGGACGGTCAGCCCGCCGGCGGCTACTCCAACCCGTATTGCTATCATATCGACCAGTTCGAGAGCCTGCGGCCGGTCTATATGCGGGTGATCGACTATTGCCGGAAGATGGGCCTCGACATGATCCAGGGCGATCACGAGGATTCGCCCGGCCAGCTCGAGCTCAACTTCACCTATGACGACGCGCTCAGGACCGCCGACCGGCTGGCTACCTATCGGCAGATCTGCGCGCAGGTGGCGCGCGAGTTCAACATTATCGCCTGCTTCATGTGCAAGCCGTTCATGGGCGTGTCGGCCAATGGCTGCCACCACAACATCTCGCTGTGGAAGGGCGGCAAGGACAAGCTGAAGGCGCTCGGCAATGACGAGAAGAATCTGCCCGGGATGGACGAGAACTACATGTACGCCAAGGGCGGGGACAACACCTTCATGCCGGACACCGACGATGTCCAACTGCCGGGCAAGATCGGGTTGAAGGCGATCGGCGGCATCGTCGCCCATCTCGGTGCGCTGACCGCGGTCGGCTGCTCGACGGTCAATTCCTATCGTCGGTTGTGGGATACCGGCTTCTGGGCGCCGGTGTTCGCCGATTGGGGCTTCCAGAACCGCACCACCGGGTTGCGCGTCTCGGCGCCCGGACGGTTCGAATATCGCGCGGTGGACTCAATGGTGAACCCGCATCTGATGGCGTCGGTCCTGCTCATGGCTATGGATGACGGGCTCAAGAACAATCTCGATCCGGGCCCGCCCGAGGAACGCAACATCTATCAGGCGATGGAAGCCGGCAAGCAGGTCAGGAAGCTGCCGATGACGCTCGGCGATGCGCTGACCGCGTTGCAGAAAGACACCGTCATCCGCGCCGCCATGCCGGGCGAGATGTACCGGCTGTACGACGAATATAAGCGCGACGAGTGGGAGCGCTTCCTGCATACGGTGACTGAATGGGACGTGAAGACCTATCTCGATTGCCTGCCGTAAGTCCGGCAAGCAAGCCGCGCTCGAGTAGCGGAGCGGTAGCGCAGAAAAAGGGAGTGGCTTAGGCATGTGCGGAATTGCCGGACTGATCCATCGCGACGGCGCCACCGGCGTTGGCCGGGAGATGACCGCCATGCTCCTCAGCCTGCGCCATCGTGGACCCGACTCGACCGGGTTCGCGGTCTACGGCGCCTCGACGCCCAACGAATTTGTCATGCGGCTGAAGCTCGCCGAGCAAGAGGACATGACCAAGGACCACCACATCCGGCAGAAGATCCGGGAGCGGCAGGCCGAGGTCGACAGGTTGCTCGCCGAGATCGGCGCCGAGACCCTGGAGGTTGCCGAAGCCACCCCTTATGCCTTCCGATATCGCTTGCGCTATGCCGGCGACACGCGGCGGCTCGCAGCAGACATCGAGCAAATCGAGGGCGCCGAGGTGCTGTCGTTCGGCTCGGCGCTCGAGCTGATCAAGGATCTGGGTGACGCGACGCGGGTCTCGGAGCAATACGGCCTTGGAACCTTCCGCGGCACGCACGGCATCGGCCACACCCGCATGGCGACCGAATCCGACGTCGATATCCGCTCGGCGCATCCTTATTGGGCCTATCCCTATAACGATATCGCCGTGGTGCATAACGGCCAGATCACCAATTACTGGATCATGCGCCGCGAGATGGAGCGGCTCGGCCACCGCTTCATGTCGAATTGCGACTCCGAGTTACTCGCGGTCTACACCGCCAACAATCTCGAGCAGGGCGCCACGCTCGAGGACTCGCTCAGGGCGTCAATCAAAGATATCGACGGCGTGTTCACCTATGTCGTGGCGACCGAAAACGAACTCGGCATGGCCAAGGACACCATG
>JBBQXL010000004.1:0-70998 GCA_038209695.1 Hyphomicrobiales bacterium
CAGCGCAGCCCCGAAGGCGTTCGATTTGCGCTGCGAGATTCGGGAGCAGATGATCGCCTTCATCCAGCGCTGCCACCCTGAAGCGCTGCCGCGCGTCAGGACCGATTTGCGCGACGAACGCCGGACCCGGGAGATCGGCGCTGGAGCCCACTAGCGGCGGCTTTCAACCCTGGCTGATCGCTATCCCGGCTTTTGTCCCCCAAGCTGAAATCGGCGTTACACTGCCTCCACCTCGTCCTCTAAGGGGCGTTTCTCGAGGCGTCGTGAGGCGGGATGAGGCGCGGTGTCCCCGCGGGTCCGGTGTCGCAGCCGGGCACTCGGGGCGGCGCCGGGCTCCCCCCGGGTCCACTACGAGGCCCCGCCAGGAGCTGGCTGACGACTCGCCGGCCTATTCCAAACGCTGTCTGGCCCGTTAGACGTGGTCCAGGCCGGGCAGCGAGGTCAGGTGCAGCGAAAGCGGGGCCGGCCACCGCAAATCACCGTAATGGCGCGCCGCGAGGCGCCCGCGCGATCTTCGGATCGCGAGCTACGAGTTTGCGTCTTTCGGCGCGCCACCCCCTGCGGGGATCCATCTCACTCGCGTCGTGTCGGCGGCGAGGCGCTCCCGCTTGTCGGTCACCCCGGCGCAAGCCGGGGTCCAGGAGCCACAGGCTCAGCATGGGCAGCCCTGGAGTCCGGCTTACGCCGGAATGACGAGGGGGGGATGCATCGCGGTAACGAGACCGCATGCCAGCTGGATTTCATGCTAGGCACCATCGTGTGGGAGTAGATTGGCCGCATGGCAGTTCTGATCGCGCTTCATGTCCTGGCCGTCACCGCGTGGGTGGGCGGCATGTTCTTCGCCTATGTGGTGTTGCGCCCATCGGCGGGACCGCTCGCGTCCGAGCTGCGGCTTCAGCTGTGGCAGCGGGTGTTCCGCAAGTTCTTCCCCTGGGTGTGGCTGAGCATCGTCGTCCTGCTGGCCAGCGGCTATGGCATGATGTTCGCTTATTTCGGCGGCTTCGCCGGCGCCGGTCTTTATATCCATGTGATGCAAGGCATCGGCATCGTGATGATGATGCTGTTCATGCATCTGTTTTTCGGATCCTGGCGGCGGTTCAGTGCTGCGGTGGATAAGGGGCAATTCCCCGAAGCCGCCAACAAGCTGGCGCAGATTCGCCTTATCGTTGCGGTCAACCTTGTGCTCGGCCTCCTCACGATAATCGTAGGCGCGAGCGGGCGGTTCTGGTAACTCGGCGTTAGATCGGATGCGCGCGACGCATCGCTCGCGTTCCAGCCCTCAATGGGGCTGCCAACCCTTCGGAGAGATTTCGATGAGCTATAAAAAGTCGCAGCCTCAGTTCGCACGGCGGCCGGGTAAGCGCGTCTTGATCGGCGAGACAAGAGAAGAGGAAGCCGCGCGGCTGGAAAAAGAGATTGCCGCCCATCCGGTGACGAAATGCGAGCCGGGCGAGCGCCAGCCGGCCTCATCGCGGCCGGGCTGGAGCAACAAGCCGTTCATCCCGCAGAAGGATCTGACGGTCGCCGAGGGCATCGCCAAGAAGATGATGCGCAAACCCTGATTTTGCGCGCCTCCTGATCGCAGTTGACGGGGCGGGTACCGGTAAGGTTTGCTCGTCGGCGCAACTCAGGGGGGAAACCATGGACTTCAAACAATTCTATTTGTCGGCCCAGGGCCGGGTGAGCCGGAAGCAATGGTGGCTCAAGCTGATCCTGCCGGTGTTCGTGATCAGCATTGTTCTGGCTTTTGTCGATATGGCCGCCGGCACCTTCGACCCGCAAAACGGCGTCGGCCTATTCAGCAGCATCTTCGCGTTGATCGTGCTGATCCCCGCCATCCTGGTCTATATCAAGCGCTTCCACGACCGAGACAAATCGGGCTGGTGGATACTGATCGCGCTCATTCCCTTGATCGGCGCGATTTGGCTGCTGATCGAGCTCGGCTTCCTGGCGGGCACGCCCGGGCCGAATCGGTTCGGACCGCCGCCGTCGGATTAAGGGACGCAAGCGGGTAAAGGCGGAGGCACGGCAATGACGCTGCTCATCGTCGGCATTGCCGTGTTTCTCGGCCTGCATCTGCTGCCGACGGCGTCAGGCTGGCGGGACCGCCTCGTGAGCCGGCTGGGCCAGAATGGCTACCGGGCGCTGTTTTCGCTTGTTTCCATCGCTGGCTTCGTCCTGCTGGTCTACGGCTTCGCCACAGCGCCGGTGATCCAGCTATGGTCGCCGCCGGACTGGACGCGTTGGGTGGCGATCGTGCTGATGCTGCCGGCGTTCATCTTTCTGGTCGCGGCCTACGTGCCGGGCCAGATCAAGGCGAGGCTGAAGCATCCCTTTCTCGCCGCCATCAAGACCTGGGCGCTCGCCCATCTCATCGCCAATGGCGATCTCGCCTCGATCATCCTGTTCGGCTCGTTCCTGGCTTATGCCGCCTATGACCGGGTCACCCTGAAGAGCCGCCAGCCGACCAGTCTGATCGGCGTTGCGGCCACCGGGCCGGCGCGCAATGACGTCATCGCCGTGGTGGTCGGCACCGTGCTGTACGCGGTTTTTCTGGTGTGGCTGCATCCGCTCCTGATCGGCACCGCGCCGCTGCCACAGTGAGGAAATTGAGCGGGTTCCCGGCCCGTTTTTTGCACTGCAAAAAGCCCTATATATCTGCCATAAGTTCAAGAGAGTTGGCGCCGTTGAGGAGCTTGAAGTCGTGTCGAAGGAATTCGCCTTGAAGCGGGTCACCGCACCGGACATCCGCAACCGCAAAGGCGCCGCGCCGATCGTGGCGCTGACGGCCTATCATGCGCATACCGCCCGCATCATCGACCCTCATGTCGACATGCTGCTGGTCGGCGACTCCCTCGGCATGGTCATGCACGGCTATGAGACCACCGTGCCGGTGCCGCTCGAACTCATGATCATGCATGCGCAGGCGGTGGTGCGCGGCTCGACCCGTGCGCTGGTCGTGGTCGACATGCCGTTCGGCTCTTACGAGGAGAGTCCCGCGATTGCCTTCCGCAACGCCGCCCGGGTGCTTAAGGAAACCGGCTGTGGCGCGGTCAAGCTCGAAGGCGGCGTGCACATGGCCGAGACCATCCGCTATCTCTCCGAGCGCGGCATCCCGGTGATGAGCCATATCGGCATGACACCACAATCCATCAACACGATCGGCAGCTTCTCCCCCCGCGGCCGCCTGCGCTCGGAATGGGCGGCGTTCGAGGCGGATGCCAAGGCGGTGGCCGAGTCCGGCGCGTTTGCCGTCGTGCTCGAGGCACTCGCCGAGCTGCTGGCCGCGCGCATTACCAAGCAAATCGACATCCCGACCATCGGCATCGGTGCGTCGGCCGAGTGCGACGGGCAGATCCTGGTGCTCGAGGACATGCTCGGTCTGTCGCCGCGCGTGCCGAAATTCGTCAAGGAGTACGCCCAGATCGGCGCCGGCATCGAGGCCGCTGTCGCGGCGTTTGCCAATGAAGTCCGCAACCGTGCCTTCCCCTCCGCCGACTACACCTATCCGATGTTCGAGGAGGGCGCGGAAGTCACGAAAAAGACCAAAATGACAGGCAGTTAGGCCCACTCGGCCGCTCGTTTGCCGCGCTTCGCGGACGGGAGCCAAGGCTCTTTACCTTGCGCCGGTCAGGCGCCTTCACTATACGCGGGACAGAGAGGAACAGCGTAAGGTCCGACTAGGACCGGCCGCTTTTCCCGTCGTAACCGCCACGTCAAAAGAGTCTATTGCCGATGACCGACCGTGATTCCTTTCTGCGCGAGGTGGACGAGGCGGTCCGCCAAGACCGATACCATCAGCTGTGGGACAAATACGGCATCTATGCCCTCGGCCTCGCCGTGCTCGTCGTGGGATGTGTCGGCGCCTACAAGGGCTGGGCCTATTGGCAACTGCAGCGGGCGCAGGACGCCGGCGCGAAATTCACCCAAGCCTTGAGCATGGAGGACGGCGCCGACGCGGCGAAGTCCCGTGAGATGCTGACCGCCTTGGCCGAGAAGGGCCCCGAGGGCTACCGCATGCTGGCGCGTTTTCAACTCGCCGCGGCCGACGCCAAAGCCGGCGAAACCGACAAGGCCGTCGCCGCTTATGACGCGCTGGCAACCGATTCAAGCGTCGATCCGATTTTGCAAGGCCATGCCGCGCTACAGGCGGCGGCGCTGCGCCTGGACAAGGCTGACTACGCGGAAATGGAGCGGCGTCTCAAAGGTCTGGTTGTACCCGACAGCGCCTGGCGATTTTCCGCGCGCGAGCTGCTCGGGTTGTCGGCCTATCGGCTGAACAATATGAGCGAGGCTGAAAAGCAATTCAGTGAGCTGGTCGGCGACCAGGGCACCCCGCCCAATTTGCGGGAACGCGCCGATATGATGCTCGCGCTGATCGTGGGGTCGCCGCAGGCCTTGAGCACCACGGCAAAATAGCTTGCGTGCAGCGAAGGGTGGCTCGAAGTTGCGCCCGTTTGGAAGCGGAATTGGCATTCGCCTGGTTGGCGCCGCGGTCTCGGCGGTCCTCGCCGTGAGCGTTGCCGGGTGCGGGGGCAATTCGCTGTCGTCGCTGTCCAAGGCCGTTTCAAATCCATTCGCCAAGAAGGAAGTGCCGCTGCCCGGCGAACGCATTGCCGTCATTACCGACTCGACCCTGGTCAATGTCGATCCGGCGGCAAAACCGGTACAGCTTCCGCCGCCTCAGGCCAATGCGTCCTGGTCGGAGCCGGGCGGCTCGCCGTCCAACAATCTCGGCCATCTCGCCTTGGGCGACCAGTTGCGAAAAGTGTGGGCCGCCGATGCCGGCACGGGTTCGTCCTCCAGCGGACGGCTGAGCGCGGTGCCGCTGGTCGCCGACGGCAAAGTGTTCACCCTGGATGCGGCGGGCACCGTATCGGCGTTCTCCTCGGCCAGCGGCGGCAGATTGTGGAACACGAGCGTCACGCCCGAGAACGAGAAAAGCAAGGAGGGCTTCGGCGGGGGGCTCGCGCTCGACGGCGGGCATCTGTTTGCCGCCACCGGCTATGGCACCGTGGTCGGCCTCGATGCCGGTAACGGCGCAGTGTTGTGGAACAAGCGGATTGGCGAACCTATTCGCAGCGCTCCCACCGCCGCGGGCGGCAAGGTCTATTTCGTGTCGGCCGGGAACATCCTCTATGCCCTGAACGACGCTGATGGTGAACAGCTATGGACGTCGCGCGGCTTGCCGCAACCGGCCACGCTGCTCAGCAATGTGAGCCCGGCGGTCAGCGGCAACCTCGTCGTGGCGCCATTTCCGGCCGGCGACATCATCGCTTTCGATGTTACCAGCGGCAAGGCGGCCTGGCAGGAGTCCCTGGTGCGTTCGAGCGAAACCTCCGCTTCGGGAATCCTTGGCGACCCGGCCCGTCCGGTGATCGACCGCGGTGTGGTTTTCGCGGTAAGCCATGGCGGCAAGATGATTTCGGTGTCGCAATCATCCGGCGAGCGGCTGTGGACCCGAAATATCGCGAGCACACAGATGCCGTGGACCGCCGGCGACACCGTCTATGTCGTCGATCTCGGCGGCAAGCTGGTGGCGCTCGCCCGCGCCGACGGCAGCGTGCGCTGGGTGACAGAGCTCCCGGCGAGCACGCGGTGGAGCGGCCCGGTGCTAGCCGGCGGCAAGCTCTGGCTGGTGTCCTCTGATGGGCTGGTGGTGGGTGCCGATGCGCGCACCGGCCAGGTGACAAGCCAGGTTGATCTCGATACGCCGGTTTTCGTCACGCCCGTTGTGGCCGGCGGCCGCATGTATATTCTCGCCGACAACGCTTCATTGATCGCTCTCAACTAGGATCTCCTTGAGGGAGCGATCCGCGCCTCCCGGCAACTTCCGCCCCGAAGGGTCCAATGTCCTTCACCGTCGCCATTGTCGGACGGCCGAATGTCGGCAAGTCCACCCTGTTCAACCGACTGGCCGGCAAACGGCTCGCACTGGTCGACGATCAGCCGGGTCTTACGCGTGACCGGCGCGAGGCCGAAACGACGCTTGGGCCCTACACCGTCACCCTGATCGATACTGCGGGGCTCGAGCCCGGTGACACGGGCCTCACGTCACGCATGCGTCAGCAGACCGAAGCCGCCATCGCCCAATCCGACGTCGTGCTGTTCCTGATCGATGCGCGCGACGGGCTGGTGCCCGCCGACGAGATTTTCGCCGAGCTGGCGCGCGGTTCCGGCAAGGCGGTCATTCTCGCCGCCAATAAGTGCGAGGGCCGCGCCGCCGAGCCGGGGATCTATGAGGCCTATGCGCTCGGTCTCGGCGAGCCGCTACCGATCTCGGCCGAGCATGGCACCGGCATCGGCGAGCTGAGCGAAGCTATTCAGCATGTCCTTCAGGCTCGCAGCGGCGCGGCGCCGGACCAAGACGGCGTTGCCGAGGAGCTCGGCCCCCATCCGTTGCGCATTGCCATTGTCGGCCGGCCGAATGTCGGCAAGTCGACTCTGATCAATGCGCTGCTCGGAGAGGAGCGCATGATCACGGGACCCGAAGCCGGCATTACCCGCGATGCGATCGCTTCCAGCCTCGAATGGGAAGGCCGGTCTCTGCTGCTATTCGACACGGCGGGGCTGAGGCGCAAGATGCGGGTCGAGGGTCGCGCCGAGGAGCTTTCCGTTGGCGATGCGCTCAAGGCAATCCGCTTCGCCGAAACCGTGGTGCTGCTGCTCGACGCCGAACAGCCGTTCGAGAAACAGGACCTCCAGATCGCCGACCTGATCTCTCAAGAGGGGCGCGGGCTGGTTATCGCCGTCAACAAATGGGACCTGGTGCATGACCGCCAGAAGCGCTTAGCTGCGTTGCGCGAGACGTGCCAGCGGCTGTTACCCCAAATCAAAGGCGTGGCGTTGGTGCCGGTGACGGCACTGACCGGCCAGGGACTCGACAGGCTGATGGAGACGATCCTTGCCGCCGACGCGTTATGGAATCGGAGACTGCCGACCCATGCGCTCAATCAATGGCTGCACGAGGTCGTCGAGGCGCATCCGCCTCCGGCCTTTTCGGGACGGCGCATCAAGCTCAGATATATGACCCAAGCCAATGCGCGGCCGCCGACCTTCGTGGTGTTCTGCTCGCAGCCAAAGGGGTTGCCCGACTCCTATTCCCGCTATCTTGTGAACGCCTTGCGCGAGAGCTTCGATATGCCCGGTGTGCCGATCAGGCTGAACTTGCGCAAAGGCGCCAACCCGTACGCATGAGGCTGCTCGAGATGAGCGAGGACAGCGTCACCGAAGTCTATTTCTATCATCTGGAGACGCGGACGCTCGACGATGTGCTGCCGAATTTGCTCAAGCGCTCGCTCACGCGCGGCTGGCGCGCTGCCGTGCAGGCGGCGAGCGAGGAGCGCGTCGCGGCGCTCGACACGCTGCTTTGGACCTATGACGACGAGAGCTTCCTGCCGCACGGCACCGCCCGCGACGGGCGCGCATCGTCTCAGCCGATCTATCTGACCGCGGGCGACGACAACCCCAATGAGGCGCAGGTGCGGTTTCTGGTCGACGGCGCCATGCTCGCCGACGCCGCGCCTTACGCCCGCGTGGCCTATCTGTTTGATGGGCGCGACCACGATGCCGTGGCGCAAGCGCGCCAAGCTTGGCAGGCGGCAAAGGCGCAAGGATTGGCGGTCAGCTATTGGCAGCAGGGGTCTGACGGGCGCTGGGAGAAGAAGGCCTGACATTAATGCTAACGGCCCGCCATTCGCCTTGTGACTGTCACGCGCGACCGTTATAAGCCCCAGCTTCCAAACGCATGAGAGGGACTTTTCGGCAATGGCCAGCGAACGCACGCTTTCGATCATCAAGCCCGACGCCACCGAACGGAACATCACCGGGCTGATCATCGCGCGTCTGGAGGCCGCGGGCCTGCGGGTGATCGCGCAGAAGCGGGTGTGGTGGAAGAAAAAGGATGCCAGGAAGTTTTACGAGATCCACAAGGGCCAGCCCTTCTACAAAGACCTCATCAATTTCATGACCTCCGGCCCGATCGTATTGCAGGTGCTGGAAGGCGAGGACGCCATCGCCAAGAACCGTGAGGTGATGGGAGCGACCAATCCCGTCGATGCGGCGCCGGGCTCGATCCGCAAGGATTTCGCCGTGAATATGCAGCGGAATTCAGTGCACGGGTCCGACGCTACCGCGACCGCCAAGCGCGAGATCGCGCTTTGCTTCAAGAAGGCCGAGATCGTCGGCTAGCCTCCTTATGGATTGACGGCGCGGCGCTTTCCGGCGCATCTGCTTGGCGGCGTGTTGTAAAGCGGCCGGCGGGTTGAGATGCCCATAGCCACTAGCTGCAGATCGCGTGACGCTCTGGCCACGGCCCTCCGTGCAGCGGCGGTCGGATGTTGGCTTCTCGCTTCCGGCACGTCAGCGATCGCAGCCGAACCAGCGCAGGCAGAGCCAACGGCGTCCGAGCTTCGGGCCGCCCAGGCGCTCGATGCCATTCGCGACGACCCGCTCGCCCTGCACATATTCCTCAAGCGCATGCCGAAGGGCGGCGAACTCCACGATCATATGCACAGCGCGGTCTTTGCCGAGACCCTTATCCGCGACGCCATCGAAGACAGGCTTTGCGTCAACGAAGCGGCGCGCTCGTTCGCCAAGCCGCAAGCGTTCGCCGAAGGCGGGCCCGTATGCGGGGAGGGCGCCGTCCCGGCCGCCAATGTCTACAAGGATCTGCGCCTCTATGACGGCTTGATCGCCGCTTTCTCCATGCGCGGCTTCGTTCCGGCCGAAGGCGTGACCGGGCATGATCATTTCTTCGACGCCTTCACCAAATTCGGCGGCGTCGATCCAAGCCATACCGGCGAGTGGCTCGACGAGCTTGTCGGCCGCGCCGCCAGCCAGAACACGCAATATCTCGAGCTGATGGCCACGCCGACCTGGCATCGGCTGAACGACATCACCAAGGATGTGACCTGGCGCGAGGACTTGAAGGGGCTCCGCGACGAACTGCTCGCCAAGGGCCTGGCCGACGACGTTCCGGGCGCGCGTGAATTCTGGGATCGGGCGGAAGCCCTGCGTCGCGAGCGCGGCCGCTGCGGCACGCTCGATGAGTCGCCCGGCTGCAAGGTCGAGCTCCGTTATATTTATGAGGTGTTTCGCAGCAGGCCGAAGGAGCTGGTGTTTGCCCAGGCTCTGTTCGGATTAGAACTCGCCGCCGCCGATCCGCGGGTGGTGGCTATCAATCTGGTCGGCGAGGAGGACGAGCATACCTCCACGACCGACTATGCCGACCACATGCGCATGGTCGGGTTCCTGCGCGAGCTCTATCCCAAGATTCGGCTCAGCCTGCATGCCGGCGAACTCGCGCCGGGCCTGGTGCCGCCGGAAGGCCTGTGCTGCCATATCAGACTCGCCGTGGAGCAGGCCAGGACCGACCGCATCGGCCACGGCGTCGACGTGATGTACGAGGACCGGCCGTATGAGCTGCTGAAGAACATGGCGGACAAGGGTGTGCTGGTCGAGATCAACCTCACCAGCAACGACCTCATACTCGGCGTCAGCGGCAAGCATCATCCGTTCGAGACGTATCGCGCCTATGGCGTGCCGGTGGCGTTGTCGACCGACGATCCGGGCATCGAGCGCATCGATATCACCCATGAATATGTCCGCGCGGTCGAGACCTATGGCCTGAGCTATGCCGATCTCAAAGAGCTGGTGCGCAACAGTCTCGAATATAGCTTCCTGCCGGGGCCGAGCCTGTGGGCCGACAAAGGCGGCTATGCGCGCTTCGTCGCCGATTGCCGTGGCGACGTTCCGGGCCAGGGCGGGCCTGGCGCCGTTTGCACCGCGTTGCTGGCGGCGAGCAAAAAAGCGGCCCAGCAATGGGAGCTCGAGCGACGCTTCCAGGATTTCGAGGCGGGTCTGTAGCGTCGTTGTCGCCGCCGCCGTTCGATGCCTTGCGGCAGCCGCAAACCCTTGCTCCACTCGTCCCAGCTCATGAGGGGCAAGGCCATGACAACCAAGTTTGTAATATCCGTCTTAATGGAGGCGATTGCGGCGATAGCCGCGGGGTCCGCTCCGGCGTGGGCCGATTGCTTAGCGGCGCCTGCCATCGACACTTGTCTGGTCGGCAGCTGGGAGCAGTCCGGCGGAGGCGCCGCCGAATGGATGCGTCAGAACCTGAAAATGGCACAACCCATCGCCGCGCCGAGCAACGGCACGCTGACGTTCAACGCCGACGGCACCTTCTCGACCTCCAAGATCGATTCCAAGGCGGAGGTCGGCGCTAAAGATGCGACGATCCACGCGACCGGCCAGATGAATGCCCAAGCCAGCGGGAGGTGGTCGGCGGCCGGCGGCACGCTCACGCTGTGCATGACCGAAGTCGCCTCGAAGGGCACGATCGAGCTTGAGGGAGCGGGGGGCCACAAGATGAAGATGGCGATGCCGCAGATGCAGCCCGCCGACACGTCGATGGCTTACGGCTGCGCCGGCGACACATTGTCGACCACCCAGAAGATGCCCAAGAACACCGCGATGACGACGAGTTACGCGCGCATGCCCTGACGCGAGCGGCCGGAGACTAGCTCAGGGCGCGGATGCGGAAGGGGAGGCCGCCTTTGGGGCACAGGGTCACGGTGGCGTGGATCTTCGCCGGCACCGGACCAGCATATTCCGGCGTGAAGCGGCGCAGCAGTTGCACCAAAGCGAGCGTGTTCTCGATCTGCGAGAGCGCGCCGCCGATGCAGGAGCGCTTGCCGGCGGCAAAGGGCAGGTAGCTGTATTTCACCCGCTTCTTGGCGCGCTCCGGCGCGAACCGCTCGGGATCGAATTTCTCCGGCTCGTCCCAATATTTCGGGTTGTGGTGGGCGATATAGCTGAGGATCACCACCTTGTCGCCGGCCTTGATCTTGTGGCCCTCGATCTCGTCATCGCCGGCGGCGATCCTGATCAGCGCCCAGATCGGCGGGAACAGCCGCATGGTCTCCTGGATCACCATGCGGGTATAGGAGAGCTGCTGGACCTCCTGCCATTGCGGATCGCGTTCGCCGCACACGGCGCGGGTCTCGGCCCTGATGCGCTCGAGCGCCTCGGGGTGCTGCGAGAGGAGATAGAGCGACCAAGCAAGCGTCAGCGCCGTGGTTTCGGTGCCGGCCCACAGATATTGCTTCATCTCGTCGATGACCTGGCGGTGGTCGAATTCCGGAAAGTCCGGGTCGGCCTCGGCGGCCTCAAGCATCTTGAGAAGCGTCTTCTCCCGGTGCTCGAGGATGTTGGCGCCCATGACCGTATCAGGGATCGAGTGCCAGACCTCCATGGCCTTAGCCGTGTCCTCGCCGGTCATCTCCATCAACTCGCCGCGCTGGTTCTTCAGACGGATCGATTTGTGGTTCATCACGTCGGTGTAGGTCTTTACCTGACTGAACACGAAATGCGGATTAAACGGCATCTCGCGATCGAACAGAGCCTTGCACACCATCTCGGCGGCGAGCGTCCAGGTCTCTTCCACCATCTCGATAGTCTCGCCGGTCGCGGCGAATTTCGCCCAGCGCGCCATTTTGGAATCGATGGCCGACATCAGATAGGGGAAGTACTCCTCGAACATATTCGGATGGAACGCGGCCTGTTGCGGCGTGCGGATCTTCTGCCACAGCGCGCCATCGATCGTGATCATGCTCTTGCCGAAGATGGGTCGCAGGCCGTCGAAATACTTGGTGTAGTTGTCGGCGTTCGACACGAGCACGCGTTCGGCGTGGGCGGGCTCGCTCAGGAGCACGATGCGCTGGTTCTTGAGGTTGATGGGAATTACGCCGCCATACTTCTCGCTGAGCGCCATGAGAACCTGCATAGGGTTCTCCTGGTTCAGGAGCGGAGTCAGCTTGAACCAGATGCTCTGCTCTTCGCCGAGCCCATGCGATGGAGAATAGGCGACCGTCATATCCGCCATTTACGCCTTCCCCCTAGCTTCCTGCTCTTGGTTTCGGGGGCAGCCTGCTCCCCGCGACCGGCCGCCAAAGCGAGGAAAGCAGCCGTTCGCTTGGTATGCAGACGGGAATTGCCTCGAATGAGCCAGTCTCTAACACCCGGCCGTCGGCATTGTCTATCACAGGCACGCCGCGGATTGTGCGGTGCGACATGCCGTCCCGTCCAGCCCCCGATCTTACGGCCGTTAACAGTTTCAATCAAAGCGCTTCGTCGAGGGGTGGTGAAAAATAAGGGGTCTGATCCCTGATCTGTGTCATTCCAACCAAAAGTTCGCCTTCCACGCGGACCGCACCAGAGGCGATCAGGCGGAGCGAGTGGGGATAGAGGCGATGTTCGGCCTGAAGCACACGGGCGGCCAGGCTGTCCGGGTCGTCGTCCGGCAGCACGGCAACGGCGGCTTGGGCGACGATGGGGCCCGAATCCATCTCGGGCCGCATGACATGCACGGTCGAGCCCGTGATCTTGACCCCTTCGTGCAGAACGCGAGCATGGGTGTGCAACCCTTTGAACGCGGGCAGGAGGGAGGGGTGGATATTGAGCTGACGGTTCCACCAGCGGCGCACGAAGCCCTCGCTATGGAGCCGCATGAAGCCGGCATTGCAGAGAAGCTCTATGCCGGACTCTGTCAGCGCCGCGTCAACGGCGTCATCGAAGGCTTCGCGCGAGGCGAAGTCCGTGTGGTCGATGACCAGCGCGGGAATGAGACTCGCTTCGGCGCGCAGGAGACCTTGCGCGCTCGGCACGTTCGATATCACCAGCACGATCTTTGCAGGATAGTCAGGGGCTTTGCAGGCTTCGATCAGCGCCTGAAGGTTGGATCCCCGGCCTGAGATGAGGACGCCGACCCGCTTCTTGGTCACGATGCGCTCCGAGCAAGCTTGCCGGTGTAGCGTACCGGCTCGCCGGCACCGCGGTCTGCAACGGCGCCGATCACTCTCGCCTCATCGCCAAGATATCCGAGCGCGGGTTGAACATCGCCCGGGCCGACGATGAGGATCATGCCGATGCCGCAATTGAACGTACGCAGCATGTCCTGTTGATCGAGCCGCGCTTCCTGCTTCAGCCAAGCGAATACGGGCGGCAGCGCGAACGCGTCGAGGTCGATCTCGGCGGCAAGACCAGGAGGGAGCACGCGCGGGACATTATCGGTAAGGCCGCCACCGGTGATATGAGCGAGCGCCTTGACCGCGCCGCTTCCGCGAATCGTTTCAAGGATCTGCCGGACATAGATGCGCGTCGGGGTGAGCAAAGCCTGGCCCAGCGACGCGCCCGGCGCGAATGGCGCGGGGTCGTCCCAGCGCAATCCGGTTTGATCGACCACTCGGCGCACCAGAGCGAAGCCGTTGGCGTGGACGCCGGTGGAGGGGAGGGCGAGGATGACGTCGCCCTTGGCGATGTCCTTGCGCGGCAGCAAAGCGTGGCGCTCGACCGCACCCACGGCGAAGCCGGCGAGGTCGTAGTCGCCCGGCGCATACAGCCCCGGCATTTCGGCGGTCTCGCCGCCGATCAGCGCGCAACCTGCTTGCTGGCAACCGTCGGCGATGCTGCCGATGACCGCCTCGGCCACGCAGAGGTCGAGCTTGCCGGTGGCGAAATAGTCGAGAAAGAACAGCGGCTCGGCGCCCTGCACGACGATGTCGTTGACGTTCATGGCGACCAGGTCGATGCCGATTCCGTCGTGGATGCCGGTTTCAATGGCGAGCTTGAGCTTGGTGCCGACGCCATCGGTGGCGGCGACCAGCACCGGGTCCTGAAAGCCGCATGCCTTGAGATCGAACAGCCCGCCGAATCCGCCGAGACGGCCGAGCACGCCGGGCCGTTTGGTCTTGGCCGCCAGCGGGCCGATGGCTGCAACCAAGGCGTTGCCTGCGTCAATATCGACGCCGGCATCGCGATACGTCACTTTAGTCTTGTCTGTGGGAATTGCGGGCACCGAACCACTCGGGGTGCAGGATCAGGCGATGTGGCATAACAATCGTGCCGGGCGAGGCCCGTCAAGCCGGAAAGGCCGCGTGTCCGCCACATTCGCAAGCTTTACCGGGGTGTAGGTCAGGCCCGCTTCGGGTGTTACGGCAGAGTTGGACATGGTGTTGCGGCATCTGAAGCGTTTGGCGCCGGGGATGGGCCTCCTGCTGCCGCTCCTGGCTTTCGCCGTCGGCAGCAGCCGAGCCCAGGCCGCCGACAGTCTTTATGACGTCGCCAAGCTCTCCGTCGACGTCACCGCCCAGGACGCTGTCGCCGCCCGGGACATGGGCATGGCCGATGCCCAGATGCGCGCGGTGACGATCGTGCTGCAAAGGTTGGTCCCGCTGGGCGCTCAAGAGCAATTGCCGGAGCTCACCACGGAACAGGCCGAGGGCATGGTCAATGGCGTGTCGATCCGCAAGGAACAGAACTCGACCACGCGCTACATTGCCGCCCTCGATGTCAGCGTCAACGAGCAGGCGGTCAAGCGGCTGCTGCAAGAGCAGAGCATCCCTTACAGCGAGGAGCGCGCGCCGGCGATCTCGCTGCTGCCGGTCGTGATCGCCGGAGACAGTGTGAAGAGCGAGGGTGCCGAAGGCTGGCGGCAGGCCTGGGAGGATCTCGATCTGTCCCACAGCATGACGCCCGCTACCATCCTGCGACCGCGCCCGGATCTCGATGCGGCGACCGTCAAGGCCGTGCTGGCCGGCGATGCCCAAGCCCTGGCCGCGATGCAAGGCAATTACGGTTACGGGCCGCTGGTCATCGCCGTGGGCGAAGCCGCCGATGGCAATTTCGTGACCCGGTTGGCCGGCGCCGACAGCGTGGGCGCCATCAATTTCGGCCGCAGCGACGCGCTGAGCGGCGATGCTACAGCGGCCGCGCGCGAGGCGGCTGCGATCGCCTTCGCCATTATCGAGAACCGATGGAAGGTCAGCCAATCCGGCGGCGTCCCGCCGACCGAGGTCAACCACGCGCCGGGCACCGAACCGGTTCCGGGCGCGGCCGGGGAGGCCCCGCCGCCGGCCGAGGTGCCGCGCAATGTGGTCGCCCAGGTCGAGTTCTCCGGCCTCAAGGACTGGCAGGATATTCGCGGCAGGCTGATGAACGTGGCCGGAATCCAGGCGCTTGAGGTCAATTCGCTGTCGGCGCGGGCAGCCTCGGTCACCTTCGACTATGCCGGCTCCCTCGGCCGGCTGCAGAAAGAGCTCGACCAAAACGGGTTCGTTTTCGCCGAGAAAGAGGGGAATTTTGTGCTGCGCTCGCGCTAGGGTGGGCGCGCCGGGCAGCGGTCACTCTCGCGGCTCGAATCTGCTAAACTCCGGGCTTGGCGGTCCGGCGCCGCAAGGCGCGGACGGCCTCCGGGAGGAGCGCTGGTGAATATTCCCAACAGCCTTACGCTCGGGCGGATCGTGCTCGTTCCGCTGATCGTATGGCTGATCATCACCCATGAGATGCAGGCGGCTTTCCTGTTGTTCCTGCTCGCGGGCTTGTCCGACGCCGCCGACGGCTTCCTCGCCAAGCGCTTTGGTTGGAACAGCGAGCTCGGCGCCTATCTCGATCCGATCGCCGACAAGGCGCTGCTGGTCAGCATCTACGTCACGTTAGGGTTCGCCGGCCAACTGCCGGCCTGGCTGGTGATCGCGGTGGTAAGCCGGGACATCCTCATCGTCGGCGCCGTGGTCCTGTCATGGATGTTGTCGCGGCCCCTCAGCATGCGACCCTTGCTGATCAGCAAGGCCAATACGCTTTCGCAGATCGTGCTCGCCGGTCTCGTCCTGGCCGAACTCGGGCTTGGGCTCGGTCTGCATGAGCTGGTCGACGTTCTGATCTGGGTGACCGGCGCGCTCACCATCTTTTCGGCGGCGGCCTATTTCTGGTCGTGGCTCGGGCAGATGGCGAGCTACGAGCCGGCGCCCGTGCCCCAGCCGCCTCGCCCGAGGAAAGAGGCCGGCCGCGACCAGCCGCAGAGTTCGCGGGCCAGGGCTTCGTGACGCTCGCGCAACTCACGCTCGATTTGCCACATCGCGCGGCGCTCGGCGCGGAAGATTTCCTGGTCAGCGGGTGCAATCTTGCCGCCGTCAGGCTGATCGACGCCTGGCCGGAGTGGCAGGACCACGTCCAGCTTTTGATCGGCCCGCCCGCCAGCGGCAAAACCCATCTCGCCAGAGTCTGGCAGGCGCTGTCCGGGGCCAAAGCTCTCGACCCCGACCATCTCGGCGTTGAGGTCGTCGACGCCATGAGCGCCCGCACCCCGCTGGTGGTGGAGGACGTCGATCGCCGCCCCTATGACGAGAAGGCCTTGTTCCATCTGTTGAACCTGGCGCGGGAGAACCGGCTGTTCGTGCTGCTTACGGCGCAAGGCGCCCCGAGCCGATGGGGCCTTACGCTACCGGATCTGCTGTCGCGGTTGAACGCGGTGCCCGCGGTCGAGATCGGGGCGCCCGACGATGCGCTCATTCAGACCGTGTTGCTCAAGCATTTCGCCGATCGGCAGCTCGATATCGATCCCAAAGTGCTGACCTATCTGGCGCTGCATGTGGACCGTTCGCTGGCGGCGGCGGCCGCGGCGGTGGCGGCGGTCGACCGCGCGGCGCTGGCCAGCGGG
The DNA here is from genome assembly GCA_038209695.1 of Hyphomicrobiales bacterium. GTDB lineage: Bacteria > Pseudomonadota > Alphaproteobacteria > Rhizobiales > Methyloligellaceae > Methyloceanibacter. The sequence goes on from JBBQXL010000004.1 coordinate 16,499, forward strand.
CGCAAGATCAACCGCCAGCTGGTGGTCGAGGTGCTGGCGGCAACGCCCGCGACCGAGTAGGGCCCGGACGGCCCGGTGGCCGTGGCCGTAACGCAAGTGATACAATTCTTGAGGTAAAATTCGCTCGAGGCGGCGCCTCCTCGCGGAGGCGTAGAAAAACACTTATTTTATAAGAGGTTATCGATGAATTTGCCCGAGAAGGTCGCGCGGAGCGAGCCGAGCCCGGCCATCGCCGCCTTCGGACAGAGCCGCTATTTCAATCGTGAACTGTCTTGGCTGCAATTCAATCGCAGGGTGCTCGAGGAGGCCGAGAACCAGCGCCATCCGCTGCTCGAGCGTCTTCGCTTCCTGTCGATTTCGGCCTCCAATCTCGACGAGTTCTACATGGTGCGGGTGGCCGGCTTGCGCGGCCAGGTGCTCGCCGGCATCGAAACGCCAAGCGTGGATGGGCTCACCCCGGCCGAGCAGCTCGACCGGATCAACCTCGCCGTGGCCGACCTTACCGCGGAGCAGCAGGAAAACTGGGTGACGCTCGAAGCGCTGCTGGCCGAAGCCGGCATCCATGTGCTGAGCGCCGACCAGCTTTCGGAAGCTGAGCGCACGTGGCTCGAGGACCACTTTCTCGGCCATATCTTCCCGGTGCTGACACCGATCGCGGTCGATCCCGCCCATCCGTTTCCGTTCATCCCCAATTTCGGCTTCACCCTCGGACTTGAGCTGGTGCGCGAGGGTTCGCTCCGCACCATGCACGCGCTGATGCCGATCCCGCCGCAGCTGGATCGCTTCATCCGCCTGCCCAGCACCCCCGATGCCAAGGAGCCGATCCGTTTCATCCGGCTCGAGACGGTGGTCGGCATCTTCGTCTCACGCCTGTTTCCGGGCTACCGGGTGAGGAGCCAAGGCTCGTTCCGGGTGCTGCGCGACAGTGACATCGAGGTGCAGGAGGAGGCCGAGGATCTGGTGCGGCTGTTTGAATCGGCGCTGAAGCGGCGCCGCCGCGGTTCGGTCATCAGGCTCGAGATCGATGCCTCGATGCCCTCGCGTCTCCAGCGTTTCGTCATGCAGGAACTAAAGGTCACCGAGCGCGAGGTTTTCGTGCAGAAGGGTCTGATTGGGCTGACCGACACCAATCAGCTAATCGTGCCCGACCGGCCAGACCTCAAATTCCAACCCTTTGTCAGCCGCTTCCCCGAACGTATCCGCGAGGCGCACGGCGATTGCTTCGCCGCCATCCGCAAGAAGGACATCGTCGTCCATCACCCCTACGAATCGTTCGACGTGGTGCTGCAGTTCCTGAAGCAGGCGGCGGCCGATCCCGACGTGGTGGCCATCAAGTGGACGCTCTATCGCACGAGCAAGAGCTCGCCCATCATCGAACCGCTGAAGGAGGCGGCCGAGGCCGGCAAGTCGGTGACGGTGGTGGTCGAGCTGAAGGCGCGGTTCGACGAGGAGGCCAACATCAAATGGGCGCGCGATCTGGAAAGCGCGGGCGTTCAGGTGGTCTATGGCTTCCTCGAGCTCAAGACCCACGCCAAGCTGAGCCAGATCGTGCGGCGCGAGCGGGGTGAACTGGTGACCTATTGCCATGTCGGCACCGGAAATTACCATCCGGTCACCGCCAAGATCTACACCGATTTGTCGTTCTTCACCGCCGACCGGACCATCGGCCACGACCTGACGCGCATCTTCAATTATGTCACGGGCTATGCTGAGCCGGCCGAGCTCGAGGCCATGGCGGTGTCGCCGCATGGCATCAGGGCGCGCATCCTCGACCATATTCGCGAGGAGATGTACCACGCCAAGGCTGGCCGCCCGGCCGCCATCTGGATGAAGATGAACTCGCTGGTCGATGCCGAGATCATCGATTCGCTGTACGAGGCAAGCCAAGCGGGGGTGGAGATCGACCTGGTGGTGCGCGGCATCTGCTGCCTGAGGCCCGGCGTCCCCGGCCTGTCCGAGACCATCCACGTCAAGAGCATCGTGGGCCGCTTCCTCGAGCATTCGCGCATCTATTGCTTCGGGGCCGGTCACGGTCTTCCGAATCGGAAGGCAGTGGTCTATATCAGCTCTGCCGATATGATGCCGCGCAACCTCGACCGCCGCGTGGAGGCCATGGTGCCGATCAAGAACCCGACCGTGCACGAGCAGATCCTCGACCAGATCATGGTCGCGAATCTCAAGGACAATCTGCAAAGCTGGCGGGTAAGGCCCGACGGAAGCTCGGAGCGGATCCACCCAGGAAAGGACCAGGAAGCTTTCAGCGCTCAGGACTATTTCATGACCAATCCGAGCCTGTCCGGCCGCGGCACGTCTCTTCCGGAGAACATGCCGCCGCGCTTCACGCGCCTGGTCGAGACGGGCTAAGCGCGCAAGCCTCTCGCCATGGTCTTGAAGCACGATCGGACCCCCGTCGCGGTGGTCGATATCGGCTCGAATTCGGTCCGGCTCATCGTCTATGAGGATTCGGGGCGCGCCCCGTCGCCGGTGTTCAACGAGAAAGTGTTGTGCGGGCTCGGGCGCTCGATCGCCTCGACCGGCAAATTGGCGCCCGACGCCGAGAAACGCGCGCTGCGGGCGCTCCGGCGTTTCCGTGCTCTGATCGACCAGCTCGGCGTCAGCCACATCGAGGCCATCGCCACCGCGGCGGCGCGCGAAGCCACCAACGGGCCAGATTTCATCGCCCAAGCCGAACGCATTCTCGATCACGAGATCACCGTGCTCTCCGGCACCAAGGAGGCTGAGCTCGCCGCCCTTGGCGTGGTGTCGGGCATCCATGCGGCCGACGGCTTCGCCGGCGATCTCGGCGGCGGCAGCCTAGAGCTGATCGACGTCCGAGGGGGCAGGCTGTCCGATGCCACGACCCTGCCGCTTGGCGGCTTGAGGTTGATCGACGTATCGGGGGGCAACCTCAAAAAAGCGCGGGATATCGTCGATGCGGAATTTGCCAAGGTCGATTGGCTGGAGAAGGGCAGGGGCCGCGATTTCTATGCCATCGGCGGGACCTGGCGGGCGCTGGCACGTTTGCACATGACCCAGACCAACTATCCGTTGAGCGTGATGCATAATTACCGGATCAACTCCGACGACGCGCTGCGCTTTGCCGCTCTGCTCGATCACCAGTCGCAGAGTTCGCTTGCCGGCATCCGCGATATCTCCAGTTCACGGCGCGAGACCCTTCCTTACGGTGCGCTGGTGCTGGAGCGGCTGATCAAGCAGATGAAGCCGCGCTCGGTGGTGGTGTCGGTGTTCGGCATTCGCGAGGGCCTGCTCTACAGTCTGCTCAGCGAAGAGGAGCAGCGCAAGGATCCCCTGATCGCCGCGTGCGACGACATTGCCCGCCGGTGGTCCCGCTCGGTCGACAGCGCCTACGAGCTGTGCTTCTGGACCGATGCGCTGTTCCGGGCGCCGGGTCCGACCGAGACGCCGGAGCAGAGGCGGCTGCGCCATGCGGCCTGCCTGCTGTCCGATATCGGCTGGCGCGCGCATCCGGACTATCGCGGCATTCAGAGCCTCAATCTCATTGCCCACGGCACCTTTGTCGGCGTCGATCATCCCGGGCGCGCGTTCCTGGCGCTCACCGTGTATTACCGCAACGAAGGGCTGGTGAAGGACGAACTGAGCCAGAAGCTGATCGAGCTGGTCGACAAGGATATGCTGAAGCGGGCGCGCATCCTCGGCGCCGCCTTCCGCGCCGCCCATATGGTGTCGGCCGCCATGCCCGGCGTGCTGACCAACACGCCGCTGACTTATGAAGGCAACCGGCTGATCTGGACCTTGCCTGAGCCCTATTCCAATCTCGAAGGCGAGCGGGTCGAGCGCCGGTTCAAGGACCTGGCCAATCTGCTCGACCGCGAGGCCGAGATCAGGGTGGGCTCCTCGTTCCAGCTTGCGGCGAGTTGATCTTGCCTTGCGGGACGAGGGCTCGCTTCCCAAATCATTGTGGCGTAAGCAGTTTTGTTCGAGTCTGTTCCCCCATTCACTCCAGCTGTTTGATTGATTGATGGCAGAGGATCTCTATTCGGTACTGGGCGTGGCGAAGACCGCGAGCGCGGCGGATATCACCAAGGCCTACCGCAAGCTCGCCAAGAAGCTGCATCCGGACCTCAATCCGGGCGACAAGGCGGCCGAGGAGAAGTTCAAGAAGATCGCCGCGGCCTATAGCATCGTCGGCGATGAGGACAAGCGCGGGCGCTACGATCGCGGCGAGATCGACGCATCCGGCCAGGAGATGCCGCAGCAGCGCTACTACCGCGAATATGCCGGCGGCGACGAGGGCGCGCGCTATCGCTCAAGCGCAGGCTACGAAGATATCGGCGCGTTCAGCGATCTATTCGGCGATTTGTTCGGCGAACGCGGCGCGGGCATGCGCGGTGGCGCCGGCGGCCGGCGGTTCGCCATGCGCGGGCAGGATGCGCACTATCGCCTCGATGTCGATTTCCTCGATGCCGTAAACGGCACCAAGACGCGGATCACGCTGCCCGACGGCGGGCCGCTCGACGTCACCATCCCGCCCGGGGTTACCGACGGCCAGGTGCTGAGGCTAAAAGGCAGGGGCAATCCGGGCGCCGGCGACGGCGGACCCGGCGACGCGTTGATCGAGATCAGCGTCAAGCCGCATCCGGTGTTCAAGCGCGACGGCGACGACATCGTCGTCGAGATACCGATCAGTTTCGATGAGGCGGTGCTGGGCGGCAAGGTCGAGGTGCCGACCATCAGCGGGCGCGTGTTCGCCACGGTGCCGCCAGGCGCCAATACCGGGCAGACGCTCAGGCTCAAGGGCCGCGGCATCAAGCGCGGCGCCAAGGCCGGCGATCAGCTGGTCAAGCTCAGCGTGGTGATGCCCGAGCGCATCGATGACGAGCTCAAAAGCTTCGCGGAAAAGTGGCGGGAGGCCCATCGCTACGATCCGCGACGCAAGCTCAAGGAGCAGGCGTGATGCTCTCGGAGCGTGACCTTCTCGCCCGCGTGCAACGTCTGACCGTCACCCGGCTCAGGGTGTGGGTGGCGCAGGGCTGGATCAAGCCCGCCAACGAGACGGCGGAGAGTTTCTCCGAGGCCGATTTGGCGCGTGCGGCGTTGATCTGTAACCTTGAAGACGAGCTCGGCTTCGCCGAGGAGGACGTGCCGGTGCTGCTCAATTTGATCGACCAGATCCATGGGCTTAGGGCGGAGCTGATGGGTGTGCTCGATGCGCTCGAAGATTTGCCCCCGGACGTCCGCGCCACGGTGCGGATGCGGATCACCAGAAGCCGCGGAGGCTGAGCCATGCGATCTCCCGGCACCGTCGTGTTCTTCGTCTTGCTGGTCATTCTGCTGACGATCGCCAGCGTGCAGTACGGCCTTGGCCGGCTGCCGGGCGACATCGTGCTCGATACCGGCGGCTTCTATTTTTATCTGCCGTTCACCACCGCAATCATCGTCAGCGTGCTGCTAGGCCTCGTCTTTTGGCTTGTCCGCCGAAGCTGAGCCGTCGGGCGCGATCACCGCGACCTCGCCCTTCTTGATGGCGAGCGCCAGCTCGCCGCGCTTTAGCGCCAATGCGTCGTCGCCGAACAGCTTCTTGCGCCAGCCGCGCAATACCGGCAAATCGGTCTCGTCGGAGCGGGCGATCTCCTCGAGCTCGTCGCCGGTGGCGATGAGCTTCGGCGCCACGCCGTGCCGCCCTGCGGTCGACTTCAACAGCACGCGCAACAAATCGACCACGGCTTGAGCTTCGGGCGGCATCGGCTCGCCGCGCTCGATGGGCGGAATGGTGTTTGGGTCGCGCTCGAGCCCTTTGCCCACCGCTTCGAGCACGGCCCGGCCGCGCACGGAGCGGGCGAAACCATTATGCAGCGTGCGCAACGAGCCTAGATCCTCGGCCGTGCGCGGCGCCTGGCTGGCGATGTCGTACAGCGCCTCGTCTTTCAGGATGCGGGCGCGCGGCACGTCCTGGGTCTGGGCCTCGCGCTCGCGCCAGGCGGCAAGCTCCATCAGCACGGCCAGGGCCTTCGGCGTCTTGATGCGCATTTTGAGCCGCCGCCACGCTTTTTCGGGGTGGAGCTCATAGGTGGCCGGGTCGGTCAGCACGCCCATTTCCTCGTTGAGCCAGCTCGCCCGCTCCGATTTGTCGAGCTGGGCCCGGAGCTTGGGATAGAGGTCGCGGAGATAGGTGACGTCGCCCAGCGCATAGGTCAGCTGACGGTCGGAGAGGGGCCGCCGGCTCCAATCGGTAAAGCGCGAGGTCTTGTCCAGGTTGCGGTTCAACAGCCGCTTCACCAGCATCGTGTAGCTCACCGCCTCGCCGAAGCCGCACACCATGGCCGCGACCTGGGTATCGAAGATCGGATGCGGGATCACGCCAGCCAAATGGTGGACGATTTCAATGTCTTGCCGTGCCGAGTGAAACACCTTCAGCACGCGCTCATTGACCATCAGGTCGAAGAATGGCGTGAGGTCGAGGCCGGGCGCCATGCTGTCGATCAGAGCCTCGGTGCCGTCCGAGGCGATCTGGATCAGGCAAAGTCGCGGCCAGAAGGTTTGCTCGCGCATGAATTCGGTGTCGACCGCGACAAAGGGTGCGCTGGCGAGCCGTGCGCAGGCCTCGGCCAGCTCGTCGTTACGATCGATGAGGTTCATGGGGGCCGGGTATAGCCTAACCGCGCGCGTGAGGCCAAGGGGCGCGAGGCTCAAATATGCGTCAGACCTCCGGTGGCGCTCCCCGGCGGAGGATTACCTCTCGCCGCTTGGGTCGCGACCGGCCTTCAAGCGCTTAGACTTTAGCTTGACGAAACCCGTCTTGCGACTGGGCTCCCTGCTCGGCGCGCGGCATGGCGTGGTTGGATGGCATAGCGCCGTGCAGCAAAGAGGATGCGACCGAGAACAGCGCCACTACACCGGCGACCGCCCAGGCTGCGAGGGGCAGGCGCGTCCTCACGGGAATCGTCCCTTGGATCTTATGCATGGTTATATTTCCCTCGTTAGCGTCTGATATCCAAACGCGTTAACACGGGCTTCGTTCCAGGTGGGGCCGTGCTTGCCTTGACAAGGCCGGGCCTCCCATGCGCTGTTCCGCGGCGTTTCCCGTTCCTTCCTCGCATCTGGCCGGACTGACCATGCACGACTATCGCACTCACACTTGCGGCGCGCTTCGCAAAGAGGACGTGGGCAAGACCGTCCGCCTATCGGGCTGGGTTCATCGCGTGCGCGATCACGGCGGGTTGCTGTTCATCGACCTGCGCGACCATTACGGCCTCACCCAAGCCGTCGCCGACCCGCAATCGCCGGCCTTCAAGGACGCCGAGAAGGTAAAGCCGGAATGGGTGGTGCGCATCGACGGCGAGGTGGTCGCCAGGACGCCGGAGACGGTCAATCCCAATCTGCCGACCGGCGAGGTTGAGGTCAGGATCAAGTCCATCGAGGTGCTGTCGGAGGCGAAGGAGCTGCCGTTGCCGGTGTTCGGCGAGCCGGATTATCCGGAGGAGACGCGGCTCAGATACCGCTTCCTCGATCTCCGGCGTGAGGGCCTGCATGCCAACATCATGAAGCGGCAGGCGATCATCGCGTCATTGCGTGACCGCATGCGCGAGGCGGGCTTTTTCGAGTTCCAGACGCCGATCCTCACCGCGTCCAGCCCCGAAGGCGCGCGCGACTATCTGGTGCCGAGCCGGGTGCATCCGGGGAAATTCTACGCGCTGCCGCAGGCGCCGCAGCAGTTCAAGCAGCTGATCATGATCGCGGGCTTCGACCGTTATTTCCAGATCGCGCCCTGCTTCCGCGACGAAGACGCCCGCGCCGACCGTTCGCCAGGCGAGTTCTATCAGCTCGACATCGAGATGAGCTTCGTGACGCAAGACGACGTGTTCAACGCGGTCGAGCCGATCTTGCGCGGGCTGTTCGAGGAGTTCGGCGGCGGCAAGCCGGTCACGCCGAAATTCCCGCGCATTCCCTACGCCGAGGCGATGCGCAAATACGGCACCGACAAGCCTGATCTGCGCAATCCGATCGAGATGCAGGACGCGACCGAGCATTTCAAAGGCTCGGGCTTCAAGCTGTTCGCGGGCATGATCGACATGGACGTCAATACGCGCATCTGGGCGATTCCAGCCAAAGGCGGCGGGTCACGCGCCTTTTGCGACCGCATGAATGCCTGGGCGCAACGCGAAGGGCAGCCAGGTCTCGGTTACATAATATTCGATAAGCACATTGAGACGGTCGTCTGGGACAAGCCCGTCGATGCACTAAGCGGCGAAATGAAACCAAGTGCCGCGTATCAGGAATTGGATCCGGACCGAGCGCTTGGGAAAGGTCCGATTGCCAAGAATATTGGTCAGGAGAGATCGGAAGCTATCCGGCAGCAAATGGGTCTAAAGGCGGGCGATGCCGTGTTCTTCGTTGCGGGACTGCCCAGCGAGTTTGTCGAGTTCGCGGCCCGGGCGCGGGTGAAGATCGGTAGCGAGCTTGGCTTGACCGCGACCGACCGCTTCGACTTCTGCTGGATCGTCGACTTTCCGATGTTTGAATGGAACGACGACGAGAAGCGGATCGACTTCTCGCATAATCCTTTTTCCATGCCGCAAGGCGGGCTGGAGGCGCTCGAAACCAAGGACCCGCTCGATATCCTCGCCTACCAATATGACGTCGTGTGCAATGGGATCGAGCTGTCCTCGGGCGCGATCAGAAATCACAAATCCGAGATCATGGAGAAGGCCTTCGCCATCGCCGGCTACCCCAAGGACGAGCTGGAGAAGCGGTTCGGCGGCATGCTCCGGGCGCTGCAATATGGCGCCCCGCCGCATGGCGGCATCGCGCCGGGCATCGACCGCATGGTGATGCTGCTATGCGACGAGGAGAATTTGCGGCAGGTGGTGATGTTCCCGATGAACCAGCAAGCCGAAGATTTGCTGATGGGCGCGCCGTCCGAGGTTTCACCCAAGCAGTTGCAAGAGCTGCATATCCGCTTGGCGCTGCCCAAGGCCAAGGGTTAGCCCGGAGCGCGCTTCCAAGTCTGCGCACCGGTCGCGGCCGGACGTGCAGGACGAGACTCACCCGCCGCCAGCGCCAGTCTCGCCCGCTTCTCGAGCTCCGCCAAATCCTGTTTCTGGCCGATGTTTTGCCGACCGGTATCGAGCACGATTTCGATCTGCTCCGACAGCACCGATCGCTCTGCTTTGTTAGCCTGGACGAAAAGCTGGCCGAGGCTCTCGACCAGGCGGATCAGCACAGCCACTTGACCGGCGCTATTCTGGCGGATCTGGCGGAAGGCGACATCCACACTGTCGGCGAAGGTCGAGCGCGGGGCAACCAGACGCGCATTGTCGCCGTCATCGGCCCAGACGCTTTGCGGCGCGCCTCGAAGCCTGATCTTGGCCAGCGACGCGGTGAGCCGGTCGATCACGGCGATGGCGGTGAAGGGATCGTTGATGCCGGGCGACAGTGCTCGCAGCGCGACTTCGACCAATTGCCGGATCGAGGTCTCTAAATCCTGGATCGACGCGCGTTCGCCGCCAAGTCTGACGCATTGCTCGATCTTGTGCCGGACCTCGTCGGTCGCCGCTTCGGGTGGCGCCATCCAACCGTAGATGCTGCCCTGAATGGCGTGGTGGCCAGCCTTGAAGGCAAGCTCGATCGTGGCGTTCGCGTCCTTGGCAATGTCGACCATCCGCCGATAGTCGACAGTTTGGACATAACCGCTGTGTCCGAAATAAAGCGGCGCGCCCCGTTCACTCGGGCGACGCGATGGAGCAGGGCACTGATCGATGTTGGATTCGGGCAATAGGCGCTGGATATCGGCGTCGAGCGCTTCGCCGACCCGGTCGACGACATTGTCGGCGATGATCGAACGCGCGAGGTGGTGCACGAATGCCAGGAGGGCGACCAGGCAGAGCAGGACAAGGGCGGTCCCGCCGGTGACCGCGAGATTGGGAACACGGTCGGTTGCGCCATAGGTCGAGCGCAGCACCAACAGGAGATAGACCACCGTGGCGATGAACAGACCGAGCGTCAGTTGCGTGCGCCGGTCGGCCATGAAGCTGCGAATGAGCCGCGGGCCGAGTTGTTGGGCGGCCAGAGTCAGCACCACCATGGTGATCGAAACCACCAGCGTCGCCATGGTGATCATGGCGGTAACCAGATTGGACAGGAATTGCGGGGCGTCCTCGGCGTCGCCGCTATAAAGGAACCAGACCGGGTCCTGACCCTGCCGGACCTCTAGGTTTACGGCCAGGAAGGCCGCCGCCGCGGCCGCCAGGACCATCACCAGCGGCAGTGCCCACAAGCTGGAGCGCACGCCATGCCAAGCGGCCAGGAATCTGGGGAACATTGGTAAGACCTTGAGAAGGTTCTCTATTTTCGAAGTATCGCAGTGCGGTACTGCAACCAAAAGGCCTCCGGCTGGTTCCCGGTTCGTCCCGCACTGTATTGCCTTTTCTTAGCGGCGGTCATGCTGGTCACAAAGATAAGTCTTGGTCACTCCAACTGTTGCCTAAATGCCGAGTCATTCCTTACTCTTGGCGGCAATCGCTGACACGAACTCATAACGGATCACGGCGATGGGAGGGGCGGGTATGTACAAGTCTTGCTTCATGCGCGTCATCGCGCTCGGCGCTTTCGCCGTTCTAGTCCTTGGCGCGGCAAAGGTTGAAGCGGCCTCGCTCAACACGGCCGATTTCGTCGCCGCCTGTACCTCGGAGCCGAGCATCAGCGACGATCCAGCCTTCGACGACGGCAAGGTCACGGCCAAGACCTATTGCGAGTGCGTCGCTGGCGAGCTGGGTAAGAACAATCTCACCCAGAAGGACGTCGACATGCTGACCAAGATGCACAATGAGGAAATCAGCGACGAAGACGTCGCAGGCTATCCGAAGCTCGAAGATTTGCTGAACGCAAACGAAAGCTACGAGGATAGTTGCAGAAAGAGCCTGGGTCTTCCGGCCGGTGACGATACCGACATGGAGGAGGAGCCCACGGATGAGGACGCGATGCCGGACGCGGGCGAACCCCCCGCAGACGATGAGTCCTCGCCGCCGGAATAGGCAGCCTCGCAGCGCGATCCAGCGCAACAGCGCCACCGGTTCCGCAAGCGCTGTTCGCGCGCGCACGACAGCAATTCCTGTCACATAAGGCGACGTCCCGTCAGGCGGCATCCTGATCGGGCATGAGCGCCGCGCTATGCGGCGACGATTTGTCGTGCAAACCGCCCATCATTTGCACGTGCGCACTACAGTGCGGTGGAATTCGCGGTTAACATGCCTGGAGCCACCGGAGGATGGAACGCCAAAAAATAACAACCGGCCTGCGCGGCAGTGGAACTTCCGGCAAGGGAGGCCTCTTTCCTGGAGTGACGGGTCGAAAGGACAGGGACCATGAATTTTGGCGAGCATGTCTTCCTTTATTGCGAGCGCGGCACCAACCCAGCGCTGTTGGCGGAGCCGATCAACGCCGTGAGCAATGTCGCGTTTCTATTGGCTGGCCTGATCGGGCTCCAGCTCGTGCTGTGGCGCCCTCCGGAGGAACGCAGCCCCGACCAGTTCCTCCTGCCGGTGCTGGTCTTGTTCATCGGCCTCGGGAGCCTGGCCTTCCATCTCTATGCCGATCAGGGGACGTCGCTGGCCGATGTCCTGCCGATCAGCGTGTTCATGCTGGTCTATCTCGGCTTTGCCCTCAATCGCTTCCTCGGCGTGCCGCCCGGCTTCACGGTGCTGCTGGTGATCGGCTTCGCGGCGATCGTGGCGCTCACCATGCAGGTTCAATGCGGGGAAGGGGCCATCGGCTTCCCGGGCGCCGAGCTCAAGGACGCCAAGCCGTGCGTCAACGGCAGCCTGTTCTATCTCCCGGCCCTGGCGGCGATGATCGTGATCGGCCTGATGCTCCACGAGCGCGGACAGAGAGCCGCGCCTTGGCTGCTGTGGGCCGCCGCCATTTTCGCCGTCTCGATCACGCTCAGGTCCCTCGATCTGGCGTTCTGCGACAAGGTCCTGATCGACGGCCGCAAAGTCGGCACCCATTTCGCCTGGCACATCCTCAACGCGCTGACGCTGTTCCTGCTGCTCAGGGCGAGCCTTCTCGCCGGGCCCGTGTCCGTCACCGAAGCCGAAGCGCCCGCCGAATTAGCACTGGCCCTGGAGCCCAGAACCTTGAGCGGAGGGCTTGCATCGATCCCCGAACCAGGGGCAAAGGGGGACTCGGCGCCTGAACCGAAGGTGGAGAAGAAGTCGTTGTTTCCGGCTTAGGAAACCCTCCATGGTCCTCAGGTTAAGTTCGGCGCGTCAAAAGCGGACGTGGTGGAACTGGTAGACACACAGGACTTAAAATCCTGAGGCCGAACAGCCGTCCGGGTTCGAGTCCCGGCGTCCGCACCATTTCGTGTTTTCCTCGCATACCGAACGAGGGAGCCGGCACAGAAGGGAGGATGGCACCCCTGCCGTCCTCCTTCTGAAGCGCCCGCGCCGCTAATTGGCGAAGCTCTGCGGTGGTTGGCTGCTGTTGCTGCTGCCGGTGTTGATCTTGATGCACACGGTGCTGCTGCTGCCCGGCTGCGTCGTGTAGTAACAGAATGTGCAGCGTATGCCGCCGGGGTGAAAGGTGTTCGTGCAGATCTTCACCTTGCTCGATCCGCCGGTTGAGCCATAGGAGCTGGCGGCGACGGCCAAGGCCGGCGCCGACAGTGTCAGCGCGAGAGTGGCAAGCAGCGTGGTCATTCTGAACATTTCCCTGTCTCCTTGATCCGGTTATGTCCCTTGGTAGCGGGAGACGGGAAAAAGGTTCACGGCATGGTGGTTCGAGACCGGGCCGCACCATTCGCCTTAGTGCCGGATGCGCAGTTCCTGCGGCGCGGTGTTCGCCTTGTCGAACAGGATGAGCAGCCGGATGTCCTGATCGGTCGCTTCCAGCACGGTCATGCCCTCGGCGCGCGTTGGCTGATCGGTCTGCGGCGGCACCAGCTCCTGTAGATTTGCCCCAGTCGGATCGACCGCGAAGATGCGGTAGGGGATTTCCGGTCCAGAGGCCGCGCCAGCGAGGATCAGCAGCCGGCCATCCGGCAACGCCGCGAGATCGCGAATGCCGACATCGGGGCCGAGCGCCACAGCTATTGTGTCGAGCAAAGCTGTCGCCGGCGCAGGCTCGCGCCCGGGCTTGAACAATTCATCGACATTGGCGCGGACGATGAAGGCCCGGCCCTCGATCGACGGCGCCCGCAGGCCAAGCAAAATGTTCTCGCCCTGAACGGCGATGCCTTCGATGTTGAGTCCCTTGGTGTCCGCGTCGAGGCTCTTGCCGAAAAAGGCGCCGGCGTCCGTGACGCGCGGCAGTAGGTCGGACAGCCGGTAAGTTGTTTCGACGGCTTCGTGCATGTTGCCGCCGGTCAGGACATTGCCGGCTTTGTCGACCGGCCTTCCTTCCTGGTCGACGCGAATGCGCGCCAGGATGAAGGTGGATAGGCGGAATTTGCCCTTCTTGCGCGAGCAGCCATGCGAGCCCACGACGTAGAAATAGGACGCCGCGTAGGCCACGCCCTCGCCGTCGAGCTCTTCAAAGTCCTCGGTGATCCTGGGGCAGGGGACGGATCTCGGCCGAGAGCCAACTGTTTCTGGGTCTGGCGTTTCGCCAATCAGGCGAATTTCCTCGCCGGCCTCGATGATCCCATCCTCGACCGTGGCGAATTGCGCGGACTGGGTTTCATCGTTCACTGCCAGACAGCGATAGGCCGCGCCTTGCTTGATCGGGATGCAGGCAATGCCGCTTAAATCCGCCGGGCCTTCGCCATCGAACGCGTGCTCGACCTGATAGTCTGTCACGTCGCTCTCGCCTACAGACGGCTGCGCGCAGGCGGCGGCGAATCCGGTACCGGCAATCAAGAGTACGGTCCGCCAACTGATCATGATCATGACAGCGACACCGCTCCGGGCCTATGGCGGCGGGGGCAGGCGGTTGACGGTGTCGCGGATCGGCTGGGTCCAGGCGACATCACCGGTGCTCAGATCGATCGCCTTGATCCGGAGCGGCTCCTCCACGGCGCCTTGCTCGGTCTGGCGCAGTTCCGGGCCGCTGACCGTGATCAGCAGCGTACCGGTCACGAAAAACGGTGCGTAGCGGACATGCGACTTGGCTTGGCCGAGGCGCGCGCCGCTCGCCGCATCGTAGACGGTCCACACATATTTATCCCACGCCGTATCGTCGGCGACGCGCTCCGGGTTCATGACATGGCGGCCGTCGGCGGACCGGAATTGCGGTTCGGGCACGCCGGCGACGCTGGCCGGCGGGGCCGCTGGTGCCGCGCGTAACGCCCGCCGCTCAGTTCCGCCCAGGCCGAGCCGCTGGGCGGTCACTTCGCCCGATTTGAGATCGAGGCGGAATGAGCCGTTGGTCACTTCCATGCCGCCGCCTTCTTCCTCTTCTTCCAAGGCGCGGCGGCGGCCCGGCTGGTCGCGGCCGGGGACCGGGGGCGCCTCATCGGGCAGCACCTCTTGACCCATGCGCATGCCGCGCAAGGGGCGCTGGGCATATTCCCAGGCCACGGCGGCTTCTCCAGTGACGACCCGGGCAACCGCCTTGAACGAGCGGTTGGGCGTCTCACCGATCATGGCGTTCACCCCGTCGGGCAGTTCGACGCTTTGCTGCACCTCGGGGCGTCCATCGGCGCTGGTGTTGAGTGTCACGATCCTGAGCGCGCGCTCACCCGCCTTCGGCTCGGCCTGGCTGATCAGAAGATCGCCCGACACGGTGAGCGGCTTGGCCGCTTCGCTCGAATGCCAACGTTCGTTGCCTTGCGCCAGATCGACGGCGGCGATACCGCCTTCCGGCTTCATCACATAGGCTTCGTTGTTGTCCAGGCTGACCACAACCCCGGGCCGGAGTTCGAAACTTTTCACCGCCTGTTGGCTCCACGCCGCGGGAAGCGGCACGAGGACGCCGAGTGCGAAGACGACAGCCAGGACATGCACGTGGTCTTGTCGCATGGGATTAGGGCCCTTGCTTGAAGTCGAGAATCCAGGCGCCGCGTCCGTGAGTGCCGGCGAGAAGAATGTGATCCGTTGGGCTCCATTGCAGCCGATAGACCGGCGCATTGGGGAGGCCCGAGCCGAGCGGGACCCAGTCCGAATAATCGGGGCCGGCGGCGGCGAATACGCCTTCATTGGTGCCGACCACCACTGAGCCGCCATTGATATCGGGGCTATAAACCACCGAGCGTAAGATGTCCGGGTCATAACTCGCCAGATTGCCGCTCACCTTCGTCCAGCTGATGCCGCCGTCGCTGGTGCGAAAGACGTCGGCGAAGTCGATGACAAAGGCCGTATTCGGGTCTCTGGGGTCGATGGTGATGCCGGTGATCGTCCTGGTGCCAGGGTAACTCGTGGCTCTGACCAGGGGCGCGGGGGGAGGCGCGCTGCGGACGAACACTTTCTTCCCCGCGCCAATATAGAGCATGTCGGGGTTGCCGGCGGCGCCGTAGGCCACCGTCTCGGGGCTATTCATGGGGAGGGGCGGTTCAAGCTCCTCGATCGTGTCCCCTTGGTCGGAGGATTCATAGACCTGCCGCGCACCGCCAATGATCAGGCGCCTGGGGTCGACCTGGTTGAGCTCGAGGGGCGTATAGAACTGACCTTCGAATTTTTCGCCGCTGGTGCCGACCACCGCCAATTGCGGGTAGTCCCAGCTTTGGAGGGTGTTGGTGTCGTCGAAGTTCAAACGGGTGAAGCCTTCCAGGCTGTAATTGCTGACGTAACGGATCGAGCGGCCCGGAGTGCTGGTGACGTCGATCGCCACCACGCCGCCGTCGCCCTCCAATATGCTCTCCCAGAGCCGGTTCAAGCTCTTGGCTTGTTGCGGGGCACCAGTGTCCTGCGCGCCGCCCAGGATCGTCCGCGTGTTGGCGTCCCAGGCGGCCGAATGAAACTCGGTGACTTGCAAATTGCCGTTCATCGAGAACCAGTCGCCGTCGGTGCTGCGCGGATCGGTGCGACGGTAGATGCCGCCATCATCGACCTCGATCAGATCGCCGCTCGGCGACATCACCAGACCGCGCGAATCGGCGTGGGGGGCCGTCATCGATTTGGTGCCGCTATGGGTGAGCGGCGTCGCCTGCTGCCCTGACGGGAGCGAAGCGTCGATGCGGAATAGCCGGCCGGAATAGTCGCAGGCGCCCAACGAATTGGGCCAGCTCGACACTGGCTCGTCGTAGCATCCGCTCCGCGGCTCGGCCGCAGCCCCTTCGTCAAATGACGGCTGACGGTCGCCGCCGACATAGACGATGTTGGGGTCGGTATTGTCGGCGGCGAGGGAGAGATGAATGCCGGCTTGGCCGCCGGGATGGAGACCGAAGGCGATGCCGCCTGCCTCGACGGTGCTGGGCAGATCGAGCGCCGTCCAGCTCGCTCCGTCATCGGCAGACCGGAACAGGCCGGCGAGCGCGGTGGTACGACCGATAGCGTTAGCGATGGCGACATAAAGCGTGTGGTTCGGCCCGACCGCGAGCTTGAGGTTGACCGTGTCGCCGGTCAGGACCTGGTCGATTGCCGCATCGCTGATCTTGGTCCAGGTGGCGCCGCTATCCAGGCTCTGGAAGATGCCTTTGGCGCCGGCATTGGTGTAGAGCCGGGCCGGGTCCTCGGGATCGGCAACGAGATCCAGGGAATAGCCGCCCGGCAGCCCGCTATCGGGCGCGCCGGAAATCTTCTTCCACTGGCCATCCTCGAAACTGCGGAACAGACCCTTGTCGGACGCGACTACGATGATCGCGCCGCGCGGCGCCACGGCGACGATCTGCGCGTTGCGCAAGAGCTTGCCGCCGTCGCTCACCTCCCAGCTGGCGCCGCCATCGGTGGTGCGCATCAAGCCGATCAGAGCCGTGCCGGTTCTGTTGTTGCTGCTGTAGCGGCCGGTACCGGCGACCAAGGTTTGATGGCTGGCATCGGTGGGATCGAAGGCGAGCGCGCCGATCGAGAGCGACCTGGCATCGTCGGTCAGAGGCTGCCAGCTTGGTGTGGGCGCCATCGCGTCGGTGGTCTTCCACACGCCGCCATTGACGGCGCCGACATAGACGACGTTCGCGTCCGAGGGATGCGGCGCGGCGATTCGGATCGCGCCGGCTACGGGCCGATCGGCGATGTTCTCGACCTGGCCGGACGCGGTCGGAGCAGGGCCCTGGGGACTCCAGACCAGAGACTGAGCGGCGAGCGGGCTGCTGAACGCGCAAAGCAGGGCGGGAAGGACCAGCCCGCGCCAACCGATTGATCGCAAGATTTTCACCAGCGACGCGACTTTCACGGCATCTTGCCCAAGCAACGCGAAAAAAAAGCTGACGGTGGACCAAGAAATTGTCAAGTTAACTCCCGACCATCCGTGCCCCCCCAAATCGGCGAGCCAGCCAATCGACAAGCCGACCCGCGGCTCGTAGTCTGATCCATGTCAGATGCCGCTAAGCGGCAGCCTAGGGAGGGCTTTGGGGAATGAACGAGCAGCCTCGGCGTACGACGTTCTTCGGCGGGTGCCCGCATGACTGCCCCGACACCTGCGCCATGATCTACGAGGTCGAGGACGGCAGGCTGATCGAGGTCAGGGGCAACAAAGAACACCCCATGACTCGCGGCGGGCTGTGCGTGAAGCTCAAGGACTATCACGACCACCACTACAATCCGGACCGCGTGCTCTATCCCTTGCGCCGGGTGGGCCCCAAAGGCTCGCGTCAATTCGCGCCCATTTCTTGGGACGAGGCGATCGCCGAGATTACCATGCGCTGGAAGGAAATCATCGCCAAATATGGGTCGCAGGCGATCATGCCCTATTCCTATCTCGGCAATGAGGGGCTGGTGCAGGGGCTGACCGCGGGCGACGCCTTCTTCAATTGCATGGGCTCGACGGTGAACGAGAAGACGTTCTGCGCGTCGGGCTCGTCGACCGCCTGGTTGCTCACGGTCGGCCCGACCGGCGGGGTGGACCCCGAGAGTTTCGTGCACTCGCGCTATATCGTGATCTGGGCCTGCAACTCGATCTCCACCAATCTGCATCACTGGCCGTTCATCCTCGAGGCGCAGAAGCGCGGCGCCAAGGTGGTGGTGATCGACTCTTACCGCTCGCGCACGGCCAAGCAGGCGGACTGGCACATCATGCCGAAGCCCGGCACCGACGGCGCGCTGGCGATGGGCATCATCGCCGCCCTGATCGAGAACGGTCATGTCGATCGGGCGTGGGTGGACAAGCACAGTGTCGGCTTTCCCGAGCTGGCCGAACGCGCGGCCGAGTTCACGCCGGACTATGTGGAGAAGGTGACCGGCGTGGCGGCGCAGGACATCGCCACCTTCGCGCGCGAATTCGCTACCATTCAGCCTTCGGTCATCCGCATGGGCGTAGCGCTCGAGCGCCACGCCGGCGGCGGCCAGACCATCCGCGCGGTCTGCGCGATTCCGGCGCTCGCCGGCTCCTGGCGTCATGTCGGCGGCGGACTGTTGCAGATGCCGCTATGGGAGTTCCCGGTGGACTGGGCGCGCGTGTCGCGGCCCGACTTCATCCGCGAAGGCACCCGCGTGGTAAACAATCTCCAGCTCGGCCGCGCGCTGGTCGGCGACATGAAGCTCGATCCGCCGGTGATGGGGCTATTCATCTACAACACCAATCCGGTGAGCCAGGCGCCGGAGACCAACACCATCGTGAAAGGGCTAAGCCGCGAGGGTCTGTTCTTCGTCACGGCGGAGCATTTCGTCACCGACACCGCGGCTTACGCCGACATTATTCTTCCGGCCACCATGGCCGGCGAGCACGACGACATGATGTTCTCGTGGGGGCATTTCTATCTCACCATCAACGAGAAGGCGATCGAGCCGTGCGGCGAGGCCAAGTCGAATGCCGAGATCTTCCGGCTGCTGGCGGCCGGCATGGGTTATGACGATCCGCAATTCAAGATGAGCGACATGGAGCTCGCCGAGCATTACGTGCAATGGGACGCGCCGCAGATGGGGGGCGTCGGCATGGACCATTTCCGGCAACACGGCTATTTCCATCTCGCTGTCGGCACGCCCGACGACCGGCTGCCGCACGCCGAGGGCAAGTTCCCGACGCCGTCGGGCAAGGTCGAGTTCCTGGTCAAGGACGCCAAGAACTTCGTCGCCCCGCCATTCCGCATGATGTACGAGCAGATGCAGTCGGGCGAGGATGTCGATCCGCTACCCGGCTATGTGCCGCCGCGCGAAAGCGTTGCGAGTAACCCCAAGCTTGCCGAGCGTTATCCGCTCAACGTGATCTCGCCCAAGAGCCACGGCTTCTTGAACTCCTGCTACGCCAACGAGCCCCACAAGATCAAAGGTCAGGGCGAGCAATTCGTCATGATCAGCCCGAAAGACGCGGAGGCGCGCAGCATTCGCGATGGCGATCCGGTGCGGGTGTTCAACGATCGCGGCGATTTCGAGGGGTTGGCGCGCGTCACCGACGACGTAGGTGCCGGCGTGATCGTGGCGACGCTCGGCTATTGGCGGAGCCTCAACCGCTCCGACGGCTCGGTCAACTCGATCTCCTCGGCGGAATTCTGCAGTCTCGGCCGCGCGCCGACCTTCTCCGACAACCTGGTGCAGGTGGTGCGGGGAAACTGACGGCTTACTGGGCGGCTTTCGCCGCGTCGCCCGCCGTCAGTTCTTGTATGACGGTGAAGCCCTCGAATTCGGGGTGGCCGAGATAAAGCGGCTTGTTGGCGCCGGTGCCGCCATGCGCCTTACGAAACGCCTCCGACCTGGTCCAGTCGAGGAATGCGGCTTCCGACCGCCACAGCGAATGCGAGGCGTAGAGCACGTGGTCGTCGCGCTCGGGGCCTTTCAGCAGGTGAAAGGCGACGAAGCCGGGCACGTCTTTGAGGTGGCTGTCGCGGGTCAGCCAGACCTGCTCGAAATCGTGCTCGGCGCCTTTGCGCACTTTGAACCGATTCATCGCAATGAACATGCTTAGGTCCCTTGGTTATGGTCCTAAACTTAGCCGGGAAAGCCCGGAACTATAGGATCATTCGACCGATTGAGCCGGCATCGGTCAGCGACAATTGATCGCCATCAATACCGCGCCGCCAAGTCGTTCTTATATAACGACTTGAGACCTGAGCCCCCCAAGGAGACCTGCCATGAACAAGGACGTTAAGGAGCGCCGCAAGGCGCCGCTACAGACCCCGACCGATCTCGGCTCGAATGCCACGAGGGACATTTCGGGCGCGCTCAATGCGCTGCTGGCCGATGTGTTCGTGCTCTACCTCAAGACCAAGAACTTCCACTGGCATGTGAGCGGGCCGCATTTCCGCGACTACCATCTGATGTTCGACGAACAGGCCGGCCAGGTCTTCGCCATGACCGACGAGATCGCCGAGCGGGTGCGGAAGATCGGCGGCACCACGGTGCGTTCGATCGGCAATATCGCGCGGCTTCAGCGCATCCCCGACAACGACGCCGACTTCGTCGATCCGCTCGACATGCTGGCCGAACTCCGGTCCGACAATCAGGCGCTGATCACGTCCTTGCGCGAGGCGCATGCCCTTTGCGACGAGGAGAATGACGTGGCCACGGCCAGCTTGATTGAGGTATGGATCGACCAGGCCGAGAAGCGCGTGTGGTTCCTGTTCGAGGCCGGAAGGCGCGGCGATCCGAGCGGCCATTGAGGTCCGCTGGTTTTGCGGCCGTGAAGGCCGTTCAGCCGCCACCAATTTGGAGCAAGAGCAATGAGCACTCGCCTGCTGGCTGCCCTGGCCGTTGTCGCCACCTTGGCTCTCGCGTCGTGCGGGGCGCCGAGCACGCCGGATTTCGTGAAGAAGACAGCCATGGGCGACCTGTATGAGATCGCGGCTGGCAAGATCGCGAGCGAGAAGGGACAGTCGGAGGCGGTGAAGCAATTCGGTCAGCTCATGGTCGAGGCCCATGGCAAGACGAGCGATGAGCTGAAGGGCATCGTGAAGTCCGAGAATCTCAAGGTGAAGATGCCGTTCCGGCTTGACCGCAAGCGTCAGAAGTTGATCAAGGCGCTGAATGAGGCGAAGCCCGAGGATTTCGACGAACTCTACGCCGAGCAGCAGGTCAAAGCCCACGATCTCGCCGTCGAGTTGTTCGATGAGTATGCCGAGGAAGGCGGCAATGCGGCCTTGAAGCAGTTTGCCGCCAACACGCTGCCCACCATCAGGCAGCATCGGCGGGAGGCCGAGAAGCTGTCGCAATAGGGTTTCCGGTCGCAGGCCTGGTTTCGAGGCCGCCATCCTTCGGGGCGGCGGCCTTTTCGCTATGAGACCGGACCGGGGGAGATTTGCCTTCGGCGCGGTGTCTGTATAGGAACGGGGTCCCGCAGCCAGCCCGCATTGTCCATGCCCCTCATTCGGCGAGCCCGCACGACTTTCCAACGATTTGCCGAGTCCGAGGCTTCAGGCGGTCTCGTGCTCATGGCGAGCGCTGCGCTCGGGCTGGTGGCCGCCAATTCGGCTTTCGCCGATAACTACACCGAGCTGCTGCATACCAAAGTCGCCGGCCTCAGCGTCCTGCATTGGATCAATGACGGGCTGATGGCGCTGTTCTTCTTGCTGGTCGGGCTGGAGATCAAGCGCGAGATTCTCGCCGGTGAACTCGACAGCTGGCCGCGGCGCGCGTTGCCTTGCATCGCCGCGCTTGGCGGCATGCTTGCGCCGGCGCTGATCTTTTTCGCCATCAACTGGCAGAGCCCGGAAACGTGGCGGGGGTGGGCGATCCCAACCGCCACCGACATCGCCTTCGCGCTCGGCGTGCTCTCGTTGTTCGGGTCGAGAATTCCAAACTCGCTCAAGGTATTCTTGACCTCGCTTGCGATCATGGATGACCTCGGCGCCATCCTCATCATCGCGATCTTCTACGCCGCCGATCTCTCTGTCGTGGCGCTCGGGGTTGCCGTGCTGGTCACGGCGGCGCTGCTTGCCCTCAACTGGTTCGGCGTGTTGCGCCTCGCGCCCTATCTGGTGCTCGGCGTGGTGCTGTGGGCGGCCATGCTGTTCTCCGGCATCCACGCCACGCTCGCCGGCGTGGTGCTGGCCTTGACCATTCCGCTCGGGACGCTCGGCAAGGAGGAGGAAGGCGAGGAGGACGGCGAGGGCTCGCCGCTCTGTCACCTCGAAGACGGGCTCGGGCTGTGGGTCGCATTCCTGGTGCTGCCGGTGTTCGGCTTTGCAAATGCCGGCGTCTCATTGGCGGGCGCGAGCATGGAGTCGCTGCTGGCGCCACTGTCGCTCGGCATCGCCGCGGGTCTCTTCTTCGGCAAGCAGATCGGTATCATGAGCGCCATTGTCCTTGCCAGAAAGACGGGCATCGCTCATCTGCCCCCCGGCACGTCGTGGAAGCAGATCTACGGGGTCGCCCTGTTGTGCGGCATCGGCTTCACCATGAGTCTTTTCATCGGCTTGCTGGCGTTTGCTGATCCCGAACACGAATCCATGACCAAGATCGCGGTGCTCGCGGGCTCGCTGCTGTCGGCGTTTGGCGGCGCCGCCGTTCTCCTCCAGGGCAAACGCGCAACCTAATCGTCACGCCTGTTGGGTTTCGTCCCGGTAGAGCCAATCGAGGCGCGGCAACGCACGCTCCTCGTTGTGCCGCTCAAGCGCGAGATTGCGAACCAACCGCAAGGGCCCGCGCAGATGGTAGAGCCAGCCATAGCGCCGCGACAGAGTCTGGACGCGCGCAACGCGTGGCCGCCGCAGATCTTGGTAACGGAGGAAGGCGGCCGACGGATCGCTCGGCCGCTCCGCGAGGTAAGCCGCCAGTGTGACTGCATCCTCGATAGCGAGTGCTGCGCCTTGCGCCAGGAACGGCAAGACCGGGTGAGCCGCATCGCCGAGAAGTGTGACGGGGCCTTTGCTCCAGCTTCGCAGAGACGTGAGTTGGTAGAGCGACCAGCTGCGCCAGCCCTCGGCACGTTCCAGCAATGATTTCGATTTCTTAGACCAGCGTGTGAAACTACCGAGCAAGGTTTCGATGCCGTCCGCCTGGTTCCAGCCTTGGCGTTCCGCGCCCCCTTCGGTGACGGCGACGACATTGAGGTCCTCGCCGCCGCGGACCGGATAGTGCACGAGATGGGTTCGCGGCCCGAGCCAAAGGCCGACCACCGGTGCGTCAAATGGGGGAGGGAGGTTGCCGCGCGGCACGCGGGCACGCCAGGCCGTGGCGCCGGCGAAGCGCAGGCCGGCTTCGGGCATGATGAGCGCGCGCACAGTGGACCACAGGCCGTCGGCGCCGATCAGGCTCGCGCCCCTGGCCTCGCCACCATCGAGCGTCCGGGCCACGACCGCGCCGCCTTGCACCTCGATCGCCGCCAGCTCGAAGCCTGGCCTCAGCGTGACGGGAGCGAGACTTTGCGCCGTGGCGCGAAGCCCGGCATGGAGGTCGGCGCGGCGCAGAGTCAGATAAGGGACGCCGTAGCGTGCGTCGATCGCCTGACCGAGCGGCACGGCGGCGAGTTTCCTGCCCGAGATGCCGTCATAGATCGAGATCGCCTCGGGCCTGAAACTGTGAGGCTTGATCGCATCGAGCACGCCCAGAGCGTCCAGTGCCCGCGTGGCATTGGGACCGAGCTGAATGCCGGCGCCGGTTTCCTCGCCGAAATCGGAGCGCTCGAGGAGTTCAGTTTCGATCCCGCGCCGGCCGAGCGCGATGGCGGTGGCCAGGCCGCCAATGCCGCCGCCGGCAATGAGCACGCGATCTCCTCGCCTGGCCATCAGGCGGGCTCAAGCCGCCGGTGCGCCTGGCGGGGCGGTGGCCACGTAGATGCAGCACGGCGGATCGCTCTCGGTCGCCTCGAGCGCTTGGTCATGCTGGAACAGCGTCGAGCAATAGGGGCAGACGATCTGCGCCTCGTGCCCCATATCGAGATAGATGTGGGGGTGATCGTGAGGGGGCGTGGCGCCCATGCATTGGAACTCCTTGACGCCGATCTTGATCCGGTCGACGCCTTGGTCGTTCACCATATGGGGTACGAGCGTTTGAGCCATGACGGTCGTTCTTCTTGTTTCTCGCGTGGGAATTTCGGCGAGCATAGTGACCCTGAGGCCAGAGCGGTAGATCAAGAATGCAGAGCTTCGATTCGGACGGCGTGAGGATTGCCTATAGCGACGAGGGGGAAGGGGAGCCGATCCTCCTCATTCACGGCTTTGCCTCCAATGTCGCGGCCAATTGGCGCTACACGCATTGGCTGCGCACATTGGGCGAGGCCTCCCGCCGCGTCATCGCCGTCGACAATCGCGGGCACGGGCTGAGCGAGACACTGTACGACCCGAACCTGTACGGCGCGCCGGCCATGGCCGAGGACGCGCGCCGGCTGCTCGACCATCTCGGCATCGCCCGCGCCGATGTGATGGGCTATTCGATGGGCGCGCGCATCGCCGTGTTTCTGGCGTTGGCGCATCCGCAGCGGGTGCGCAGCCTGGTCCTGGCGGGGGCGGGCATCAATTTGGTGCGCGGCATGGTGGGAACCGGCCCGATCGCCCGCGCGCTCGAAGCGCCCCGTATCGAGGACGTGCCCAATGCCACCGCGCGCAGCTTCAGAGCCTTTGCCGAGCAGACCGGCAGCGACCTCAAGGCGCTGGCCGCCTGCATGCGCGGTCCGCGCGAGAAGATCACGGCTGACGATCTTGCCCGCATCGCCGTGCCCACGCTGGTTGCCACCGGCAGCAATGATGTGATCGCCGGCTCGGGCGAAGAGCTTGTAAGGCTTATTCCGGGCGCTCAATTCCTTGACATCGCAGGCCGGGACCATATGAAGGCGGTGGGCGATGCAGGATTCAAGCAAGGTGTGCTCGACTTTTTAACCAGCCGGGCTTAGTTCAGTGGTCTAAATGACTGGTCAGCCCCCAGATTTCTGCAAAGGGGGCAGATGAGGTTCCGATGCAAAAGCCATTCGCGGCGACGCAGCCGCAGATCAAGAGTTACGATCCGATTTGGAGCCAGGTGCGGCGCGAGGCTGAAGAGATCAGCGCGGCCGAACCGGCCCTGGGTGGTTTCATCTATGCGACCGTGCTGGATCACGCGCGGCTCGAAGATGCCGTCTGCCATCGGCTCG
This sequence comes from Hyphomicrobiales bacterium, assembly GCA_038209695.1. Lineage (GTDB taxonomy): Bacteria > Pseudomonadota > Alphaproteobacteria > Rhizobiales > Methyloligellaceae > Methyloceanibacter. The sequence continues at coordinate 41,504 of JBBQXL010000004.1, forward strand.
CCCGCCGGCTCCAGCATTCGGCGCTCGATTCCGGCCTGCTGCACAAGACATTCCACGAGGTGATCGCGGCGCATCCGGCGCTCGGCGAGGCCTTCCGCGCCGACCTGATGGCTACCATCAAGCGCGACCCGGCCTCGGGCCGGCTGATCGAGCCGTTGCTCTATTTCAAAGGCTTTCATGCGCTCGAGGCCTATCGTATCGCCCATGCGCTGTGGAAGTCGGGCCGCAAAGACTTCGCCCTTTACCTGCAAAGCCTGACCTCGCGATTCCTCCAGGTCGATATTCATCCCGCGGCGGTGATCGGCAAGGGCATCATGTTCGACCATGCCACCGGCATCGTGATCGGCGAGACCGCGGTGATCGGCGACGATTGCTCGATGCTGCACGGCGTCACGCTCGGCGGCACGGGCAACGAGAAGGGCGACCGCCATCCCAAGATCGGTCGTGGCGTCATGATCGGCGCGGGCGCCAAGATCCTCGGCAATATCAAGGTCGGCGACTGCGCCAGAGTGGCGGCCGGCAGTGTCGTGCTCAACGACGTGCCCTCCCGACGCACCGTGGCGGGGGTGCCGGCGCGTGAGATCGGCTTTGCCGGCTGCGAGGAGCCCGCGCTCAGCATGGATCAGATGTTCGTGGGTGACGATGACACCGCCCGCGACTAAGCGCCGGCCGCAATGTGGCCCGGAGTCTCGGGCTTGGGGAGTTTTTCAGTGACCCGGGACGAAATTCTTAAGCTCGAGCGCTATCTCAAGACCATGTTCCGCATGCCCGACATCCAGGTCCGGCAGCGGCCGCGCAAGGAGGATTCCGCCGAGGTCTATATCGGCGAGGAGTTCATCGGCGTGATCTTCCGCGACGACGACGAGGGCGAGGTGGCCTACCAGTTTCAGATGGCCATCCTCGATTACGACCTCAAAGTCTGACCTGAGCGTGCCGTCCCGGCACGGCTGTTAACTAATCCTTTAGAATTCACAGAGGGGCTCGGCCGCCCTGGCTAAAGTGCTCGCGGATGAGGAGCACGGTGGCGAGGGGCCCGGATGCAATCCCTGGCGGTCTATCTCTATGTAATGGCGGTCGGCTTCGTGGCCGCGGGCGTGCTGGCGAGCTTCGTTCAGCTCGTTTCGGGCGAACCGATGCGCTTCGGCGACGAGCCCAAATCCCTGCTGGCCTCGATCGGCGGCGTGCTGCTGCGCGTGCTGGCCGGCCCCGCCATTCTCATGCGCAATGCCTGGCGGGGCGTGCGGCTCCAAGCGCGCCCCAAGATCTGGTTTGGCGTCTCCGCGGCCATTGCGGCGGTGTGGAGCCTGTTCTCAGGCGCGCTGCTGCTCGATCTGTTGCTGAAGCTGTAATCCACCATCAGCCCAAAAAAAGGAGCCGGCCCCTTTGGGGAGGCCGGCTCGAGTAAAGGCCCGGTTGGTCGGGGATGGGTGGGGGATGTTCACCGGGCCTTGCAAAGTCTCCCAGACGGGGTTTTTGGGTGTCGAAATGCTCCTGCTAATGGCTGTTAGAGGCTGACACCGCCGTTTGCGGCGCGCTGTCAGGCGGCAACAGCGAAATCCAAACCAACGGATTCTTCTCGGACTGCCGCTTGACGAAGGTGTAGGGCGTCTCGGTCCAGCGCACGACATCGCGGCGCTTGTTGTCGAGAACGAAGTCGCCTTTGTCGGTGCGGACCGTCAGTATCGCGTGGCCTTCGTTATTCTCGTCGCGGACGACCGTGATCAGCAGCGTGCTCTCCGGAAATCCGTGTTCGATCAGCGTGCGGCGCTTAAGCAGCACGTAATCCTCGCAATCGCCTTTGTTGGCAGTGGGGTAGGCCCAAACTTCGGGCTTACCGTATAGATCGAGATCGGTGACCGGAGCGACGGTGGCGTTGACGCTGCGGTTGATCTCTTCGATCTCGCGGAACTTGGCGGCCGTGAGCTGGATACGGTCGGCAAAGCGGCGACCCGGACGGCATTCGGCCTGGTGGTCCCGGCAGAAGGTCACATAACCGATCGGCGGCAAGGTATCGCCGAACGATGTCATGAAGGCGATCTTCTGGACCTGCGGCGCCGACGCCAGGCTGATTGCATGATCATTGGTAGCATCGGCCGGCATGGACGAAATAAACATCAAGAAGGCTGAGCCTACGAAAAACTGTTTCATTACACCCCCCGTATTGTTGGGTGCACTATGACAGCAAGGTTTTGCGATCCCGATAAGAGAAGCCGGCGTTTTGGAGTAGTATTCGTAGGGGTTTTTTAGTGAGAACTACTCAAACCTGAATGTTCCGCCATTAGCTAAAATTTTACACAATTGAGAACAAAACAGGTTTTTCGGCCTGGAACCGCCAAAAATTGACGTCGGCCGTAGCCTCAACAGGCTAAACGAATAGTCAATGGGGTGAAGACTTTAGAAAGGCTAGCCGAAGGTAGAAAGGCTAGCCGAAGGTGCGGGCGAGGCTGTCCGGATCCTGGAGTTCGACAAACTGCAGGGCCACGCCCTGGTCGTGGTGGCGGACCACGCGGCCTCGCATGCGGCCGAGAATGACCACCGTGCCCATCGGCGGCTTGACGGCCGTGGCGACCGAGGCGCCGCTCAACGAGACGTCGATCACCCGGCAATTATGAACGTCGCCGTTCGGCAGGATCAGTTTGGAGGCGTTGATACGGGGCACGACGCGCTCGTGCTTGCGCTCCTCGCCCAGGCCCAGGCTCTTCTGGTTGATGAGCCAGGTCAGCAGATTGGCAATGCGCTCGCGCTTGTGCAGGCTCGCCAGGATGCGGACGGCAAACCCGCCGTCGAAGTTCCGCGACACCACGCCTTCGATTCGGCCGAGATTGTCGAGATAGGCGACAACGCGCTCGCCTTCCAGACAGGCCACCGGCGCCAGCAGCGCCATGCCTCCGGCCGACATATTGACCACCTGGCAGGGAAATTCTTGCTTATCTTCGCGCATGAAGCGGCCGAAAACGCTGACCGGGACGCGGCGGTGCCGCCGGCGCTCCGGCACGATCTTGGGCCGGTTCGACCGGCGATCGAGGCGCTCGCGACGTTCCCGTTGGGGGTCCGCCGGCGCTCCTTCCTCAAGAGTTGGGACAGTCATCCTATGGCCGAGGAGCGCTCTGGTTGTGTGGCTAGGCAGGTTCGCCCCCAGAGTCTAACCAGTTCTCAGTTAAGGAACGTCTAAGCCGGGCCCAAAATGGTAATTATCCGTATGCGTCCTTTTTGGGGCAGGGGAGCTAGTCGCCCTCGCCGAGGCCACGCTCGAGGGAGCGGAAGCGCCGGCTGGCGAGGCTGATGACCTCGGCGCCCCCTTGGGCCATGAAGGCGGGGGTGCCATCGGGCCAATGCAGGTTCAGTTCGATGATTTCCTGTCGGATCAGGGGTTCGGCGCCCATCCAGAACGGCGGCTCGATCGCGGTGATCGCGCCGAGAATGCGATTGATCGCATCGCCGGTGTGGATCAGCGGCAGCAGGACGAACTCGAAACTAGTGTGCCGCTGGGTGCCGGTATAGGCCTTGAAGCGGCCATAGCCCACCGCGCCGTTGCTGAGCACGGTATGGAGCAGGGAGGCGACCGCGTCGCGGTCGGCGTCATCCCATAGACTCAACAGGTCGGCGCCCCTCAGTTCGCGCCCGAACTGCTCGCAGATCCGCGTGCCGGCGAGCCTAAAGCGGCATCCGAGCAGGCCTGCGCCCTCGACAATGAAGGTCTCCGGCAACAAAGCCGCGATCTTCGCCGGCTCGACCTCGAACCGGCGGGGTGCAAAGCGCCCATTGCGCACGCGATCCCAATACGCGTAAAGCTGCAGGCTCGTTGGCTGCTGCATAACTCCCACCCGACTCCAAACGCTACACTTAACCTAAACGCCCGCCCAACCTTCCGCCGCGCCAAGGTAAACATCCCTCTTTGGCACAAAGGCTGAGCTTCCAATGCTCGTGGACCAATTTTGCAGGGAGTGTGCCAGGGGCCGGGGAAGCGCGCATGCGACGGCTCCCTGTCGGCCATTATGGTTTCCGCGGGCGAAGATGCGGGACTTTCGAGGGTTTGCCAGCCATGGCCGCGTCTGAACCTATCTTCAACATTCCGCGCAGCGTGGCTGGCGTCGCGGCACTGCTGATCGGCGTGCAAATCGTCAGAGGGCTGCTGCCAGACGAATTAGATCTCACCTTTCTGCTCGCGCTCGCCTTCATACCGGCGCGCTATAGCGGGGCCGCGCTCGAGCTGCCGGGAGGGTATGTCACCGCGGTCACGTCGTTCGTGACTTACATGACGGTGCATGCCGGCTGGTTGCACCTGGTGGTGAATCTGCTGTGGATGCTCGCCTTCGGCAGTGCCGTGGCGCGGCGCATGGGCGATCTCGGATTTCTCGCGTTCTCGGTGCTGTGCGGCATCGCCGGGGCGTTCACCCATCTACTGTTCCACTTTGGCGACATTGCGCCGGTAGTCGGGGCCTCGGCGGCGATCTCAGGTCAGATGGCGGGCGCGCTCAGATTCATTTTCCGGGCGAAGCGGCTGCCAGGCCAGCGCGCGCCGGACTTCCTGGGCGCGCCGCTGATGAGCCTCGGAGAGACGGTGGGCGACAAGCGGATCGTCGCGTTCATCCTGTTCTGGGTGGCGCTCAACGCCTATTTCGGCCTGAGCGCGGTCAGGATCGCGGGCGAGACAGGTGGCATCGCCTGGGAGGCCCATATCGGCGGGTTTCTATGCGGCCTGCTCATTTTCGGCGCCTTCGACCAGGCCAAGCCTGCGGATGACGGTTTGGAGCCTTCATAGGCGCTTGAATTGCCTGCGCTTCGCCAAACTCTTGCGCGTCCTTAGCGTACGGGACAGAATGTCGCAGTTACCGGGACCAAAGCTCCCGGGGCTGGAGGAGACGCGCATGAACGTCGCTGCAATTCTGAAACAGAAGGGCCGGGGGGTGTTCACGACCGCGCCCGACACGCCACTGCTTGAAATCACCAAGCTGCTCGGCATGCATCGCATCGGCTGCATTGTCATTACCGCCCCAGACGGCAAAGTGATCGGCATCGTGTCTGAGCGCGATGTCGTGCGCGAGATTTCACGGGCTGGGTCGAAGGTGCTGAAAGAGCCGGTCGAGCAGTGCATGACCAAGACCGTGGTGACCTGCCGGGAGGCCGACACTATCGACCGGCTGATGGCGGAAATGACCGCGCACCGGTTCCGGCACATGCCGGTGGTGGAGAGAGGCCGGCTGATCGGACTCGTGTCGATCGGCGATGTGGTGAGGATGCGGATCGCGGAAGCGGAGATGGAAGCCGCGGCGATGCGCGAATACATCGCCACCGGCTAGAGGGCTCAGGCGGCGAGTGCCCGCACCGCGGCCTTGATCTCGTCGATTTGCTTCTCGGCAGCTCGCTGGCCGAGTTCGATCGCCTCGCTGGCGCGGTGGAAATCGAACAGACCGAAGTCGCCTAGTTTCGGCCCGATGGTGATGTCGGGCGGATCGCCGGCGAGGCGAGACCGCGCGATGCGGTCCTGAGTGATGTGGATCGCATCCATCATCACCGCCGACATACCGGGCGCGCCATTGCTTCTGCCGAAGATCTGCCGATGCAACAGATGAACGGCGGCGCGGCCATTGCTGCCGAGCAGCTCGGCGCCGTCACTAGCTGCCGGGGACTCGGCGAAGGCTCCCTGATCGTGGATCACGGCTCCCTTGCTGAAGACGTCGTTGCTCAGATTGACGGCGATGACGATGCGGGCGCCTAGTGCGCGGCATACCGAAACCGGGATCGGATTGACCAAGGCGCCGTCGATCAGCCAGCGGCCATTGATCTGCACGGGACGGAAAATGCCGGGCAGGGCGAAAGATGCCTGGAGCGCATTCACCAGGCTGCCCTTGTCGAGCCACACCTCGTGCCCGGTGCCGAGCTCGGTGGCGACCGCCACGAATCTCCGGTCCAGGCTTTCGATGGTGCGGTCGCGCAGATGCTGCTCGAGCCGCGCGTTCAGGCGCTGGCCGGTGATCAGACCCGAGCCGGTGAAATTGATATCGAGGAAGCCAAAAATGCGCCGGCGGGTCAGCGTACAGGCGAAGTCCTCTAGAGCATCGAGCCGGCCGGTGATGAAGCAGGCGCCGGCCACGGCGCCGATCGAGGTGCCGGCGACGATATCAGGCTCAAGCCCCGCAGCGACCAGGCTCTTCAGCACCCCGATATGGGCCCAGCCGCGGGCCGCCCCGCCGCCAAGCGCAATGCCGATCGTTGGTCTTGCCAGGCTCATGGTGCGGGCTCCAGCCGGAGAGAGTCCGGCAACTCACGACCGCCGACGGCCATCCTGGAGCTTCATCCGGCTTGGCCGATGGGCGACGAACTAGCCGCGAAGGATATTACTCCGAACTCTTTAAGGTTCCCTTTGCGGCACCAGCATGACGGTAAACCGCATCTGGATCGAACTGTCGCTCCGCGTCGACGAAACGCAGCGACAGTCCGCCGCGGGGTTCGGCGCCGAGGGGGACGGCGCGATAGAAGCAGGACTTCCGCCCGGTATGGCAGGCAGCGCCGGTGCCCGCGGTTTCGACCTTCAGCCAAATCGCATCCTGGTCGCAGTCCGTGCGCAGTTCGACAACGCGCTGAACGCTGCCGCTTTCGTCGCCCTTGCGCCACAGGCGTTCGCGCGACCGTGACCAATAATGGGCCTCGCCGGTGGCGATGGTGCGGGCCAGCGCCTCTTCGTTCATGTAGGCGAGCATCAGCACCTCGCCGGTCTCGGCGGAGGTGGCGACTACCGGCAGCAGGCCGTGAGCGTCGAATCTCGGCGCGAACACGGTCCCTTCCTCGCTATCGGTTTTGCTCCCAGGGGCGGGGAAGACGGTCGGCTTGCTCACCGCGATCTCCTTCGCGGGGCCGGCGTCAGCCGCGGCCGCGTTCGGTCGCAAGCATCATGAAGCGCGCCTGTTGCGCCGGATCCTCTTTGAAGATGCCGGTGAACTGGGTGGTGATGGTGGCGACATTCGGCTTCTTCACGCCGCGGATCGACATGCATTGATGCACCGCCTCGATCATCACCGCCACGCCTTTCGGCTTGAGCGCCTTGTCGATGGTCTCGGCGATCTGGGCGGTCATGGTCTCTTGCGTCTGCAAACGGCGCGCGAACACATCGACCACGCGGGCGAGCTTGGAGATGCCCACCACGCGGTCGGTCGGGAAATAGGCGACATGGGCCTTGCCGACGAACGGAATCATGTGGTGCTCGCAATGCGAGTGCACTTCGATGTCGCGCAGCATGACGATGTCGTCATAGCCGGCCACCTCGTCGAAGGTGCGCGACAGGACCTCGAGCGGGTCCTCGCCATAGCCGGCGAAGAACTCGTCATAGGCGCTGGTGACGCGGCGCGGCGTCTCCCGCAAACCCTCGCGGTCGGGATCGTCGCCGGCATAGGCGATCATGGTGCGGACGGCCTCCTCGGCCTCCTCACGCGACGGGCGCACAATGCCGGGCCCGCGGCCGATTTCGGCCTGCGGCCTGGTCCGCAGCTTCTTTACGGTAGCGTCCATGAGTTCTCGGAGCTTTCCTTGCCTAGCCTAACGCGTAAGGGCCCTGGGCCGTTCAGTTATCTTCAGTTGGGATAGTATAACACCCTCGTCAACAACTGATCGGGGCAGTTGCCCCTGCGCCCTCTCATTCTTGAGTCCGGCTGCATATATAATGCGTAAATTCAGCCTGCAAGGCGAGCCTGACTCCCGAGACCCATGACCCTGCCCGAAGACATCTATAGCCAGCGCATCCTGGAACTTGCCGCCGCCATGCCGCGGACGGTGCGGCTGGCCATGCCGGAGGCGAGCGCAACGGCCCATTCCAAGCTGTGCGGCAGCACGGTTACCGTCGATATCGCCATGGCGGGCGACGTGGTGACCGACTATGGCCAGAAGGTGAAGGCCTGCCTGCTTGGCCAGTCGGCCGCTTCGGTGATGGGCCGCGAGGTGATCGGCTCGACCGCGGCGGAGTTGCGCGCGGTGGGCGGGGCGATGCGGAAGATGCTGAAAGAGGGCGGACCGCCGCCCGAGGGCAGATGGAGCGATCTCGCCGCGCTCATGCCGGTGCGCGACTATAAAGCGCGCCATCCCTCGACCCTGCTGGTATTCGACGCAGTCGAGGATGCGATCTCCCAGATCGAGGCCAAGCGGGCCGAGGCCGAAGCGCATGTCTAAGAGTCTCGCCCGGGACGAGGCGAGGCGTGTGCCACTGGGTTCGCGGATCGCTAAGGCGTTGTTGCTCGCCCTCATCCTCGCCTACCGCTACACCATCTCGCCGCTGCTCGGCGTCAATTGCCGGCATCTGCCGACCTGCTCGGACTATGCACGAGAAGCCATCGAGACGAACGGCGCCTGGAAGGGCGGCTGGCTCACGCTGGCGCGCCTCAGCCGCTGCCATCCTTGGGGCAGTCACGGTTTCGATCCGGTGCCCGACCTTAGCGGCGCGCATCATCCCTTCGCCCCGTGGCGCTACGGAAGCTGGATCGGCCCCCGTGACAGCGGCGTAAAATCCGGCTAAAAGGCACGCCTTCAATCGATCTCTTACCTGCGCTGGTACGCAGGAGTGAGAGGAGCAAACCATGTCGCAAGTCTCCCTGACATTTCCCGATGGCGCTAAGCGCGCGGTGTCCGCGGGCACCACCGGTCTCGACGTTGCCAAGTCGATCTCGCCGTCGCTCGCCAAGCGCACGGTGGCGATGAGCCTCGACGGCAAGCTGGCCGACCTCAAAGCGCCGATTAAGGCCGACGCCGCGATCAAATTCCTGACCCGCGAGGACCAGGAGGCGCTCGAGTTGATCCGCCACGACGCGGCCCATGTGATGGCGCAGGCGGTGCAGGAACTTTACCCCGGCACGCAAGTGACCATCGGCCCGGTGATCGACAACGGCTTCTATTACGACTTCGCCCGCGACGAGCCTTTCACGCCTGACGATCTGCCTAAGATCGAAGCCAAGATGCGCGAGATCATCGCCCGCGACGCGCCGTTCAGTTGCGAGGTGATGGAGCGCAAACAGGCGAAGAAGCTGTTCAAAGAGAAGGGCGAAGTCTTCAAGCTCGAGCTGATCGACGCCATCCCCGAAGGCGACGAGATCAAGATCTATTCGCAGCGCGAATGGCTCGATCTTTGCCGCGGGCCGCACATGACCTCGACCGGCAAGGTCGGCAAGGGCTTCAAGCTTTTGAAGATCGCCGGCGCCTATTGGCGCGGGGATTCGAACAACCCGATGCTCCAGCGCATCTACGGTACGGCCTGGGCCAGCGAGGAGCAACTCAACGCCTATCTGCATCAGCTCGAAGAGGCGGAGAAACGCGACCATCGCCGCTTGGGCCGGGAGATGGATCTGTTCCATTTCCAGGAAGAGGCGCCGGGCGCGGTGTTCTGGCATCCTAAGGGCTGGGCGCTGTTTCGGACGTTGATCGGCTATATGCGCCGCCGGCAGCAGGCCTGGGGCTACCGGGAGGTCAACTCACCGGACATGCTCGATCGCGGGCTGTGGGAGCTGTCGGGCCATTGGGAGAAGTTCGGCGATCATATGTATGTCACCGAGACGCCCGACGAGCGCATCTATGCCTGCAAGCCGATGAATTGTCCGGGCCATGTGCAGCTCTTCAAGCACGGATTGAAGAGCTATCGCGATTTGCCGCTCAAGATCGCCGAGTTCGGCAAGGTGCATCGCTACGAGCCGTCGGGCGCGCTGCATGGTCTGCTGCGCGTGCGGCACTTCACGCAGGACGACGCGCATATCTTCTGTACCGAGGACCAGATAACCGACGAATGCGTGCGGCTCAACGAGCAGATGCTTGCCATCTATCGCGACTTCGGCTTCGACAACGTGCGCATCAAATTTGCCGACCGTCCCGACAAGCGGGTCGGCGCCGACGCGGTATGGGACAAGGCTGAAGCGGCGCTGAAGCGCGCGGTCGAGGCGGCCGGCCTGACCTACGAGTTCAATCCGGGCGAGGGCGCGTTTTACGGCCCCAAGCTCGAATATGTCTTGCGAGACGCTATCGGGCGCGACTGGCAATGCGGCACCATCCAGGTCGACCTCAACCTGCCGGGACGGCTCGGGGCGTTCTATATCGGACCGGACGGCGACAAGACGGTGCCGGTGATGATCCATCGCGCCATGTTCGGCTCGCTCGAACGCTTCACCGGCATCCTGATCGAGCATCACGCCGGGCATCTGCCGCTCTGGCTCGCGCCGGTCCAGGCCATGGTCGCCACCATCGTCTCGGACGCCGACAGCTATGCCAACGAGGTGCTCGAGGCGCTCAAGGCCGCAGGGCTCCGCGCCGAGGTTGATCTGCGCAACGAGAAGATCAACTACAAGGTGCGCGAGCATTCGCTAGCGAAGATTCCCGTCATGCTGGTGGTGGGCAAGCGCGAGGCCGAGGAGAACACCGTGTCGGTGCGGCGGCTGGGCAGCCAGGAGCAGCAGGTGATGACGCTCGATGCGGCCATCAAGATGCTGACCGACGAGGCGGTGCCGCCCGATCGGCACGAGGCCGCCCAGACCAAAGCGGCCTAGCGCCGGCCTCACCGGCATGGCGCGGCTGCATCCCATCCTGACCATCGGTCATTCGCGCCACCCGTTCGAGCGGTTCCTGGCGCTGCTTGAACCGGGGCGAGTGGCGGCCGTGGCGGATGTGCGCTCGGCGCCGGTCTCGCGCTTTTCGCCGCAGTTTAACAAGAGCGCGCTGGCGGCGTCGCTGGCCGGGCGGACCATCGACTATGTCTTTCTCGGCCGGGAGCTCGGCGGACGCCCGGAAGACGAGGAGATGTACAGCGAGGGCAGGGCCGATTACGAGAAGATGGCCGCGGGATCCGCATTTCAGGCCGGGCTCGCGCGCCTCACCGAGACAGCAGCGCGGCAGCGCGTGGCGGTGATGTGCTCAGAGGCCGACCCGCTCGATTGCCACCGCTGTCTGTTGGTCGGACGCGCTTTGGCCGGAGCCGGACTCGAAATCGGGCATATTCTCGCCTCCGGCGAGATCATGACCCACGGGGGGATCGAGGAGCGGCTGCTAGAGCTCGAACATCTCGCTGAAGCGGATTTGCTGATGGCATCGCGGGCGGAGCGCCTGGCCGAGGCCTATCGCGCCCGCGGCCGCAAAGCGGCCTACGTCATGCCTCGATGACCAAACGGACGGCTGCCGGCGCTAGCGCTTCCGGAGCCCGATGGCGAGAAGGCGATCAAGCAGCGGTTCGTAGTCGATGCCTGCGGCTTCGGCAGCCTCGGCGAATTCGTCGCCGTAAGCGATGTCGGCATTCGGGTTGGCCTCGAGAAAGTACGGCCGCCCCTCGGCATCAAGGCGGAAGTCCACGCGCGCGTAGCCGCTGAGCTGCAGCACACGATAGACGCGCTTGGTCGTTTTCACCAGGAGCCGCTCCAGCTCCGGCGGTAGGTTCCGCGCGGGGCCGATCTTGACGCCGCGACGCTTCTGGAACTTCAGGTTCCATTTGACCTGCCGAGTGGCGATCCTGGGCGCATCGGCGCGCAGCCGCCTTATTTCCAGCTCCCAAACCGGTAGCACCTGCAATCGCGTATTGCCCATGACCCCGACATAGAGCTCGCGACCGTCCACGTATTGCTCGAGGATCAGGCTGGTGCCGACCTTGGCGTGCATGAATTCGATCCGTTCGGCGAGCTTTTCGTCGTTGTTGACGATCGAAGCCTCGGCGATGCCGAACGAGGCTTCCTCGATCTGCGACTTGACGATCAGTGGATAGTCCAATCGGGCGGGCTTGCGCTTGAGCTTGCGGCCGGCCGGGACCACGGCGAAGCGCGGAACGCGAATGCGGTGGTAATGGAGGATCTTCTTCGAGAGCGCCTTGTCGCGGGCGAGCATCAGACCGCGGGGATTGCAGCCGGTATAGGGCACCTGGACGAGCTCGAGATAGCTCACGACATTCTGGTCAAGCAGCGCCTCTCCGCGGAATTCGTCCAACAGATTGAAGACGATGTGGGGCTTGAAGTCCTGGATGGCCTGGCGCAGGGGCGTGAGGTCGTCGTAGAGCCCCAGCTTCCGCACCTCATGACCCAATTCGCGCAACCCGGTGATCACGTCGTACTCGGTCTTGTACTCGAGGGTCTCCGCGTCGGGCCTGCCGGCGACGTCGTCCGGCGGCACCAGATCGATGTGCATCAGCACGAGCACCCGTTTCTTGCGCATGTTTAGCGCCTCACATGGTGTGCCATTCGCGCGCCCGGTACAGGTAGTTCATGCCGTGCACCGTCAACATGATGGCGAAGTCCAGCACCAGATTGCGCTCAGGGCCGTCCGCCATCAGGCGCAGCTCCTGGCATCGTCCGATCATTTGATCGAGAACCTGATTGAGCGTGAGTTGATACTCGCCGGTCCACTTTGCGACCATATTCCGAATCTCGCGGCGGTGCCGCCGTAGAAATGCCGCCGCCGTCTCGCGCCGGTCGCGTGCGCCCTCGGACTCGCTGAACAGGCGCTTCAGATCGCGGTCGTAAGCATCCGAAAAGCCCACTGAATAGTGGGCCCGCTTGCGTTCGTAGTAGGTCCCGAGGGTCGTCCGGTCTCCGGACAGGGCGTAGGGCCTGGCGCGGCTACGAACACGCGGGGGCTGCCCGGCAAGCTCGGTCATCAGGCGGTCGACATATTCAAGCTTGCGCAGCGCCGGCCAGCCCTTGTAACGCCGGCGCCAGTTGTAGCGGGGGCGCAGCCAGACCGCGAAGGTCTCGGCAAAATCCTCCTCCGGGTGGCTCTGGGCGTACCAGGCGGGGAGATTGTGCACGTAACGGCGGGTGGCGGGATTGGGCCGGTAGGCCTCGGGATAGGGTGTGCTCGCCTTGCCGAACCGGCGCTGCCACTCGCTTCGGCGCTGCAAGTTGAAGGCGTGCTGGATCGCGTGGCCCAGCTCGTGGCGTAACAGAAGCAAGCAGGAGTCAGCCGTCGCCCCCTCCGCTTCGAGCATCTGCGAGCGCTCGAGACGCGTGAGCTTGGGGTGCGCGAGGTAGAATGGCAGTGCGACGCCCGGCACCCCGGCCGGCGAGAACCACTCATCGGCAAGCCAGAAATGCGGGTTGAAGCGCAAGCGCCGCTGGGCAAGCTCGTCCCGTACCCGCTCGATCCGTTCCTCGAGCCAGGTTCCTTCGATGGAGACGTTCAGGTCACACAGTCTGACAGACAGCAACTCGCGCTGCGTCATGTGCTCCCAAGGATAACGCCGCCCGTTTGCTGGTCGATTCGAGCGCGCTGCGCGTGACATTCGTTGAAACCTACGCGACGGTGCCGTGCTTGACCACCCCGGCACGTTGAACGGACGAGTGCTACTCTTGGGAGATGGCTCTTTGACATAAGCCGGGCGCTGATGCGCCGCGGCAACGAGAACGCATGTCTACGTCCGGCCCGCAGCGGCTAGCGCGAGGGGCGGAGCAGGACGCCAGGATTGATCAGCGGTGCATTGGGGTCGGCCGGCTTCGTCGGTGAGAAGCCGTCGAAGGCCGCGCCCGCTTCCGGCGCCGGGGCTATGCCACCGCCGGCGACCACGCCGCCCGCAGGCAGCGGCGGGGGCTCGGGCGGATCGGTGAGCGCCTTGAGGTCTTCCGGCGAGGTCGGACCGTCATCGACCACCACCTCGACCTGTTTCGGCTCGCCCAACTCGATGCTGAATTTGCGCGTGTAGCTCATGCCGCCATGGTCGGCGACCACGGCATAGCTGCCCGGCGCCAGGATATGGGTCGGCAAGGCGCCGGCATTCTCCTTCACCACGTCGCCGGCCGAGGTGAGGATGGTCCATTTGGTGTCGGCCAGCGCCTCGCCGCCGAGCGACTGGACGAGCTTGAAGGTGGTCTTCGATCCGGTCTGTTTGAGAGTCGCTTCGGTGACCTTGCCGGGCTCGACCGTGACGTCGGCGCGGACCTTGGCGTTGGTGTCGCCATAGAGGCTTTCGATGCGGTAGGCCCCGGCGTTGAGCCGCGTGACTATGCCGGGCTTGGCATTGTGCAGGATCATCTGCCGATTGCCGAACTGATCCTCTTCGTCCGAGAGGATGTCGAAACGCACCGCGTTGTCGGTTAGCGCTTCGCCGTTGGGCAGCACGGCGGCAAGCTTCAGTCCTCCGGTATTGAGGACGAAGGTTTCCTCGAGCGAGCGGCCGCTTTCGACTTTGATCTTCTTGGTGAGATTGGAGAGGCCATAGGCGGCATTGACCAGATATTCGCCGGGAACCAGCGCGGCGGTCGGCATGGCCTCGCGGTGGGTGCTGAGCAGCTTGTAGCCGCTGCCCTGCGGCGAGGCCTTCGACGCATAAACGCGCCAAGTCAGCCCCGTCTGAAGTCGCGGCCCTTGCTCGCTGACCAGGGCTTTGAAGGTGACGGGGACGGGCAGCTGAACTTGCGGCGGCGCCGGCGCGGCCTTGGCGACGACGGCCGGTGCGGGTGGGGGCTCCGCCGGGGCGATCGGCACGGATTGGACGACTCGCACCGGAGGCGCATCCGACACAGGCGCGGCCGGGTCGGCGGCCGGAGCGGCCGGAGTGGGAGGAGCGGGACTCGGGGGAGAGGACGCGGATTTGTGCACGGCCGTCTCGCGGCCCGCTTGCGCCTCCTCCGGCGGGGCCGGGGCGGCAGCCGGTTTGGCGGACTTGGTGCTGAGATCGATGGGCTTGGTGACGGTCGCGCCTGGCGGCAGCGCCTCTTCGACCGCTTCGGCCTCGGCTGCTTGAGGCGCTTCGGCCACGGCCTGCGGTTCAAGGTCGATGGGCTGCGCTGTCGCCACCCCCGCCGGCAGCGACTCCATCGCCGGCGCGGCTTGGCCGGTCTCGGCGGCGACGGCTTGAGGAGGAGGCGGCGACCCCGGTGCCGCGACGGTGTCGAGTATGCTGGCCAGCCCTTGCTTGAGCTCGCCGCCATTGGTGGCGACGGCGAAGGTGCCGCCGGTCGCCTGGGCGAGGCAGCTCAAAGGCTTGAGGTCGTCGACCTTGTCGGCGAAGCCGACCACGTGGATGCGCAGCGCCGGCGATTTCTCTTTCAGCGCGGCGGCGGTCGCGCAGATATCGGCGTCGCAGCTGTCGCCGCCATCGGCGATCAGGACGATGTCGAAGCTGCCTTGCGCCGGCGCGGCCTTGGCAGCATCGCTTATCGCCGCGGCGACGGGGGACTGACCTTTTGGCTTGATCTGATCGAGCAGCTTGCCTTGCGTTGCAAACGTAAGTTCGCCGGGCTTGGCCAACACTTCGCTGTCGGCGCAATTCGAGGCCTTGCGATGGCCGAAGGCAACCAGCCCGAACGATAGACGGCCAGCGTAACTGCCCAGTGCCTGGCCGAGTTCGGTCCGTACCGACGAGATCTTGCTGGCGCCGCCAATCTTGGCATTCATGCTGCTCGAGGCATCGAGCACGATCATGGTGGCGGGGAGGCCGGCCTCGGTGGTGGCAGGAGGTGCATTCTCGGCTGCGGCGGGCCCCGATCCAAGCAGAGCGGCGGGCAAAAGCAAAAGCCTAAGCCCCGCGCAGCATGTCCCCCTCATGATGATCGCTCCGATCAATCGGCCGCAAGCTGTTATACCCCGTTTCCGGCACGCACAACGGGGCGAAAATCCTTTGAAAATGAGGCCGATTTGGGGTGCGGCAGAGGGTCGTCGAGCCTCCCGCCTGCGGCCCTTCCGGCATTGTCCGGGACCCGCTTTCGGGATAGGAACGCGACATTTCCCCCCCCACCGCGTCCAGGCCATGACCAAGCCAACCCTAGACCTCCTGCTTGCCCGCCGCTCAGTGTCCGCCAACGCCCTGGGAGAGCCCGGCCCGGACGCGGCGGAACTCGAGCTGATGCTGAGGGCCGCCTCGCGCGTGCCCGACCACAAGAAGCTCGTGCCGTGGCGCTTTCTCCTGTTTCAGGGCGACGCGCGCGCGGCATTCGGCAAGGTTCTCGCCGCGGTCTGCCGCGTCGAGGAGACCGACCCCGGGCCGTTCCGGCTGGAGAACGAGGCGAACCGATTCTTGCGCGCGCCGCTGGTCATCGCCGTGATCTCGCGCGTGGTCAAAAATCCGGCCGCGCCGGAATGGGAGCAGATCCTTTCGGCCGGCGCCGCCTGCCAGAATCTGATCGTCGCCGCCACCGCGCTCGGCTATGGCGCGCAATGGATCACCGAGTGGTACGGCTATAGTCCCGGCATACGCCAAGCTTTGGGACTTGCCGACAACGAGCGGGTGGCCGGTTTCGTCTATATTGGCACGCCCAAGGAGAAGCCCGAGGAGCGCGAGCGGCCGGCGTTGGCCGACATCGTCGCGGCCTGGCGTCCGTAACGCAGCCTGGAAGAATGCCATGTTCTACGATGCGGTCGCCAATAGTCACGGCCTGGCAATGGACCCGTTCAAGGCGCTGGTCGCGCCGCGGCCGATCGGCTGGATCTCGACGCTGGGCAAGAACGGCGTGGTCAATCTTGCGCCGTACAGTTTCTTCAATGCCGTCTCCGAGGACCCCCACTTCGTGATGTTCGCCTCCGGCGGCCGCAAGGACAGCCAGCGCAACGCCGAGGAGACCGGCGAGTTCGTCTGCTCGCTGGCCACCTACGATCTGCGTGAGGCGATGAACCGGACCTCGGCCGCGGTCGGGCCGGAGGTCGATGAGATGCGGCTGGCGGGGCTCACGCCCGCGCCCTCGCTATTGGTGGCGCCGCCGCGCGTGAAGGAATCGCCGGTCGCGTTCGAATGCCGCTATTGGCGGACCATCGAGCTGCCGGGGCGGGATGGCTCACCGAGCGGCCACGCCATCGTGCTCGGCCAGGTCGTGGGCGTGCACATCGCCGATGAGGTGATCATCGACGGCAAGGTCGATGTCACCAGGCTCAAGCCGATCGCCAGGCTGGGCTATGGCGATTACGCGGTGATCGACGAAGTGTTCACGTTGCCCCGTCCGGGTGTCGGCGCGGCTCAATAGCCGAACTGCTCCGCCAGGATGCGCTCGGCCAGCGTGTGGCCGGGATCGAACATCATGAAGATGTCGATGCCGCTCTCCTCCATCACCTCGACCTGGATCACGTCGCGGAACTCGGTGTGGTCGGCCACGGCGCTGACGGGGCGCTTGTCGGGCTCGAGCACCTCGATCATGACCTTGGCGTCGTTGGGGAGCAGGGCGCCGCGCCAGCGCCGCGGGCGGAACGGGCTGATCGGAGTCATCGCCAGG
Organism: Hyphomicrobiales bacterium; assembly: GCA_038209695.1. GTDB lineage: Bacteria > Pseudomonadota > Alphaproteobacteria > Rhizobiales > Methyloligellaceae > Methyloceanibacter. The sequence continues at coordinate 58,645 of JBBQXL010000004.1, forward strand.
AGCGGGGCATTAATCGGCAGGATCGGGCCGTGGGCGGAGAGATTGTAGGCGGTCGAGCCGGCCGGGGTCGACACCAGCACGCCGTCGCAGATGAGCTCGTCGAGACGGACGGTGCCGTCGACCGAGATCTTGAGCTTGGCGGCCTGGTAGATCTGCCGGAACAGGGACGCCTCGTTGATGGCGAGCGCCTCATGGGCGGCGCCGTTCTTGTCATGCGCGGTCATGCGCAGTGGATGGATGGTGGTGACCTCGGCCCTGGCTAGCCGCTCCTTGAGGCCATTCTCGCGATAGTCGTTGAGCAGGAAGCCGACCGAGCCGCGATTCATGCCGTAGATCGGCACGCGGCTGTTGAGATGGCGGTGCATGGTCTGGAGCATGAGACCGTCGCCGCCGAGCGCGACAATGGCGTCGGCCTGATCGGCCGCGGCATTGCCGTAGCGCTTGGTCAGCTTGCGCAGCGCCTCCTGCGCCTCTTTGGTCTCGCTGGCAACGAAGGCGATTTTATCGAAGCGGGTCATGGTCCTGTCGCGGCGCTTGGAGCGGGCTTGAGCAGCGGGCACTATAAATGCGACGGTGCCCTGCAATACAAGTCTCTAGCATTAGCGGCGAATGGTGAATTCATGGCGAACGACGACCGCCCGGTCCTGATCTATACGACGTTGCCGAGCCTCGTGGAGGCCAAACGGGTGGGAGATGCGCTGGTGGCGGCAAGGCTGGCGGCCTGCGTCAACATGTTTCCAGGCATGATATCGATCTTCGAGTGGCAGGGCGCGCGCGAGGAAGCGAGCGAGGTCGCCCTGATCATCAAGACGCGGGCGTCGCTGACCGAGGACGTGCTGGCCGAGACCAAACGGCTCCATCCTTATGAGCTGCCGGCGCTGCTGGTGCTGCCAACCGAGGGCGGCAGCGCCGAGTATTGCGGCTGGATCGCGAGCCAAACGGCGCCGCCGGAGCCGCGATGAGCGACGACGCTCTCGTCCTCGCCATCGATCAGGGGACGACCAGCACGCGCGCCATCCTGTTCGATCGCGCAGGCCGCGCGCGCGCCACGGCACAAATGCCGCTCACGCAGATCTATCCCGCGCCGGGGCAGGTCGAGCACGACGCGGAGGAAATCTGGCGGTCGGTGCTTCACGTCGGCAACACTGTGCTCGGCGAAACCGGAGGCAGGCCGGTGGCGGCTATCGGCATCACCAATCAGCGTGAAACCACCTTGGTATGGGAGCGGGCGACCGGCAAGCCGCTCGCCAACGCCATCGTCTGGCAGGACCGCCGTACCGCCGAGCTCTGCGCCGAGCTGGCGCATGAGGGTTGGGGCGCGTATGTCGCCGAAGCGACCGGTCTCGTCATCGATCCCTATTTCTCGGCGACCAAGCTTGCCTGGCTGCTCAGGAACGTTCCCGGCCTCGACGCTCGCGCCGAAGCGGGTGAGGTCTGCTTCGGCACCATCGACAGCTTCCTGCTGTTCAAGCTGACCGGGGGCAGATCGCACTTAACCGACGCGACTAATGCCGCCCGTACCAAGCTCTACGATATTCGGACGGGACAGTGGGATGAGCGGCTGCTCGGCCGGCTCGGCGTGCCGCGCGCCATGCTGCCGGAGGTGCGCGATAGCCAAAGCGATTTCGGGCGGACCGAGCTTGCCCATTTCGGCGTCTCCATCCCGATCGCAGGCGTGGCCGGCGACCAGCAGGCCGCCGCCTATGGGCAGGCTTGCTTCAAGCCCGGCATGCTCAAGGCGACCTACGGCACCGGCTGCTTCGTGCTGGCCAATACCGGCGCGGAGAAAGTGGCGTCTGCCACGCGTATGTTGTCGACCATCTTCCATCAGCTCGAGGGCAGGCGGATCTACGCGCTCGAGGGCGCGATCTTCATGGCCGGCGCCACGGTGCAATGGCTCCGCGACAATCTGGGCATCATCGCCTCGGCCGAGGAGAGCGAGGCCTTGGCGCGGGAGGCCGACCCCAATTCGGGCGTTTATCTGGTTCCCGCCTTTCAGGGCCTTGGCGCGCCATTCTGGGATGCGAACGCCCGGGCTGCCATTCTCGGACTGACGCGCGCCGCGTCGAAGGCCGATGTCGTGGCGGCGGGACTCGAGGCGGTCGCGTTCCAGACTCGCGATCTCCTCACCGCCATGGGGCAGGACATGGCGGTGAGCGGGATCCTGGCGATGTGCGCCTTGCGGGTCGATGGCGGCATGGCGGCGAATGGCTGGCTGATGCAACGGATCGCCGACATTCTCGGCCAGCGGATCGAGGTGGCGCAGAACCCCGAGACCACCGCGCTCGGCGCGGCCTACCACGCCGGCCAGGCCATCGGCTTTTTCGGCGATGCGGACGAACTGGAGAAAGCCTGGGCGCCAGCGCGGGTGTTCGAGCCCAGAATGACCGAGACCGAGCGGGAGGCACGCTATGGCGGCTGGCTCGATGCGGCGGCGCGGGTGAGGTCGCACGACAACTAAGCGCCAAGCTGCGGATTAACTACGCCAAGCGGTTGTTCGCCCGTGCCTTCTTTGCTGGCGTTAACCCGATGAAATTGATGTTTTGGCACGGTTCGGCTCGGAGCTTGCGGCATGGCGCTTGCAGGTTGCGTTCATCCCATCAAGCCGGAGGACGGCGTGACTCTGATCGACCGGCAATCGCGAAGCTTGGCGCGGCCCGCATCGGTAACGCAGAGCGAGCCACGCGACAGCACGCTTCGGCGCTGGGTGCTGGGTGTGTTGTGGAGCCTGAAGCCGCCGCGGCTCTACGGTGTGCCGGCGACGCTCGCCATGCTCGCCAAACACTATGCCGGACTCGGACTTTCGCCCCGCGTGCTGCCCGATCCTGAAAAGGCCTTGCGCCATCCCGATGGCCTCGCAGGCATCTGCACCGACATGAGCGTTCCCACGCTGACAGCGGCCTATACGAGGGGTCTCTTTCCCTGGGCTCATATCGGACCGCAGAAATGGTGGGCGCCATCGGGGCGGATGGTGTGTTTTCCCGAGAACGTCCACATCTCGAGGACCGTGGCGCGGCTTCTGCGTAACAAGCGATTTGAGGTCACCTTCGATACCGCGTTTGACGATGTTATCGCGGCCTGCGCCGAACCTCGCCAGGGGCGGTTGCCCGTGACCTGGATCAGGCGCGACGTCTTAGAAAGCTACAGGGCGCTCCACGTTGCGGGGCTCGCTCACTCCGTCGAGGTGTGGGACCGTTTGGGGAACTTGGTCGGAGGCTTGTACGGGGTTGCCATCGGCAAAGTGTTCTTTACCGAGTCGATGTTCGCGCGGCAGCCCCATGCCTCCAAAGTCGGCCTCATCACACTGAGCGGTCACTTGCAAAAATGGGGCTTCCTTCTGAACGATGCCAAGCGCGATAGCGGCCATTGGAGAAATCTCGGCTTCACCCTGATCCCCAGGGCCAAGTTCAATGTGCTGTTGGCAAATGCGTGTCGCGAGCCCAGCCGGCCCGGCCGTTGGACGGTGGATAAGTCCATCGATGTTTCCCAATGGAACCCGAAGGCCGCCATCGCCTAGCTTAGGCGCGGCCCGGCTTTTATAGTATCGTCACAAGACCTTCATAGAGTGCCGACAAGGATCGCCCGTGTAAGGCAAGGAGGGCGCGCGCATGACCATGGCTGCAATCGACTTCCAACTTCTCGCCAGTGCAGGATTCCCTCCCGCTTCCTATAAGCCGGGCGAGATCATCTTTTCCGCAGGCGACAAGGGCGACAACATGTATGTGATCCGCTCCGGCGAGGTCGAGGTCGAGCGGGACGGCAAAGTCGTCGAGACCCTATCGGCCGGGGGCTTATTCGGCGAGATGGCCCTCATCGACGGGTCGCCGCGTGCGGCTACGGCGCGCGCCAAGACGGCATGCGAGGTCGCTCCGATCACCGAGCGAAGCTTCCTGTTCTTGGTGCATGAGACACCGTTTTTCGCCATCTCGGTGATGCGCGCGCTGGCCGAACGGCTGAGGCGTTCCCCGGCATAGCGCCGTGCTTCCGAGCGGCGGCTTGCCATTGTGGCTGCCGCCAGCCATGATCGGGCAAACGTAACCGGAAGCTTTCCCCATAACGCCCTTGTCGCTGCTCGCGAATCTGGCGCTCCGCCGCCCGCGCAATATCGAAGCCTCAACGCTCGGTCGGGACGCCATGGCGGGCGCCATCTCGGCCGTGGTGCAGATTGCCTATTGTATCTCCTTCGCCGCCCTCATCTTCACCGGCGATCTTGCCGCCGGCTTTTCGCTCGGCCTCGCCGGGCTGATCATGGGCACGGTGGTCACCTGCGTGGTGATCGCGCTGACCTCCACCTTCTCGCCGGTGATCGGCGGTCCGGACTCTCCGGCCGTGGCGGTGATGAGCGTGCTGGCGGCCTCGATCGCCACCGCGCTCGCCGCCAAGGGCGCGAGCACGCCGACTATCATCGTCAATGTGCTGGTGGCGCTTTCGGTCAGCACGTTGCTGACCGGCGTCCTGCTGTATGGCGTCGGCGCGCTCCGCCTGGGACAGTGGTTGCGCTTCATTCCCTATCCGGTGATCGGCGGCTTCCTGGCCGCCTCGGGCCTTCTGCTCATCACTGGCGGCATGGAAGTGGTGACTCAAACCAATCTGTCGCTGTCGCCGTCGAGCTGGGAGATTCTCTACTCAAATCTCTACGGCCCGCAGATTCTCATTGGCGCGCTGTTTGCCATCGCCATCCCGCTGCTCGGCCGATGGGTCCCGAATTATCTCGCATTGCCGCTTGCCTTCTTTGCCTTCCTCGTCGTTCTCGACGGCAGCCTGTTTGGCTTTGGCGACGGCACGGTGCGCAGCGCCTGGTTCCTGCCCAGTCTCGGCAAGCTGACACTATGGTGGCCGGCCGGCGCGATCATGGGGGAACAGGTCGATTGGGGTGTGATCGCCGAGAGCAGCGCCGAGATCGGCTCATTTTGCGGTGTGATGGCCATCGCACTGTTGCTCGACGTCTCCAGTCTTGAGGTGGCGCGGCAGAAGACCGCTGACCTCGACCAGGAATTCCGCTCCAACGGCCTCGCCAATTTGCTGGCCTCGGTGTTCGGCGGCTTTGGCGGCTCGCTGTCGATGAATGCCTGCCTGTTGCTCGACGAAACGGGAGCGACGACGCGATGGGCCGGCGCCATCGTCGGTCTGGTCTGCGCGGCCATATTGTTCTCCGGCGCCGATGTCGGCAGCGTGGTGCCGAAGACCATTCTCGGTGGGATGCTCGCCTATCTCGGCGCGGTGATCATCATCGAGCTCTGGGAGGCGCCGGCGCAAAGCTCCTGGACGGAATGGGCGCTGACCGGGTTGATGACCCTGGTCATTATCAATTTCGGCTATTTCATGGGTGTCGTGGTCGGCGTCATCGGCGCCTGTCTGATGTTCGCGCTGAGCTATAGCCGCATCGGCGTGATCAGGCGTCACCTCACGCGCCAGGAGTTCTCCAGCAATGTCGAGCGCTCGCCGGAGCAGACGCGCCTGTTGCGCGAGGAGGGCAAGCGCGTCCATGTGTTTTGGCTCTCGGGCTTCATCTTCTTCGGTTCCTCCAACGGACTGTTCGAGCGCATCAAGGGCACCATCGAGAGCCAGCGGGAAAAGCCGGTCGGCTATGTGGTGCTCGACTTCAGCTCCGTGCCCGGACTCGACACTTCAGCGGTGCTGAGCCTGGTCAAGCTGCGCAACTATTGCGAGGAACAGGACGTCACGCTCGGGTTCTCGGGCTTGAGCGAGAGCATGCGCGTGAGTTTCGAGCGTGCGGGCTTTTTCGGAAGCACGCGGTCGCACCAGGTGTTCGGCAGCCGCAACGAGGCGATCGAGTGGTGCGAAGATATGCTCCTCATGCATCACGAGGTCGGCGCCGCCTCGACCCACAGCTTCGAGAGCTGGCTGGCGTCGGAATTCGGCGGCACACTCGATTTCGCGCGCATCGCCTCGTACATGGAGCGCCAAGAGCTGAACAACGGGGAGTTTCTGTTCCATCAGGGCGAGCCCGCCGACTCGGTCGTGCTCCAGGCCTCGGGTTGCGTCGCCATCACCATCATCGACGAGCATGGAAGACCGATCCGTCTCAGGCGCATGATCGGTCACACGGTGGTGGGTGAGATGGGCTTTTATCGCGGCGTGCCACGGACGGCGAGCGTGGTGGCCGAGGAGCCGACGGTGATCTACCGCCTGACGCAGAAGGCCTTCGACCAGATGCAGGCCGAGGATCCAATGGCCGCCGCGGCGCTGCACAAGCTGATCATCAGGCTGCTGTCCGACCGCCTGGAATTCGCCAACCGCGAAATTTCCGCTTTGCTTTAGGTGGCCGCTGCGGCGATCAGCACGGCGACAATGGCCAGGTAGGTCAAGCCGTGCAGGAGCTGGTCGGTGCCGAGCGCATGCCAGAAGCCGCTGTTTTGCGGGGTCCAGCTATTGCGGCGTGTGATCTGCTCCTTCGCCCAATCGATGTGATAATGGAGGACGAACTCGCCGAGGGCGATAGCGCCGGCCATCAGCAGTGAGCCCGGAAGCAGCACCAGATAGACCAGCGGCGTGAGGGCGACATGGATGCCGGCATGGATAAAGCCGCCTGGGTGGCCGTAGGTCCCTTTGTTCAAATATTGATACGCGCTCTGGAGATAGAAATCGGCGACGGCGTGCTTGAACATCAGCACGGCAACGGCGGCGAGGGCGAGGATAGCGATCTGAGGCATGCTATTTCGACATGGCCTCGGCCGTGCCGTCCCATTGCGGTGGGGGAGGGTTGATCCGGAAATATTCAATGCGCTCGCGATAGAGCGCATATAGCCGATCGAGGCGTGACGTGTTCAATTTCTCGCACTCGCGGCTCAGCGCCTCGGCCGCGTCCCAGTCCTTGGCGCGGTAGCGGGCGAGAAATTCCCCGTGCCGCTCGGCCAGCGTGATGAAGCCTTGCGATTGCTTGAGCGCATTGTCGCCAAGCAGGGCGAAAATCCGGGTGGCCTCGGTCTTGCCCTTCACCTTCAGGAGATCGAGCTCGAGAAAGGCGAAGTCCGGCGCCCGCGCCGTGGTAGATTGGCCGACGACGGCGCCCACGTCATAGGTCTTCGATTGCCCTTCGAGCCGCGACGCCACGTTGACGTTGTCGCCGATCACCGAATAGTCAAAGCGCGTGTCCGAGCCAAGATTGCCGACGCAGCAGATTCCGGTGTTGAGACCGATGCCGAGCTGCACCGGCTTGAACGGCCTCCCTTTGGCTTCCGCCTCTTCACGCCAGCGCTCGTTCAGGTTCACCATCTCGCGCATCATGCGCAGCGCCGCGCTACAGGCATGGCTCGGATGCTGGCTGTCGTCGAGCGGCGCGTTCCAGAACGCCATCACCGCGTCGCCCATGAATTTGTCGATGGTGCCTTGCTCATCGAGAATGATGTTGCTCAAGGGGGTGAACAGCGAATTCAGAAAGCTGGTGAGCTCCTCGGCGTCGAGACCCTCCGAGATGCCGGTGAAGCCGCGCACGTCGCTGAACAGCAGCGTCATGTCGCGGGTCTCGCCGCCGAGCTTCAGCCGCGACGGGTCGTCGGCCAGCCGCTTGACCAGCGCTGGCGCCATATAGTGGGAGAAGGCGTGGCGTACCCGGTTGCGCTCTCGCTCGGTGCGCAGGAACACTACCAGCGTGCCGACCAAATAGATCGCGGTGAGCGCCACGGCGGGATAGATCGGGTCGACCAGCCAGCCGAAGGCGTCGAAGGCGTACCAGGAGATGCCGATCACCGTGGCGACCGCAGCGCCGCCGAGTACGGCGCTGCCGAGCGCGCCCATGCGATAGATGAGAAAGGCGATGAGGACGCCGAGCACGAGGATGTAGACAAGCTCGGCGGGGGTGGCGAAATCGGGGCGTTGCAGGAAGGTGCCTTGCAGGATCTGCTCGATGGCCTGGGCGTGGAGAGAGACGCCGGGGACCGAGGCTTCGAGCGGCGTCGCTCTCAAATCGAGCAGGCCCGCCGCGCTGGTGCCGACGATCAAGATGCGCCCCTCGAGCTCGTCGGCGCCGATCTCGCCATTGAGCACTTTCCAGGCCGGCAAATAGCGCTCCTTGGACTCAGGGGTGAACCTGATCCACATCTGCCCCTTGGCTTCGGTCGGCACCTCGAAATCGCCGATCTTGATGCCGACGATGCCGGTCTTCTCGCCGAAGGCCTTCTCGCCGCTCGCGCCTGAGGACTTTACGACAAAGGTGGAGGCGCCTTGGGCGAGCCTGAGCATGTCGGCGGCGAAAGATGGATAGAGCGTGTCGCCGACCCGGATAAGCATGGGCATGCGGCGGATGATTTGATCGTGCTCGGGAATCCAGTTGAGCGAGCCTGCGCCTTTTGCCTGGTCTTGCAATTCTTTGAGGCTCGCGGCGGCGCCGGGGTAATAGGGCGCAAACAATATTGGATCGTCGCCGCCATGGGCGAAGCCGGCCTTGGTCTCGGGAATGGATGAGCCTTGCGGTGAGGCGATGAAACCGAGCTCTACCGGCGCCTTGCCGATCGCCTCGGCGAACACCTGGTCGTTCGAGGGCAGCTTCTCGACTTCCTCGCGCAAGCCGGCCAGCGCTTCAGAGTTCGGCCAGAAGCGCAGCGTGTTGGCGGGCGACATACGATCGGGCTCGGGAAAGACAATGTCGAAGCCGATCGCGGCCGCGCCGCCCGCGGCGAGCTTGTCCACCAGATCGGCGAGCACCGTGCGCGGCCACGGCCATTGGCCCACCGCTTTCAGCGACTCCTCGTCGATATCGATGATACGCACCGGGAGAGAGGGATCGAAGGCGCGTGGGTTCACGCGCTGATAGGCGTCGAACACGAGCGACCTTAGCCGCGCGACCGGGGCAGGATCCCAGACCCGCAGGGCGAGCGAGCCGATGATCGCCGCCCCCACGATGAGAGCATAAAGGAAACGCGGACCCATCCGTTGCTTGACTCTGCCACTTGGAGGAAGCGCCGGACCGGCGCGCGATGCGAGACCCTAGCCAATGGCGCTGGTCCGCTCCAGTGTCATGTTTTCTATGCCGAACAGGCCTTTAGGCGCTCATACGGGGCGCAGGCCTGGGCCCGGGCGCGCCCCTTCACATCCATGTGTTTTGTGCCCATTTACCGGCGTCTGTCAGCTAACTTATTGGCCGAATTGCCCCACGCTTATCCCCGCCGGGCGACGCCGTGGCATAATAGTGCGGTCATGGTCCGGTCACACAAACGGCTTTGGGCGCCTAGGCTATGAGGATAGTCTTGCCAAGGATAACGACTCACAGCGGAGCGCATATCATGCGTCTTCCGGTCGTCGTAGCGGCGGCTATAGCCGGTCTCTTACTGTTTTGCGGCGGCAGCTCGCAAGCAGCCAGAATGTGGTTGCCGAAAACCGACAATCCCTATTGCGACATCTCGACCTACACCTTGCGCGACATTCCAGAGCAGGCGATGTCCATGCTCGATTCGAACGGCCGCCCCCTAATCGTGGTGAATGGCCGGACCCTGACCGATGAACCGGCCTATGGCCGGTTCCTGCTGGCGCATGAATGCTGCCATCACACGCTCGGTCATGTGGGACGCTACAAGGAGGATCTGGGCCATGTTGGCCCCCAGCCATTCTTCTATATCGCCCCGGCGCTGAAGCAGATGGAGCTGGAGGCGGATTGCTGCGCCGTCCGAATGCTGAAATTCAAACACGAGACCGACAGCATCGAGTCCGCGGAGGAGGCGATGGTGAGCTTCGGCGAGTCGCCGACGGGCGCCTATTATCCGACCGGGAACGAGCGGGCGGACAACATCGCCAAATGCGCGGCGCAAGACTGAGAACGGCGCCCCAGGCCCCGTTGGCACATCCCGGCCAGGCCCTTTTTGTCAGCCAAGTTTAATGTTGCGGCAGGCTGGCGGCATTCCCCCGCGATCGCCATATTTTTCGCTACGGTCGGCGCGCAGCCGGCGGGACCCCTTAATCTGAGGCCGTCCAGCCTGTGCTAGGGTGAAGGTCCGTTAGTTGCGCGGAGAGGCGACTTTGAGCAGCCGAACAAACGTGGCGGGCCTGCTGCGACGGAGACCGGTCCGGTCCCTGGCGACGGTCGCGGTTTGTGTCGGCTTGGCCGCTGCTCTTGGCGCTGCCGGCGCAGCTGGCGTCGAGCCGGGCGGCAGCGCTTCCTTGCGCGTGTGTGCCGACCCCGACAACATGCCGTTCTCCGACGAGAAGGGCGACGGCTTCGAGAATAAGCTGGCCGAGCTGATCGCCGAGAAGCTCGGTGTCCGGCTGGAGTATTCCTGGTTTCCCGAAGCGACCGGCTATGTGCCCAACACCATGGGACGAGAGGCCTGCGATCTGGTCATGGGATACGCGCAAGGCACCGGGCTGATCGAGGACACTAACCCCTATTACTACACCTCCTATGTGCTGATTTACCGCCAGGACGATGCCAGCCTCAAAGGTGTCGAGGCCCTGTCGGATGCGCGCCTCAAGGGCAAGAAAATCGGGTACTTCGCCCGGACCCCGCCGGCGAGCATTCTCGCCCTGCATGGATTGGTGGGCGGCGCCAAGCCGTTCGAGGTCCATGCCGATGACAGCGCATCGAAGGCGGCCGTGGCGATGATCGGCGAGATCGCCTCGGGCGAGCTCGATGCGGGACTGTTATGGGGGCCGGTTGGCGGCTATTACGCGCCGCGCGCGGACGTAGCGCTAGAACTCGTGCCGCTGGTGAAGGAGAACGCGGGACCGAGCACCATCTACGGTATCACCATGGGTCTGCGCCCGAATGAGCCGCAGTGGAAGCACACGATCAACAAGCTGATCGCCGAGAGCCAGAGCGAGATCAACGTGATCCTGGAGGGCTATAACGTGCCCTTGCTCGACGAGAAGGGCAATTTGATCACCGCCACGGCGGAGCGCTGACCGCGGCCAGCAGCGCGATCAGGCGCGCCTCACATCTTGCACAGGCTGTCGGGCTCGTCGATGCCGAGCGTGTCCACCTCGACGTCCGGGTGGCTCGCATGCGGGAAGCCGCTTTGCGGCGAGAAGGAGACCGGAACCTTGTCGGTGGCGATGATGATCGGCTGGCGGAATTGCCCGTCCCACGGACGGAACTGCTGCTTAATGCCCTTGAACGGCGCGAGCTGAAGCTCGGGTCCGTGAATGAAGGCGTCCACAGTGGCGAAATCCCCGTCGGCGTTGCGGGTCACGGCTTCACCGATGGCGCGGGTGGCCACATAGGCCTGATAATCGAGCGGCCGCATCAGGCGGTGAAAATCCTTCTCGAAATTGTTGTTGGCCTGGGTCGCGCCCCATTTCTCATGGCCGGCGCTCCAGGTGGTGGCGATGAGACCGGTGGTGCCGGCCACCGGGCGCGGATCGGCGCCGCCACGATAGGGCATGAAGGGACCGAAGATCTGATCCTCGTCGGCGACCACGATGACCTGATAGTCGGGGGCGGCAGGCACGGTGGCGTTGAGGCTGGCCTGCTTGCCAGCGAGGCTTTCCTCGTTGGCCGGCGGAATGGTGCCGACGTCGTCGCGCCGGCCCCCTGAAGTGTCCTTGTACTCGCGCACATCGACAATGGTGGCGCCGGTGCGGACGGCGGCGCGCTTGATGGCGTCCGCATAAGCGAGGTCGCCCGGCGTCGAGCCGTGCACCAGCAACCAGTTGGTCCATTTCATGGTGACGAGATATTGGGCCAGCGCGTCGGCAAGCATGTAGCGGTCCGGCACGATATGCATGACGTTGGCGCGGCAGTTTTCTTGCCTGAGCGACACGTCGGTGGCGCTAATATTGAACAGCAGGACGTCCCTGCCCTTGGCCCAGTCGGCCATCTTGAGCAGCGTGTCGGCCGAGGCGTCGACCACGATGTAATGATGATCGCTGTCGAGGAACTGCTGCAACGCCTCGACCGCCTTGTCTGCCGAGGAGACGGTGCTGACATCGAGACTGTAGTCGTGGCCGGTGAAGCGGCCGCCGGCGTTGTTCTCCTCGATGGCCATCTTAGCGCCGGCGATGCCGCCATCCTTGGGCTCGACATCGAGCCGCGAAGCCGGTCGCGGATGCTCGCCCATTTCGCGGAGATAACCGATCTTGAGCGCCGTCATGGCCGGCGATTGCGGCACTTGAATCATGACGCCGCCTTCTTTGCCCTTGGCCGTTCCGTCTTCGGTGGCGGGCGCGGCGGGCTCCTCGGCCTTGAGCGGCGACGGCGAGGCCAGCATCAACCCTGCCAGCAGCGGCAACGTGGCGGCGAGGCTGATGACTGGTTGCCCGAAAAAGCGGCGGGCGAATCTGGACGAAATCTGCATGGTGATGCGACCAATGACGCGAGGGATTGCGCCGGTTGTCAGTTGGTTCGAACCCGGGCCTGGGGCTTGCCGGCAGGGAGCGCAAGAGCCAGCCCAGCGATGTCGGAGC